>DGGX01000188.1 GCA_002392385.1 Lachnospiraceae bacterium UBA3863
GCCTCGGACTTCTTGGCGATGCAGGGTCCCAGGAAGACCGTGATGCAGCCGGGGCGGGTCGCCTTGAGATAACGGGAGATGGCGCACATGGGGGAGACCACGGACGACATATTCTCCTCATACTGCTTGGGGAAATGCTTCCTGAGCATGTTGATGAAGGCGGGGCAGCAGGAGGTGGTCATCTTGTGGCCCTTCTCGTAGGCTTCCGCCCATTCCTTGGACTCATAGGCCGCTGTCATGTCGCCGCCCAGGCCGACCTCCACCATGTCGGCGAATCCCATCTTCAGGAAGCCCTGACGGATGGACTGCATGGTGATGTCGGCGCCGAACTGACCTTCCGTCGCGGGCGCGGCCATGGCGATGACCTCGTGCCCTGCCCTGATGTGATTGATGATCTCCACCAGATAGGTCTTGGAGCCGATGGCGCCGAAGGGGCAGGAGTGGATGCAGTGACCGCACTGGATGCACTTGCTCTCGTCGATGCGGCAGATGCCGTACTCATCATAGGTGATGGCGCCCACAGGGCAGGCCTTCTTGCAGGGGCGGACTAGGTGAGCGATGGCGCCGTAAGGGCAGGCCTTGGCGCACATGCCGCACTCCTTGCACTTGGTGGGATCGATGCGGGTCCTGTTCTCTCCGATGCTGATGGCGCCGAACTTACAGGAATTGATGCAGGCCTTGCCCATGCAGAGCCGGCAGTTGTCCGTCACCGTGTAGGCGGAGAGCGGACACTCCTCGCAGGCCGTATTGATCACCTGGACGATGTTCTCAGAATCTCCGTTTCCGGTGGGATTCTGGGCGCAGGACAGACGGATCCTCTGGCGCACGATCTCACGTTCCTTATATACACAGCAGCGGTAGGTGGCCATGGGACCGGGTATGATCTTATAGACCAGCTCCTCCTTGGACTCCTCGTTCAGATTTCCGTCCCAGGCAAGCCGTGCGGTCTCTTCCATGATCTTATGTTTAAGCTTCACGAGTGTGGCATCATTTGTTACCATGTACTCCTCCTCTTTTTTGGTTGAACATATCGATTCATTTTAATATCCGGAAACTGTCCTTTCAAGTCCTTCCTGCGGAAAAAAGCCTGTGATATACTTATATCAGTAATTTTCTTGCGTTTCCTGTGGGAGGATCAAATATGAACACTGCTCCGAAGATCGCTCTGATGATGGCGGACGGCTGTGAAGAGGTGGAAGCTCTCTCCGTGGCCGATCTCCTCTACCGCGCCGGCATCCCCGCCGACCTGATTTCTGTATCGGAAGACAGAACGGTGACGTCTTCTCATAAGATCCGCATCCTGGCGGATGCCTGTATCGGGGAGACCGATCTCAGCACCTATGACATGATCGTCCTGCCCGGCGGCATCCCGGGCACCCCCAATCTCAAGGCCTGCCGCCCTCTTACGGACAGTCTCACGGCCTTCCATAATACGGGCAAGCCTCTGGCCGCCATCTGCGCCGCCCCTTCCATCCTGGCGGAGCTGGGCATGCTCGAGGGCGTCCGCGCCACCTGCAACCCTTCCTTTGAACATGTGCTCACGGACCACGGCGCCGATCTGGTGCGCGAACCCGCCGTCACCGCCCTGCCCGCCGAGGGGAGCGGCAAGGGTGCCCTCATCACCAGCCGGGGCATGGGGACCGCCATCGCCTTCGGTCTGGCCATCACCGCCTATTTCTGCGGGAAAGAGACGGCGGAGAATCTGGGCAGGAAGGTCCTCTACTATACCTGAATGCTTTCTGAGAAAATAATAATTGTACGGCAGAGCCGGAGGGCCCCGCTTTCAGCGGGATCCTCCGGTTCTTTTTATTCATTTTGAATTCACTCCGGCAGTCTGCGATAGATGCGGGCCAGGTCGCGCATCCTTCCCGCCAGCTCGCCGGTGCAGGCCGCGCTGTCCAGGCGCCAGCACCAGTTGCCTCCCAGGGTGGAAGGGGTGTTGATCCTGCCCTCGCTCCCCAGCTCCAGGTAGTCCTGCATGGGGATCACCGCCACAGAGGCGCGGCTGCGCAGGGCCAGCCGGATCATATCGTCCACGATCCACTCGTCCCCTCTGGAGCCGCAGTAGTCTCTCACGTTCTGTTTCACCCACTCCGCCTGGCTGTCGAACCAGCCTCTGGTGGTGTCGTTGTCGTGGGTCCCGGTATAGACCACGCAGTTCTCCGGGTAGTTGTGGGGCAGGTAGTCGTTGTCCTCCGCCGTGTCGAAGGCGAACTGCAGGACCTTCATCCCGGGATAGCCGGTCTCCCTGAGCAGGGCGTGGACAGAGGGCGTCAGATAGCCGAGATCCTCCGCGATGATGGCCTGGTCCCCAAGCCTTTCCTCCAGGACCCGGAAGAGGTCCGCCCCCGGCCCGGGCCGCCACTCGCCCGTGCGAGCGCTGTCGGCCGTTCCCGGGATCGCGTAGTACTCGTCAAAACCTCTGAAATGGTCGATCCGGACCATGTCATAGAGCTTAAAGCAGCAGTCCAGTCTCTCGATCCACCAGGCGTAGCCGGTCTCCCTGTGGCGGGGCCAGCGATAGATGGGGTTGCCCCAGAGCTGACCGTCGTCGGAGAAGGCGTCCGGCGGACAGCCCGCCACCACCGTCGGGAAGCCTCTGTCATCCAGCTCGAAAAGCTCCGGATGGCTCCAGGTGTCCGCGCTGTCCAGGGCCACATAGATGGGGATATCCCCGATGATGCGGATCCCCTTGCCGTTGGCGTAGGCGCGCAGGGCGTGCCACTGCTCGTCGAAAAGGAACTGGACGAAGGCATAGAAGCGGCACTGCTCCGACAGCTCCTCGCGCCGGCGGGCCATTGCCTCCGGCCGGCGCAGACGGATGTCTTCGTCCCACTCCAGCCAGCTCTTGCCGCCGTACTGCTCCTTGACGGCACTGAAGAGGCAGTAGTCCTCCAGCCAGCTCGTCCTGCGGATGTATTCCTCGAAGCGCTCCCGCTCCCGCTGGAAATCGCCGCCGGCCCACTCAGGCAGGGGATTCTCGCAGAAGGGGCTGTTATAATAGGCTTTTCTCAGGAGCACCCACCGTTCCTCATAGAGGCGGCCATAGTCGATGGTGCCCGGGTCCTCTCCCCCCGCAAAGGTCTCCAGGTCCTCGCTGTCCAGATAGCCCTTCTGTCTCAGGGCCTCCGGATCGATCAGATAAGGATTGCCGGCGAAGGTGGAGAAGGACTGATAGGGAGAATCCCCGTAGCCCGTCTGGCCCAGAGGCAGGATCTGCCAGTAGGTCTGCCCCGCGTCCTGCAGGAAATCCACAAAACGCCTGGCCTCCTCAGAGAGGCATCCGATCCCGCCGGGGGACGGCAGCGCCGTCACCGGCAGAAGTACACCGCATCTTCTACTCGTGCCCATAACTACTTCCTTGTTAAACCTTTTTAAATGATTACATCCATTTCTGTCTGCTGACCATGGCCACGAACTCGCCGTTATTGCGGGTCCGCGCGAACAGGTCCAGCACCTGGTTGACATTCTCCGCTCCCTGGCTGCCGATGAAGGCCCGGCGGACCGTGTTGATGGCCTCCAGCTCATCCGGCGACAGCAGCAGGTCGTCCCTGCGGGTGCCCGATTTCTGGATATCGATGGCCGGGAAGACCCTGCGCTCCGACATCCTTCTGTCCAGGACCAGCTCCATGTTGCCGGTCCCCTTGAACTCCTCGTAGACCACCTCGTCCATCTTGCTGCCCGTCTCGATCAGGGCCGTGGCGAGGATGGTCAGGCTGCCGCCCTCCCGCATGTTCCTGGCCGCGCCGAAGAACCGTTTAGGCATATGGAGGGCGGCCGGGTCCAGACCGCCGGACAGGGTCCTGCCGCTGGGAGTCTCTGTCAGGTTGTAGGCCCGGGTCAGCCGGGTGATGCTGTCCAGAAGGATCATGACGTCCTTCTTGTGCTCCACCAGCCTTTTGGCCCGCTCGATGGCCATCTCCGACACCCGCTTGTGGTGTTCGGGCAGCTCATCGAAGGTGGAGTAGATCACCTCCACGCCGGGGCCCTCGATGGCCTCCTTAATGTCGGTCACCTCCTCCGGCCGCTCGTCGATCAGGAGAATGATCAGGTGGATCTCCGGGTTGCCGATCTTGACCGATTTGGCTACTTCCTTGAGGAGGGTCGTCTTGCCGGCCTTGGGCGGGGATACGATCATGCCTCTCTGGCCCTTGCCCACCGGACTCATCAGGTCCATCACCCGCATGGAGATGCCGGCACCGGGCCTTTCCAAACGGATCCGCTCCGACGGAAATATGGGGGTCATGTTCTCGAAATTGTAACGGCGGGTGGCCTCTTCCGGCCGCATGCCGTTGACGGACTTTACATAGAGCAGGGCGCTGAATTTCTCCTCCCTGGTCTTCACACGGATGTTGCCGACGATGACGTCGCCGGTCTTGAGGTTGAAACGGCGGATCTGGCTGGGGGAGACATAAATGTCGTTCTCACCGGGCAGATAGTTGGCGCAGCGTATGAATCCGAAGCCGTCGGTCATGACCTCCAGGATGCCGTTGGCCATATTGCCGCTGTCCAGTTCCTTCTGGAAACTGTCCTTGTGAACAACCGGCGAGTCCGCCCGCTGCTGAATGCTTTTAGGGATCTTGCCCTTGTTCTGTGCCTGGATCTTCTGGGCGTCGATCTCGTCCTGCTTGAGCATGGCGTCGATGAGCTCCGCTTTCCGAAGGGTGGATGTCCGTTTCATGCCGCGGTTCTTGGCGATCTCCCGGAGATCGTGCAGCGACAGCGTTTCATATCTATCTCTTGTCATATATTGAAATGATCCTTTCTATGCCTTTTTACGGCACGCGGCTGCTATGCAGCTTCCCTGAACAGACGACCGTCGGCCGCCGGGCAGAGCAGACGTTTCCGGTCATCTCTTTATAAATGTATGCGTGGGATTAAAATGCATGATACTGCTGACAGGCATATACGACAGAACAGCGCCGCGGCATAAATAAGAGATGGAACCGCCGGCATCTTTACAGAGAGGGCACATGTGTGTGCCCTCTTGATCTGATTATATAGACTTCACATTATTTTTTCAATGAGGAGGCTGTAGATCTCCTCACTGTTTTTCTTGAGCTGTCCGGCCGCTTCCCGGGCGCTCTCCTCGTCGGGCAGCCGCAGGGTGATCTCCATGAGGCGGATCCCCTTTTCAGAGGCCTTGAGTGTCACTTCGAAGCCGCCCTGGACCTTGTGGTAGTCCGCGCGCAGGTCTCTCTCGTCCCGCAGCTCCTCTCCGTTCTCCTTCAGATACCGGTCGGCCGCGGCCCTGAGGCCCGCGTCCAGATGGCCGTAGAAGAGACGGAGGGTCTCCTCCCCCTCCGGGGTCAGGTACAGGAAGGTCCTGTCCGGGTCATTCTCAGCCCGCACGAGACCGCTCTCCTCCAGCTCCGCGTAGCTCTGGGTCAGGGTCAGCAGATTGACCAGACACTGGTCCAGAAGGAATTCCGACAGGCGGGGCATGGCGATGGGGCCGCCTGTCCGGTCCAGCATGTAGAGGACCAGGAGCTTGCCTGTCGTCAGCGATGATGTCATGGCGTCTCCTCTCCTCTCTGTCTGAGCGTCTCCGGCTCAGTGTAACGACCGTCTCCCGTCAGGGCGGCCATATACCTGCGGATCTCCTGCTCATGGCCGTTCTCAGAGGGATGGTAGAGCTTTCTGCCCCGGATCTCCTCCGGGAGATAGGGCTGTCCGCTGTAGTGTCCCTCGTATTCGTGGGCATACTGGTAGCCCAGTCCGCGGCCCATGAACCGGGCGCCGTCGTAGTGGGCGTCCCGGAGATAGCCGGGAATGGGAAGGGGCCCCGTTTCCTCTACCAGCGCCCGGGCCTGAGAGACCGACTCCACGGCCGTATTGCTCTTGGGGGCCGTGGCCACATATTCCGCCGCCTGGGCCAGGACGATCTGGGATTCCGGCATCCCCAGCCGCTCACAGGCCAGCGAGCAGTTGACGGCCACCACCATGGCCATGGGATCGGCGTTGCCCACGTCCTCAGAGGCACAGATCATGATACGGCGGGCGATGAATTCCGGCTGCTCTCCCGCCTCCAGCATTCTGGCCAGATAGTAGACGGCCGCGTCCGGATCGCTCCCCCGCATGCTTTTGATAAAAGCGGAGATGGTATCGTAGTGGTTGTCGCCCTTCTTGTCGTAACGGGCCGGCCTGTTCTGGACGCACTCCCTGAGCACATCCTCCGTCAGATGGATGACGCCGTCTCCCGAAGGGGGCGTCGTCAGGACGGCCAGTTCCACGGCATTGAGGGCCTTGCGGGCATCTCCGCCCGCCACGTCCGCCAGCCAGTCCGCGGCCTCCGGGTCGATGGCGGCGCCGTAGGCGCCCATGCCTCTCTCCCGGTCCGTGACGGCCCGCAGGATCAGGGCACGGACATCCTCCCTGTCCAGGGGATGGAGCTCGAAGAGCAGGGACCGGGACAGGAGCGCCCCGTTGACCTCAAAATAAGGATTCTCCGTCGTCGCCCCGATCAGGGTGACCGTGCCGTCCTCCACGAAGGGCAGCAGGTAGTCCTGCTGGGATTTATTGAAGCGGTGGATCTCGTCAATGAAGAGGATTGTCTTCTTCCCGTACATGCCCCGCACTTCCCTGGCCCTGCGGATGACATCCTCCATCTCCTTCTTGCCGGAGGACGTGGCATTGATCTGGACGAATTCTGATCTGGTGACGCCGGCGATGACCATGGCCAGGGTCGTCTTGCCGGTGCCGGGCGGTCCATAGAAAAGGACGCTGCCCAGCTTGTCGGCCATGATGGCCCTCTGCAGCAGCTTGCCCTCCCCCAGTATATGGCGCTGTCCGACGACCTCCTCCAGCGTACGGGGACGCAGTCTGGCCGCCAGCGGCGATTCCTCCTCCATATCCTGCTCGCGCATATAGGAAAAAAGGTCCAAAATCCACCTCTCAAACCGGAAGGGCCGTCGTATTAAGTCACATCCTTAACACAACGGCCCGCTGTTCCTGCTTCTTTCTTAGTTTACTGTTCCCGGAAGGTCTCAGTCGAAGAGCTCCTTCATGACCAGGTGTCTGGGAAGTCCGTCCACGTAGACGGGGATCAGCTCACCCATGATCAGCGGACGAGCATATTCCAGATAGGCCTCGGTGATGCCGCAGCCGTCCTCGGTGATGAACTCATCCGGCACAGGCTTCTCCACGTTGGCGATGTCGTGGATATCGTGCAGATCGATGCCGCACAGATAAGGATCCTGGCTCTCGCGGACCAGAACGGGCATCAGGGCCGTCTTGCCTTCCGCGGCGGCACGCGCGCTGGCGCGGCCGGACTCGAAGGCTTCGTTCACGTCTGTCAGGGAGGAGATGTGGGAACCGGCTCTCTGCAGGGTGGAGAACTCGATGGCACGGGTCTTCAGACCGGTCTCCGCGGCGATGATGCGGCAGAGGTTGGAGGCGGTGCCGCCCAGCTGCTTGTGACCGAAAGCGTCGACGGGCAGTACGGCGCCGCCGGCCTCGCAGACGAACTTGCCGTCCGCGGTGTGGATACCCTCGGAAACAGCGATCACAACGCTGTGCTTGGTCGCAGCGAGGTGCTTGACCTTGGCCATGAACTCGTCCAGGTCGAAGGTGCGCTCAGGCAGATAGATAGCGTCGCAGCCGGAGCAGTCGTCGCCCTTGGCAAGAGCGGCAGCAGCGGTCAGCCAGCCGGCGTGACGGCCCATGATCTCCACCACAACGATGGTGGGCTTGGCGGCGCCGAAGGATTCGTTGTCGCGGATGATCTCCTTGATGGAGGTGCCGATATACTTGGCAGCGCTGCTGTAGCCGGGGCAGTGATCCGTGATGGGCAGATCGTTGTCGATGGTCTTGGGAACGCCCATGAAGGTCTGCTTCCTGCCGGTGGCGGCAGCGTAATCAGAGAGCATCTTCACGGTATCCATGGAGTCGTTGCCGCCCGCATAGAAGAGGGTGTCGATCTCGTTCTCTTCCATGATATCGATGATCTTCTGATAGACGTCCTCATGACCCTCGATGGCGGGCATCTTGAAACGGCAGCTTCCGAGGAAGGCGGAAGGAGTCCTCTTGAGCAGCTCGATCCCCATGGGATCCGCCAGATACTCGTCCAGGTCCACGATCTTGCCCTGCAGGAATCCCTCGATACCGTGGATCATGCCATAGACCTTCTGGTATCCCTGCTGCTTGGCCTCAAAATATACGCCCGCGATGGAAGAATTGATAACGGCGGTAGGACCGCCGGACTGTCCGACTACTACATTGCGCTTCATTTTTCTCTCCTTCTTGTGCAAAAATCAAAATAAGATGAATGACCGTGACTGATTATAACAGATTGTATCTCTGTGTTCCATACCCAACTTTATCTTCGGAGACCTCTCGGATAATGATTCTTGATCATATTGCCGGCTCTTCTCCCCCAGCCCAGGCTCCTGCCGCCCGCGCAGACCAGGGTCCAGCCCCGGCCGCCGGTCCCGTCGCTGTCGCTGAGGCTCTCGCCCCGCAGCCAGGCTCTGGCAGCCGGTCCCTCCGCCTCCGTTTCATAGACATCCGCGCACTCCTCCGGCCCCAGGGCCATGGCCAGGGCGTGGGCGGGGATCAGGCGCCCTTTTCTCACCGTTCCCAGATGGAGCCCGGGGCGCAGCACCCGGAGGCCCTCCAGCCTGAGGGGCGCCGGCAGCAGATACAGCTCCTCCCCGAAGAGGACGACGTCAGCGGGCGTCAGCTTGTCTGCGGCAGGCAGGGAACAGGCGGCGGTGAGCTGGTCCTCCGCAAACTGGGCCCACAGCTTGAGGGCCTCCTGGACCTGGGCCTTGTCCCCGGCGCCGCGTCCGGCGCGTTTCTTCCTGTCCTTCCTGGTCCCGGCTCCCGCAGAGGCGGGGCCTGTGCCGGACAATACATGGGGCATGGCCTTGCCTTCCTTGACCATGAGGGCGGCGAAATGTCCCTCGCCCTCTGCCCTGTGGGGCCAGATCCTGACCATCTTCCCGCACAGAGCGCGGTCTTCTGCGTCTCCCAGGGACAGGCCCGGGCGCAGGCCCCGGCAGCCCTCAGCCAGGAGGGCCGGCGTCTCCAGACGGAACTCCGGGTGCCGGCGGAGAAAGGCCAGCACCTGCTCCTCGTCCTCCTCCGGGGCGAAGGTACAGGTGGAATATACGATCCGTCCCCCGGGCGCCGTCATGGCGGCGGCCGCCTCCAGGATCCTCTCCTGGCGGGCGGCGCACATGCTGACCGTCTCCGGGCTCCAGTCCGTCACGGCCTGGGGCTCCTTGCGGAACATCCCCTCGCCCGAGCAGGGGGCGTCCACCATCACCAGATCAAAGAAGGCGTGAAAACGGCCCTCCAGCACCGCGGGGTCCTCGTTGGTGACCACCGCGTTGCGCACGCCCATTCTCTCCAGGTTGCCGGACAGGATCCGGGCCCTGGCCGGATGGATCTCATTGGCCACAAGGAGACCCTGTCCCAGGAGCCTGCCGGCCGCCTGGGTGCTCTTGCCCCCCGGCGCGGCGCAGAGGTCCAGTACATATTCTCCCGGCTGGGGCGCCGCTATGGCCGCGGGCAGCATGGCGCTGGCCTCCTGCATATAGAAGGCCCCCGCCTCATGCATGACCGTCCTGCCGGGGCGGGCATCCGCCGCGCAGTAGCGGCCGGTCTCCTCCCAGGGTACCCGGTCCTCAGACGTGGTCCCAAGGGCCTCTGTCACGGCCGCGTCCTCCCCCTCTTTCAGGGGATTGATCCGCAGAGACGGCCTGCGGGGCCTCTCGCCCGCCGCCATGAAGGCGGCGTATTCATCGCCCAGAAGCTCCTGCATGCGCATTCTGTAGGCCGCCGGCAGGCTCTCCTCCCAGGCTGCCGCATCCATGCGGATCTCCCGCACTTCCTCTCTTGTATCCGGCATCTCCCCTCCGTCCGGTCCTTTCCGCCGCGGAAGCAGGTACAGAAACGGACCGCCACTCCCCTTCCGGCAGTGAGGCGGCCCGTTCTCGTTCCTTCCCGGCTCTTCCTTTTTTACATTTGATTGAGTACCTTGACAAAAGGCTTCAGGAGATAGTAATACCTGTGTCCCTTGTCCTTTCCGTAATGCTTAAGCAGAGCGTAGCGAAGAGAGTTCAGATTCTTCATCTTGTCGCTGCTGTCCAGCAGGAACTGCGGCAGATCCCGAGGGTACTCCTCCTCGGCTCTCGCGAAGATCAGCTGTCCGTAGACCTGATACTTCTCCACCGTCTCCCCCTTCTGAGGATTTACGGTGATCTCTCCGTTCTTGAGTCCCTGATAGATCTCCTTGCCGCGCTCGCCGAAAAACAGGGCGAGCTGATTGTGGATCTCCGCGAGGTTCTCCGGGCCGATGCAGGAGACGATCATCTCGATCTCCAGCAGGTCCTTATCGCTGAGTCCCTTCTTCTGTACCTCTTCCGCCGCGGGCTCTTCCGCTTCAGCCTCTACGGCCTCCGCTTCTTCCGCGGCTTCCGGTTCCGCATCCCGGGCTGTCTCCGAGGATGTCTCCTCTGCCGGCTGGTCCTGCTCTTCCTGAGCCTCTTCCGGCGCTTCCTCCTGTACAGGTGTCTGTACGGTCTCCTCCGCCGTTTCCGTCTCAGCCGCAGGCTCTGTCACCGCCTCCTCCGCTGCGGGGATCTCCCTGTCAGCAGGGGCAGGCGCGGCCTTCTGCACAGGCGCAGTCTCCGCAGGCGTCTGCTGCTTCTCTTCCGCAGAGGTCTGTGCGGCCCTGTCCTGTTCCGCCGGTCTCTCTTCCTCGTCTCGTTCCCTGGCCCGTCTGTCGATGTAGCGGCATTCCTTTCCGGTAATGCGCTTCACGGCACATTTCTTATGCTTCCAATACTTAACTGCTGCGTCGTATCCCGTATCATTGGTCACGATCACATAACTGTCGCTGTTCCTCAGAGCGATCCGGTAGCCCATCTCGCTCACGAGCTGGAAGTCCAGCGCATTGGTTCCCTCGTAACATTTGATAAAGGTCACGTGTCTGTCGGATTCCTTGAGCCTGATCAGGCTCTCATAGCTCATGTGGGGGCTGTTCCTGGTATAGAACACCACCAGCTCGGTCTCCTCCGCGGGAAGGTCCAGCAGGGGGATCCAGAAATCTCCGACATTCTCACTGTCGATCAGATATGTCACTTTCACATTCAACACCCGGCCGGGTCGGAACATTGGCATTATAGCACAGCGTCAGTCCGCCGCGCAAGAATGTCACTTGATCTCGATATGGGAGAGGACGTTCTCCAGCAGGGCCTTCTCGTCGAACCACTGCTCGGTCCCCGCGTCATTGGTGCAGGTGATCTCCACGGACAGGATGTTGTTCCCGCCGGCCTGCATGCAGATCTCATATTTGATGAAGGCCAGGTTCGAATAGTCAAAGGAAGTCTTCTTCCATTTGGCCTCGTGGCCGCCGATGGTGCCGCTCTGGATCTCGCCCTCCTTCACGTTGGAATAGTCGGCGTCCTCCCGCATGTAGGAGGCGTCCGTGAAGTCCAGATACTGGTCCATGGTCGTGTTTTCAAAGAGATAATAGAAGATATCCGTCATGGCTCCGTTGTCATAGACATCCGCCGAGGCATAGTCGTCGGAGTAGCGGAGCTCGTCGAATCCCTCGGGCTTGGTGATCACGGCGTGGGAATCGCCCATCGTCAGTTCGGCCCGGTCCCCGGTCTTCATCTCATCGGTGTAGCCTTCGTCTGTGGTCTCCTCCTTCACATCGGTCTCCGGCGCTGTCGGAACGTCGGTCAGCCCTTCCAGAAGATCCTGATCCGCCCCCTCTTTGGCGCTGCGCGCCTGATCAGGGATGGCGATCTGGTCGATGGTATTGAAGGCGGACAGATCCACGCGGACGGTGAATTCCCGCACATCCATGCTGTAGTCCTCGCCGGACATGCCCATGGCGGAGGACAGAAGCGTCGCGCCCAGCCCGGACATATCCATCTCCAGTCTGACGGGGTAGCCGCTCTTCTTATCGATATAAACGGTGGTCGGCGCGGTGACCCCGGTCAGATCGACATCCTTGAACAGGGCGCCCGCGTCACCCGCGGCACTCACGGAAGAAGCCATGGCCTCCTCAAGCTGCTCGCCCTTCATCTCCAGGGTCAGCACATAGACTTCCTTGTCGCCGATGGTCTGGGTCTCCTCCGCCAGTACCGCCTCCACCGTGCCGTCCGCGATCAGGTTATAGAGATCGAAGTTCAGCATACCGGTGAGAGCCGCTTCAGACATGGCCTCCTCGCTCCTGACCCAGTTGCTTCCGTCATCGGTGGTGTAGGTCACCAGCTTATCGCCGTCTCTCTCGGCGTAGACCTCGGACTTGACCGTCTCAGACTGGCCCATGGCTTCCAGGTCCATCTTCATCTTCAAGTGGGCCGTATAGGGATCCACAATAACGTCTCCGCTGATGCCCATATTGAGCTTGAGATCCACCGACATGCCCTCCGCGCCGATGGAGGCGTCCATGACCAGGGTCTCTTCCAGGGAGGCTGACTTGATCTCCCCCATCTTTTCAGAGGCGGTCTTGGCAAGGCTCTGAGAGGTAGGCTTGCCCGCGCATCCTGTGAGCGCCGCCGCGGCGGCGATGATGAGCGCCAGCAGTACGCCTGCTCCTCTTCTGTGATTCTTTCTCTTCATTCTTCCATCCTCCCGTGATATCCTGTAACTGCGCCTTCCGGCAGGGAGGCGCTGCAACAATTTCAGTTTATCATAGAAATGTCACACTTGGAAGAATTCCGTAAAAATATGCAATAACCTGCCTTTTGAAAGAGAAAAAAAATTTTTCAACTTTCTCTTGATTTTCCTTCCGGCAGACCGTATAATATCACTTGCACGTCGGGGTGTAGCGCAGCTGGCTAGCGCACTTCGTTAGGGACGAAGGGGTCGTGGGTTCGAATCCCGTCACTCCGATGAAAAGGGAAGGCCGTAAACGTCAGGTTTACGGCCTTTTCTGAACTCAAAAAACAAAACAGCGCCTGTCCGCACAGGCACACAGAAGAAGGAGAATCTCAAATGGACGGGTTTCGCGATTTTCTGAAGCGCAAGAACATTGTCATTTCCGCCAGGCGTTACGGGATCGATGCCCTCGGTGCCATGGCCCAGGGCCTCTTCGCTTCTCTTCTGATCGGTACGATCCTGAACACGCTGGGAACGCAGCTGAATATTCCCGCTCTGGTAGCGGTGGGCAAGTACGCCTCCGCCATGTCGGGTCCCGCCATGGCCATCGCCATCGGCTATGCCCTGCAGGCCCCGCCTCTTGTCCTCTTCACCCTGGCCGCCGTAGGCCAGGCCGCCAATGAGCTGGGCGGCGCGGGAGGCCCGCTGGCCGTCCTCTTCGTGGCTGTCATCGCCGCCGAGTGCGGCAAGGCCGTGTCCAAAGAGACGAGGGTGGACATCCTGGTCACGCCTCTCACGACCATTCTCGTGGGCTGTGCCCTGGCCTGGCTCCTGGCCCCTACACTGGGCAGGGCCGCCTCTCTGGTCGGTCAGCTGATCATGGCGGCTACGGAGCTCCAGCCCCTGCTCATGGGCATCGCGGTCTCCGTCCTTGTAGGTATCGCTCTGACCCTCCCCATCTCCTCCGCGGCGATCTGCG
>DGGX01000050.1 GCA_002392385.1 Lachnospiraceae bacterium UBA3863
GATGCAGTTGGGGATCAGGTGCTTGCGGATGATCCAGCTGCCCTTCGCGCCGGCCGCCTGCGCCGCCAGCACGTACTCCTGTTCGCGCAGGGACAGGATCTGTCCGCGGACCAGTCTCGACATGGAGACCCAGTACAGCAGCGCGAAAATAATGAACAGCGAGATGATGTTGGAGCCGATCTTGGCCAGCGGCGTGCCGTCGATGGCCGGTCCCAGCGTGACCTTCATGACCGACGCCAGCAGGATGACCATCAGCATGTCGGGAAGCGAATAGATGATATCGACGATCCGCATGATGATGATATCGACCCTGCCGCCGCAGTAGCCGGAGACCGATCCGACCAGCAGGCCGATCACCAGCACGATGATACTCGCGAAGAAACCGACGGCCAGCGAGATCCTGGTCCCGTAGATCACGCGGATGAAGTAGTCACGGCCGCTCGAGTCCGTGCCGAACACGTGCGGGAAGACCGACTCGCCCGCCTCGATGCGCGCCTTCTCCGTCGACGAATATTCGAAGGGCCGCAGGTTGTTGAAGGAGGCGTCCACCGGCTTGCCGGGCTGCATGCCGAGCATCGACTCATACTTGTAAGGCCAGAACATCGGCACGAAGATCGCCGACAGAGTGATGAGCAGGATGATGAAGAAGCTGACCATCGCGACCTTGTTCTTCGACAGCCGCTTCAGGCCGTCGCGGAAGAAGGTCGTGGACGGGCGCATCTGCACCATATATTCCTTTTCTTCCTCCGTGGCCGGGAGAAAATCCTCCACGTTCACGTGCATGCTGAGTTTGCTGATATCCATGATGATTCCTTTCCGGGGTGTGGCTTTTGTGCGCTGATCGTTCATATCATCAGCACCACATCTCAGAGCGCGCCGCGTTCTGAGATCGTGGGCGGACAGAGTCGCTTCGCGCCTTGTCACTCAAGGTTAATACGAGGATCCACGACCTTGTACATGATGTCGCTGATGAGGTTCATGACGACGATGAAGGTCGCGAGGACGATCGTCGTGCCCATGATCAGCGGGTAGTCACGGCCGGTGATGCTGCTCACGAAGGCGCGGCCGATGCCGGGCACCGCGAAGATCTGCTCGACGACCAGCGAGCCGGTCGTGATGTAGGCCAGCTGCGGTCCGAGGTAGGTGATGACCGGGATGAGGGCGTTCTTCAGCGCGTGGCGGAAGATCATCGCCGTGCGGGAGACGCCTTTGGCCTTGGCGGTCCGGATGTAGTCCTGTCCGAGCACGTCGAGCATCGAGGACCTTGTCAGCCTCGTGATGTAGGACATCGGATAGAGCATCAGCGTGATGACCGGCAGGACCAGGCCGGCAGGGGTCGATCCGTTGGCGGGGAACACGTGGGTCTTGACCGCGAACGCCACCAGCAGCAGGGAGCCCATGATGAAGGAAGGCATGGAGACGAAGGCCGTCGTGATCACCATGATGATCCGGTCGAGCACCGTGTTCCTGCGCAGCGCCGCGAAGGAGCCGAGGATGATGCCCAGGACGGTCGCGCATGCCGCCGCGATCAGGCCGAGCTTGGCGCTGGTCTTGAGGCCGTCGCCGATGATGTCGATGACCATGCGTCCGCGCAGCTTCAGGGAAGGCCCGAACCGCAGCTGCACCACCTCGGTGAGGTAGGTGAAATACTGCTGCATCAGGGGCTTGTCCAGGCCGTATTTGGCCTCCATGGCCTTCTTGACCGCCTCGGTGACGGCCTTCTCACCCACGAAGGGGCCGCCGGGCACCGCGTGCATGATGAAGAAAGTCAGCGTGATGACGATCCAGATGGTAAAGATCGCCAGGATGATGCGCTTCAGGATGTACTTGATCGTTTTTGGATTCATATCTTTCCCTCTGTTCCCGGACGTGTCATTCAACAAAAAAGTCCGCCGGTGCGGACTGCTTTTCATTCTGTGTCCCGTCCGTCTGGTTACTGCTGAGCCACGCGCGGGTCTCCGCGGACCCGGAACGCCGGCAGGCTGTCAGTGCACCGCTTTAATGCGTTAATGCTTCATCCATTTTATACGCTTTCAGTTGGAAAAACAAGTATTGTCTGTGTCCGCGCGGACGCCATATCCTTTTTCCTGCGCGTATGATATGATGAATTATCAGAACACAATGTGGGGGAGGGTCTATACGATGAGCTTGCCGGTCATCACCATCAGCCGCGAATATGCCGCCGGAGGGCACGTGATCGCCGCCGCGCTCTCAGAGCAGCTGGGGATCCCTTTCTATGACAGGGATTTCGTCCGCCGGACGGCGGAGGACAGCGGCTATGCCGAAGAGGATATCGAGAGGGAAGGGGAGCGCATGAGCCCCGGAGGGCGGCTCCTGAATACTTTTCTCAGCGGGGCGGTCTCTTATAACAGCAGCTATGACGGGATCTACGAGGCCCAGAAGAAAGTGATCCTGTCGCTGGCAGCCTCCCCCTGCATCATCGTCGGCCGCTGCGCCGACGTCCTCATGGAGATCCTCCTGCCCTGCCGCTGATCGCGGCGCCGGATCTCAGCGGGGTTCCCCGCCCCGCCGGAAGACCTGCATCATCTCATTGGTAAGACTGAAATCGTCAGGCTGGCTGTCTACGTCCTCGCGGCGTACCCAGACAGCCTCTTTCAATTCATGCTCGTCCAGCCGGATCGTCGGATCGCCGTCCACGTCGCAGAAGAATCCGACCAGCAGATCGTCCGCCGTCGCCCAGGGCTGGGACTTGTAATAGCGCAGGTTCTTCACGCGCAGGCCCACTTCTTCCATGACCTCCCGTGCGACCGTCTGCTCCGCCGTCTCCCCGATCTCGACGAAGCCCGCCACAAGCGCATGATAGGTGATCGTCCTCCCTGCATAGCGGGTGAGGACGATCTCGTCGCCGTTGGTCACCGCGACGATGACCGCCGGCTGGATCCGGGGATAGATCCGCCGCCCGCAGGCCGTGCAGCAGACCGCCCGCTCGTCGTCCGCCGGCACCGTCGGGGCGCCGCAGGTCCCGCAGAAGCGGTTGTCCCGGTACCACCGGAAGAGATGGGCCGCCGTGTAGGCGGCAAAAGTCCTCTCCCGGGGTCCGGCGCCTTCCCTGCGCAGGTCGCGCAGCGAGCGATAGGTATAGGAAGTTGCTTCAGAAGCTTCTCCAGAGGCCTCCTCCGCCCGCAAGTTCTCCCCGACAGCACTCTCCGCCTTCCCAACCGCCAGCCAGTGGGGACGACCGTCCAGGGAGAAGAGATAGATATAGTCCTCAGCGTCTGTGTCCTGTTCCAGGACCGGGAGGGTCAGGCGGCCGTCCTTCATGCAGCAGAGGAAGGTCTCCCGCTCCCCTTCTTTAAAATAGTAGACCGGGTCACCGGCGGCAGGGCGCCATCCGGGCCGGTACTCATTGCGCAGTCTGTGCGGTGCAATATCCTGGATCATATGTGTCTGCTCCTGTTTGCTAACTCTTTGTATTTCTTATATACTGAAAATAACTTATAGAAATTTACTCTCAGAAAGGACCATCCATGAGACAGATCACCCTCGGACGTACCGGCATAACGACACCGCAGAATGCTTTTGGCGCTCTGCCGATTCAGCGTGTATCCATGGAGGAGGCCGTCCGTCTCCTGCATCGTGCCTATGAAGGCGGGATGACCTTCTATGACACGGCGCGCGGCTACACTGACAGTGAGGTGAAGGTCGGCGCTGCCTTCGACGGCATGCGGGACAAGGTCTTCATCTCCACCAAGACCCACTGCTCGACTCCTGAGGTCTTCAAGCGGGATCTGGAGACGTCCCTGAAGAATCTCCGCACGGATTATATCGACATCTATCAGCTGCACATGGTTCCCCAGTGCTACCGGCCGGGTGACGGCACCGGTCTGTACGAATGTCTGGAGGACGCCAAAAGGCAGGGCATGATCCGGCACATCGGTATCACCACTCATCGCCTGCCCGTGGCCATGGAGATCGTGGAGAGCGGTCTCTATGAGACGCTGCAGTTCCCCTTCAGCTATCTCAGCGCCGACAAGGACATCGCGCTGGTCAAGGCCTGTAAGGAGGCCAACATCGGTTTCCTGGGCATGAAGGGGCTCTCCGGCGGTCTCATCACCCGTTCGGATGCCGCCATGGCTTTCCTGGAGGACTACGACAATGTCCTGCCTCTCTGGGGGATCCAGAAGATGTCCGAGCTGGAGGAATGGCTCTCCTACATGGACGAGACGCCCGTGATGACGGAGGAGCGCCGGGCCTTCATCGAGAAGGAGCGCCAGGAGCTGAGCGGCGATTTCTGCCGCGGCTGCGGCTATTGCATGCCCTGTCCCCAGGGCATTGAGATCTTCAATGCCGCCCGTATGACCCTCTTCCTCAAGCGCGCCCCCGTCGGGCCCAACATCACACCGGCCAAACAGGCCATGATGGAGAAGATCGACTCCTGCATCAACTGCCGCAAGTGTGCCAGCCACTGTCCTTATGAGCTGGACACGCCGGCCCTGCTGAAGAAGAATCTGGCCTTCTACCGCCGTTTCCTGGCAGGAGAGGTCACGACCTGATCCCCCCACATTGCTCTGTTTTCCTGGCGGAGGAGGTCACGACCTGATCCCCGCTCCACACTTTGACCCGAAGACCGCAGGGGCTGCCGCATTATGGATCGCAATGCGGCAGCTCCTTTTCATCCTTATTTACAGACGTCCACCCAGCCTCTGGCGCCGGCGCAGGTCTCCAGCTCCGCCGGTGTCAGGCGCACGGCGCTGTGGTCATTGCCCGCCGCGGGATAGATGACCTCGTGCTGTTTCAGGCTCTCGTCGAGCCAGATCTCCACATCGCCGGAAACGCCGAAGGGGCAGACGCCGCCCGGGGCGTGGCCGGTCTTCTCTTCCACCAGTTCGGCGGGGATCATGCGCGCCTTTTTGTGAAAACGGTCCTTGAACTTGCGGTTGTCCACCCGGGCGTCTCCCTCGGCGATGATCAGTACGGCCTGGTCTCCCACGAGAAAAGACAGGGTCTTGGCGATCTGGCCGGTCTTGACGCCCAGGGCCTCGGCCGCCAGCTCCACTGTCGCCGTGGACACCTCCGGCTCGATCAGCCGGTCCAGATAACCGACCTGTTTCAGGTACTCTTTGGCTCTCTCCAGAGACATGCTTCGCTCCATAATAGATGGCCGGGCTGCGAGGCAGCCCGGCTGACTGTTTCGTGGTACTCTATGCTCTGTTCAGTGACATCGGCTCCGGCTGTCTCAGTCGAAGAACTCCGAGGGCAGGCTCGCCGTCGTGATGGCGATGCCGGCGATGCAGATGACAGAGATAATCAATACGATCATTTTCTTCACGGGGGTCCTCTCCTTTCCCGGTCAATTCCGGATATCTATCCTTCAGCCCGGCCGACTGCCGGATCTCAGCCTTTCAGTCCGATTGACTGACTGCCGGTTCTCAGCCCTTCAGTCCGTTCGACTGCCGGATCATGTCCTCCACGACGATGTCGTAGATCTCTCCGACGGAATTGCAGTATTCCAGGATCTTCCAGGGCTCGTTGGTGTGGAAGTGGATCTTGATGAGATCCTCGTCGCCGGCGGCGATCAGGCTGTTCCCCTCAAAATGCTCCGTAATATAATCCGCGATCTCGTCCTCGTCGAGGTCCTCATCCCGACGGTCGATCAGGAGCTGTGTGTCATAGCGATATGCGAACTGATCGTCCTCGGCATCTATAGATTTGATTCCCATGCTCTCTCCTTCCGGAATTGGTGACTCTTTCTGCCTGTGCAGTGACTATATCCTTTATACCATATCCGGCGGCATTTTACCACAGGGGGTCCCCCTAAGATACACTTTAGAGTGAAACCTGCAGGTTCTTGACCGCGGCTCTTCTTTTCAGTATCCTTGGTTATTGTAATATCTCCGCTTATTGTAAATAGAAGCATTGCCGACTGTCCTGCACGGATCCGCGGAACAGTCCGCAGAAGTAAGAAATCATACAGGAAAGGTCATTCCGCATGCCTGAAACGATACCGACAACTGAACAGAAAAGTGCCCCGCAGCGATTTCCGGACAGCCTGTCCCTGGTGCGCTTCTTCCTGCGGGGGAGCGTCCGGTTTTTTGTCCTGAGCATGCTGTGCGCCTGCATGGTCTCCTTCCTGGAGATGCTGAGTCCCAGGATCGTGACCTTTGCCGTGGACAGCGTGATCGGATCGGCCCCGGCGGACCTTCCGGCCCCGCTCCTGGCCTTCCTGGAGGCCCACGGCGGCCTCGCCATGCTCCGGAGCAGCCTCTGGCCGGTGACGGGCGCCCTGGTGGCCGTCTCCCTGCTGGCCGCCCTCTTCCGCTATCTCTTCCGCCTCCTCAACGCGGCGGGGTCGGAAAGATTCGTCAAAAGAATGCGGGACAGTCTCTACGCCCATATTCAGAAGCTTCCCTATCGGTGGCACAGTGAGAACAGCACCGGCGACATCATCCAGC
>DGGX01000016.1:0-788 GCA_002392385.1 Lachnospiraceae bacterium UBA3863
CCCAGCCTGCCGCCGCAACACGCCACCCCAGCTAGTTGCAGCAACACGTCACCACACCTCCCCAGAAACAGAAACAAAGAAGGACCCCTCATGACCACGCAGGAAGCAATCGATTACATCAACACTCACACCTGGAGCCAGTGGCGCCTGGGCCTTGCGCGCACGAAGGAACTTCTGCACAGGCTCGGCGACCCGCAGAAACACCTGCGCTTCGTCCACGTGGCCGGCTCCAACGGCAAAGGCTCGACCTGCGCCATGATCGAGCGCATTCTGCGCGAGGCGGGCTATCGGACAGGCTTTTTCCCGTCCCCTTATATCGAGGATTTCCGGGAGCGCATCCAGGTGAGCGGCGAGTATATCACGGAGGAAGCTCTGTGCGAAATCACCGAGCGCGTGCGCGCCGAGGCGGAGGCCATGGAGGATCATCCGAGCCAGTTCGAGCTCATTACGGCGATCGGCATGGAGTACTTCCACCGTAAGAGGTGCGACCTTGTGGTTCTCGAAGTAGGTCTCGGCGGCGAATTTGACGCCACCAATGTGATCGATGCCCCAGAAGTCGCCGTGATCACCCACATCGGCCTCGAGCACACCGAGTATCTCGGCGACACACTCGCCAAAATCGCGCGCACCAAGTCCGGTATCATCAAGACCGGCTCCGACGTCGTCCTCTACGAGAACGACCCGGAAGTCATGGAGGTTGTCACCGAAGTTTGCAAGGAAAAAGGCTGCCCCCTCCACATCGCAGATTTTTCCCGGATTGAGCCGCTGGGAGCGACTTTTGCGGGGCA
>DGGX01000016.1:910-5952 GCA_002392385.1 Lachnospiraceae bacterium UBA3863
CAGCCGTCGCGGAGTCCGCTGCCGCCGCCGAAGAGTCGGCCGCTGCAGACCGGAAATACCGGCTCTCCCTCCTTGGAAGCTACCAGCTGCACAACGTGATCACAGCTCTGACCACGATCGAGGTTCTCAGGGAAAGAAACTTTGTGATCTCAGAAGATGCTGTAGTGCAGGGTCTGGCCAAGGTGCAGTGGCCCGCGCGGTTTGAAGTGCTGTGCACGGAACCGCTCTTCATCCTGGACGGCGGCCACAACCCGCAGTGCGCGGAGGCACTGGCGGAGTCGCTCGGGGAATATCTGCCGGCAGAATCTAAGGTTGTCTTCCTGACCGGGATCCTTGGCGACAAGGATTACATGACGATTATTGATACTCTTTCTCCTTTTGCGGCGGAATTTGTCTGCGTCACCCCGGATTCGCCGCGGGCGCTGCCCGCTGACAAGCTGGCTTCCATCCTGCAGGAGAAGGGATTTGCTGCGACTTCCTGCGACAGCATTGAAGTGGGGATTACGACTGCGCTGAAGAGAGCGGCGGCAGCCGGCACAGCCGGCGCACCGGCAGTCAGCGGCGCTAACACGCCGGGCAGCGATGCACCGGCAGGCCTTGCGCCGGCCCTCCCGGTCATCGCCTTCGGTTCCCTCTATATGGCCGGTGCGATCCGCAGCGCTTTTCCCCGACTTGCTAAGAAGCAGCAGCGCGTGATCTGACCCGTCCCCCAAAAAGTAGAGTTCGAAAAGTAACTTATAGTATACTTGAAGAACAAGAAGGAGGACGGATGATATGCCCACACACAGGGGACGGTTCTCTGTGTGAGCCAGTAATTACGCCGCTCAGGGCCGCATAAGGGAGGGTTCTCACACAGAGAACCGTCCCCTGTGCGGCCTTGTGCAGCCTTATAAAATTTACGCAGAGACCCGTCCCCCTGCGTAAAGTCTATGATATGATATTACGGGGATGGGAATTGAGATATGAACGAGATCATTCAGGCAATCAAAACGCGCAGGAGCATTCGGCGGTTCAAGCCCGACATGCCTGCCCATAAGGACATTGAGCAGATCATCGAAGCCGGCCTTTACGCCCCCAGCGGCAAGGACCGGCAGGCGACGGTCATTCTTGCTGTGACGCAGAAAGAGCTGCGGGACAGGATGGCGGAGACGATGCGTGTGATCGACGGCTACGGGGAGGGGTTCGATCCCTTCTACGGCGCCCCGGTGATCCTGGTCGTCCTGACGGCCGGCAACGTCATCACCCGCGTCTATGACGGCAGCGCCGTGATGGAGAATATGCTTTTGGCCGCGCACTCACTGGGCCTGGGAAGTCTGTGGGTCCACCGCGCCAGGCAGGAATTCGAGTTACCGGAGTATAAGCAGCTCCTGCAGGATCTGGGCGTCGAGGGCGAATGGGAGGGCGTCGCGCACTGCTGCGTCGGCTACATCGACGGCGACCCGCCGGCCGCTTCGGAGAGAAAAGGCGGAAGAGTCGTCTGGGTGGAGTGAGAAAACAGCCGGCATCAGCCGCGCATCGTCGAGGAGAGTCAGCATGTTCAGGTATTACAGGATCGGAGAGGAGATCTGTCTGGCGGGACCGGGTGAGCCGGTGCCGGGAGACTGCGCCAGTGCGGTGCCGGAAGAGGTCCGGGCGGCGGCTCGTCTTACCTGGCTCTTTTATCGCGCGCCGGGCACTTGCCGCGCCTCCTTCCTGGTGAGTGACCTCAACCAGCTCTTTCAAAAAGAAGAAAACGCCTCCTGGCTCAGCTCAAGGGAACTCAGCAGGAATGCCTCCCCGGAGGCGGCGGTCCTGGACAGGGAAGAAAATGCCGCGGAAAAAGCCATGCTGGAGGACTATCTCCATCAGGGCAGGCTCCGGGCGGTGAACGTCTGCCAGCCCGGCTGGGAGCAGGTGCTGAAAGAAGGAGCAGAAGGCAGAGACGGAGCCGCCGGCCCGGCTTTTCTCCCGGCGGGCAAGAAAAAGGTGAACATCCTGGCCATCGGCGACGTGGGTTCCAACCTCCTGACGGGACTGCACCTCCTGGGCGGCGACTGCATCTCGGAGATCGGCATCTGCGACCTGGACGACAAGATCACCGCCCGATGGGCCTTCGAGCAGAACCAGATCGCCTATCCCTGGGACTACGATCGCCTTCCGGAGGTCCGGGCCATCCCGGCGGACCAGCTTTTTGACGCGGACGTCGTGGTCTTTGTCGCCTCCAAGGGGATTCCTCCTGTGGGGAGCGGCGTAAAGGATGTGCGGATGTACCAGTTCGAAAACAACCGAAAGATCGTCGGCATGTACGCCCGCATGGCGCGGGAAAAGGACTTCCGCGGCATGTTTTGCCAGGTGTCGGATCCGGTGGATCCGCTGGCGAAGACCTTCCTTCTGGAGAGCAACCGGGCGGAGGACGGAACCCTCGACTGGAAGGGCGTCCGCCCCGAACAGGTCCAGGGCTTCGGGCTCGGCGTCATGAATGCCAGGGCTGCCTATTACGCGAAAAGAGATCCGCGCTTTGAGAAGTTCCTGACGGAGGGACGGTCCTTCGGCCCCCACGGCCAGGAGCTGGTGATCGCGGACTCCATTGATAACTACGACGACGTCCTGTCCAGGGAACTGACGCAGAAGGTCGTGACCGCCAATATGGAGATGCGGGCGCTGGGCTTTAAGCCCTTTGTCGCACCGGCCTTCTCCTCCGGAGCCCTGTCCATCCTTCTGATGCTCCGGGGCGAGTGGCACTGCGGCTCCGTCTACCTGGGCGGCGCCTTCATGGGCGTGAAGAACCGGTATGCGCCGAACGGATTGGAGACGGAAGTCCTGCCGCTGCCGGACCCGCTCTACGCGCGGATCCGCGAAGCGGAGGAAGTCCTGAAAGGAATATGCTGATGAGAGATCCACAGCGGGTGGCGGTGGTGTGCCCCCGGGAAGGGCCGGGGGATATAAGCGGAAGACTTGCGGAGGTGCTGCGGGAGGCCCTTGAGGGGACGGAGCCTGTCTTCCTCACGACCGCGGAGGAGGCGGGGAACTACTTCCGGGAGGCACAAAACGACTTCCGGGAAGCGCAAACTGCCGGAGAACACCCGGCAGTCCATTTCCATCCTGTCCTCTTCGTGATCGCACTCGGCAAGACCGGTGTGAACCTGGAATACATGCGCCTGCTGCGGCTCCTCCGGGAGGAGCAGACGCTTCTGGACGGCTATGCCGGCGGAGTGATCACGGACGGGGAGAGCGAGCTCTACACGAAGGCCGTCTCGAGGGAGCTGGTCTTCGCGGCGAACCAGGCGGGATGTGCATTTATAGGCAGACCGCTGGTGGAAGGGACAGGGACCCTGTCCAACTTCTTCGTGACTGCCCAGATCCTGGACACAGACGAGGAGATCGCCTACCGCCGCAGCGCGGCGGATCTGGTGCAGCGGCTCTTCGCGTTCTGTAGCGAGGAGAGGAAACCGAAGCGTAAGATCCTGGTGCTGCACGCCTCCATCCGCAGGACGTCCAACACGCTGGCTGTATGGGATAAGGCTGAGGAGTACCTGCGGGACGATTTCGAGATAAGGACACTCAGCCTGCAGAACGGCACGCTCTACGACTGCGCCGGCTGTCCCTACCACACCTGCCTCCACTTCGGGGAGCAGGGGAGCTGCTTCTACGGCGGGATCATGGCTGAGGAGGTGTATCCGGCCGTCCGGGAAGCGGATGCGCTGGTGATGCTGTGCGCCAACTACAACGACGCGCTGGCCGCCAATCTGACTGCCTTCATCAACCGCCTGACGGCCCTGTTCCGGCAGGTGCGGTTCTATGACAAGGCGCTTTTCGCCGTCGTTGTCTCGGGCTATTCCGGCGGGGACATCGTGGCGGAGCAGCTGATCGCGGCACTGAATATGAATAAATCTTTCTGGCTGCCGCCCCGCTTTGCCATTCTGGAGACGGCCAATAACGCGGGGCAGGCCATGACGCTTCCCGGGATCGGGGAGAGGATCCGCAGCTTCGCGGAGAACATCCGCAGGACACTCACGGAATAACACAGCCCCACGACGCTGACGAAATAACACATCCGCCGGACACTTTCATAAGTACATCACGGTATCGCACATGGAAACATATCCACCTGTATTCAGAAAGGAGAAGAACTGATCATGAAGTGCCTTATCACTGACGCCGTCTACCCCGGTATCGCGCAGGAACTGAAGAAGTATATCGAAGTGGACACGACGGACGGTCGTCCGCTCTCCAAGGCAGACCTGCTGGAGAAGATCGGGGACTATGAGATCCTGATCATGCGCGTGGATCCCAAGATCGACAGGGAGGTCCTCGACGCCGCGAAGAAGCTGCAGATGATCGGTGTCTGCGCGGTCGGGACCAATCACATCGACATGGAGTACGCCGCGGAGAAGGGCATCAACGTCTTCAACGCGCCCGGCATGAACGCGAACGCGGTCGCCGAGCTCACCATCGCCAAGATGCTGGAGATCTCCCGGCACACCATTCCCGCCAACTACGACGTCAAGGTGAATCACAACTGGGACAAGTACAAGTTCGTCGGCAGGGAGCTCCGCGGGAAAACGCTGGGCATCCTCGGCTTCGGCAAGATCGGCCGCCGCGTCGGCGAGCTGGGACGTGCCTTCAAGATGCGGATCGTAGCCTATGATCCCTACCTGCGGCCCGAGCAGTTCGAGGCGGAACACGCCAAGGGCGCCAGCATCCAGGAACTGATCCGCGTCTCCGACTTCATCTCGATCCACGTCCCGCTGACCCAGGAGACCCGGAACATGTTCAACAAGGAGTCCATCGCCCACATGAAGGAAGGGGCGGTGGTCCTGAACATGAGCCGCGGCGGCATCGTCAACGAGAAGGACATGTACGAGGCGCTGCAGGAAGGGCGGATCGGCGGATACGCCGCCGATGTCCTGGAGAATGAGCTGGCGGGCGCCGGCCTCACGGGCAATGACGAGTTCGAGAACCCGCTTTTCGACTGCGAGAATTTCATCATCACGCCGCACCTGGGCGCCCAGTCCGTGGACGCGGCGAGGGATATCGGCATCTACATCACCGGCAAGGTGAAG
>DGGX01000016.1:6033-6381 GCA_002392385.1 Lachnospiraceae bacterium UBA3863
AATTCTGAGCAGCCGGCGGTTCAAGGCTGCACAGCCCGCCATAGCGGCAGGCACAGAAACAGGCTGCAGAAGCAGGCGTAGAAGCAACCAGGGGGAGGTCTCATGACCAAAAAGGAAATACACCGGATCTATATGGAACTCTGCGGGGAGCTGACCTCGGAGGAGTTCCTGGAGGCAGCCGGGCTGCAGAGGGAGACGGTGGAGATGGTCCTGAACAGGGAGTACTGGGAGGCGCAGCTGGCCTCCCTGTTTCCGATCAGGAAGCGCATCAGCTGCAGGCGGATCTTTGAGATGTGCCGCCCCACCATGCTTCTTCTGGGCAGGGAGCCGGAGGAAGGATGGATGTCC
>DGGX01000051.1:0-2069 GCA_002392385.1 Lachnospiraceae bacterium UBA3863
CTTCGCTCCCTGGGCCTATGAGATGGTCTTCGGGGAGGGGAGCCGCGGCGGAAGGCTGTCCTATGACCTGTCTGAGGGCAGGCACCTGCGTCTGCGGGGCAAGATCGACCGCATAGACCTGTGCAGGAAGCCGGAGGGGATCTATGTCAAGATCCTGGACTACAAGTCCGGCAGCCGCAACCTGGACCCCGCGGAGATGGCCGCCGGCAGGCAGCTCCAGCTGATCCTCTACATGAACGCGGTGCTCAGGCTCCTGGAAGGGGAGACAGAGGGGGAGGTAAGCCCCTCGGCCATGCTCTATTACCGGATGACCGATCCGGTCATGCGCCTGTCCGGCGGCGAACAGGAGGACCAGGAGGCCCGGGAGAGAAGCCGGCGCAGGCTCCTGCGGCCGACCGGTATGGTCAGAAGCGACGGACCGGACACAGAGCTCCTGGACAAGTCTCAGGACAAGGATTCTCTGGTCATCCCCGTGTCCAGAAAGAAGGACGGCACCTTCACGGCCGCCTCCGGCACCTATACGCTGGAGGAGTTCAGGGAGCTGACAGAGATCGTCGACCGGCAGATCTGCCTGCTGGCGGAGGCTGTCCTGGACGGAGACGCGGCGGCGGAGCCCCTGAAGAATAAGAACGACACAGCCTGTACCTATTGTCCTTACAGAGAGGTCTGCGGATTCGACCTGAAGACACCGGGCTATCATTATCGCACATGAGGCGGATACAGTATGGGAATGCAGTTTACTGAGAGACAACAGAGAGTCGTGGATGCCGACGGACATAATATCCTTGTCTCGGCGGCGGCGGGAAGCGGCAAGACGGCGGTGCTGACGGCCAGGATTGCGCGGATGATCAGCGACAGCCGGCATCCGGTCGACATCGACCGTCTTCTTGTGGTGACCTTCACCCGGGCGGCCGCCGCGGAGATGCGGGACAGGATCGGCAAGGCCGTGTCCGCGGGTCTCGCCCGGGACCCGGCCAACCGCCACCTGCAGGCCCAGGAGACCCTCCTGCAGCGGGCCCAGATCACGACCATCGACAGCTTCTGCAACTATGTGCTGCGCAATAATTTCAGCACCATCGATCTGGACCCGGGCTTCCGCCTCATGGACCAGACCGAATCCGAGCTATTGCGGGCGGATGTCATGGACGATTTCCTGGAGGAGAAGTACGGGGAGAAGGATCCCCGTTTTCTCGCCTGTCTGTCCAATTTCTGCGCCGACAAGGACGACACCGTTCTGGGCGGCATGATCCGGGAGCTGCTGACACTGGCCGAGAGTCACCCGCAGCCGGACAGATGGCTGCGGCGGCATCGGGAGGACTATAAGTGTCAGGACGCGGACCAGCTGGAGACCATGCCCTGGATGCAGTCCTGGCTGGCGCAGACCGCGGAGACAGCCTTGGGCATCCGGCGCGACTATGACCGGATGCTGGACCTGTGCCGCGCACCCGGCGGCCCCTATCCCTACGAGGACTTCCTCCGGACGGAGCAGGCCCGGATCTTCTCCGCCATGCCCGATGGACTGCCGGAAGGCCAGGAGGATATCCTGAAGGCCCTTAAGACGGCGGCCGCCCACAGCTTCGAAAAGCTGCCGTCCGTTACAGCCAGGAAATACCCGGAAGTGGATCAGGACCTCCGGGTCCAGGTCAAGGATATGCGCGACCGCGCCAAAAAGAGCCTCACAGGCCTCGCCGACCGGCTGGTCAGCGCGGATATCGAAGGGATCCTGGCCGAGATGCGAGTCGTCTGCGGGCCTGTACAGACCCTTTTTGACCTGACCATGGAGTACGGGGACAGACTGGCCGCTGTCAAAAAGGACCGGAACATCATCGATTTCTCCGATCTGGAGCACTATGCCCTCCGAATCCTTACCATTGAAGATGAGGACGGGCATCTGGAGCCCTCGCCCACGGCCATGGCCTACCGGAAACATTTCCACGAGATCATGATCGATGAGTACCAGGACAGCAACGAGGTGCAGGAAGTCCTTCTCAGCATGATCTCCGGAGAGGACGAGGGCCGCTACAACCGGTTCATGGTGGGCGATGTCAAACAGAGCATTTACCGGTTCC
>DGGX01000051.1:2108-16294 GCA_002392385.1 Lachnospiraceae bacterium UBA3863
GCATCTATAAATTCCGTCTGGCCCGTCCCGAGATCTTCATGGACAAGTTCGACCGCTACAGGCCGGGCGACAGTAAGCTGGAGAGGATCGATCTGGATCTGAATTTCCGCAGCCGTCCCCAGGTCCTGGACAGCATCAACGCCATCTTCCGGCGGATCATGCGCAGGGAGATCGGCGGGATCGACTACACGGAGGAGGTCTCCCTGAAGGCCGGGGCCCAGGGCTACGTCATGCCCGGCGGGATCCCCGCGGGATCGGAGGAGGACCCCTACAGGACGGAGCTCCTTTTTGTCTGCACCGGCAAGGAGGAGGATCCGGAGGCTGCCGCCCCGGAGGAGGCGGACGATCTGTCCGCCAGGCAGAAAGAGGCTTCCGTCATCGCCGCCAGGATCCGGGAGATGGTGGGCCATTTCCCCTTAAGTGACGGACATAACGGCCTGCGGCCGGCCAGATACGGGGATATCGTGATCCTTCTGCGGTCTGCCGCGGACTGGAACGAGGACTTCCGGGAGATCCTGGAGAAACACGGCATACCCGTACATGTGGAGTCCAGGACAGGGTATTTTGGCGCCCAGGAGATCCTGGTCCTCATGCAGCTCCTGCGCGTCCTGCTCAATCCGAGACAGGACCTCTATCTCTATGGTGTCATGCACGGCTTCTTCGGCGGATTCTCCGAGAATGAGACGGCCCTGGTCCGGGCCGCCTGCCGGGAGGGAGACCTCTATGACGCCCTGGTATATTATGGAGAAAATGGCCCCGACCCGGCCCTGTCAGCCAGGTGCGGAGACCTCCTGGCCAGGCTGCGCAGGTGGAGAGACAAGGTGCCCTTCATGTCGGTGACGGGCCTTCTGAACCTGATCCTGGAGGAGACCGGCTACGCCACCTACTGCGCCGCCCTTCCGGCCGGCGAGCAGAGGAGCGCCAACCTGCAGATGCTCCTGGACCAGGCGGACGCCTACGACCGTATGGGATACGCAGGTCTCTTCCGTTTCCTGCGCTACATCGACAGCATCCGGGAACGCCGGATCGACCTGGGCGAGGCCAATACCCTTGACGAGAAGGCCGACGTGGTCAGGATCATGACCATCCATAAGAGCAAGGGCCTGGAATTCCCCATCTGTATCGTGGCGGGCCTGGCCAAAAGGCACAGCTACATGAACAAGGACACCAACGGCCCCTTCCTGACGGACAGTGAGTGGGGCGTGGGCGTGGACCTGGTGGACACTGAGGACCGCACGAGCAGCCCGACTATCCGCAAGAACGCCGTGGCCCTCAAGATCATGCGGGAGAGCCTGGGGGAGGAGCTGCGGGTCCTCTATGTGGCCATGACCAGGGCCAAGGAGAAGCTCATCCTCAGCATGCAGGTCAAATCAGCCGAGAAGACACTGACCGCATGGAAGAACAACGCCATGGCCTGGCTGGGGTCGGTCGGAGACAAGGATCCCCTGCCGCCCGCCGGCATCCTGTCCTTCAACTGCTTCGGACAGCTGATCTACGCGGCCATACTGGCGGAGACCGGCCTTGGCGCGGAGGAACTGGGAGAGGACGCCTCCGCCCTCTTTACCGCCTCGGTCTGGCCTCCCTCTGCCCTCACTGAGGCCAAAGAGACAGAGAACCTGTCTCTCATGATGCGCAGAGACAGACTGATGGCCCTGGAGGCAGACAGCGCCCTGTCCGTACCGGAGGACAGTCTGTCTGTGGACGCTGACCTGGCGGACAGGCTCCGGGAGAGGCTGGAGCGCCGCTATGCCAGGGAGGACCTGAAGGACCTCTATGTCAAGACCAGCGTCTCCGAGCTCAAGCACGAGGCCATGGACAGGCTGGCCGGCGCGGTGGCCGGCGACGACGACGCGTCCGAGGGCGCTGTGTCCTGGTTCGGCTCTGACAACGCCCCTGCCTATGTGCCGGCTTTTGCCGCGGGTCATGAGGATGAACAGACCTCCGCGGCGGGATCCGCCACGGCCTACGGCACAGCGGTCCACCGCTTTATGGAATGCGCGGATCTCCTGGAGAGAGAGTCCCTGACGGGACCGGCTGTCGAAGCGGCCATTCAGAAGATGCGGGCGGAGGGCCTGCTGACACCGGACCAGGCCGACTGCCTGCCCCGCGGCCGCCTGCGGAAGTTTTTCGGAAGCTCCCTGGCAGCCCGCATGGAGAAGGCAGAGAGAGCCGGCCGGCTCTACAGGGAACAGCCCTTTGTCCTGGGCATTCCCGCCGACAGACTCAGGGACAGCCTGCCCCACGACGAGACCGTCATGATCCAGGGCGTCATAGACGTCTGGTTCCGGGAGGATGACCACCTGGTCCTGGCCGATTATAAGACCGACCGTGTCCCGACAGGAGAGGAGCTGATCAGACGCTACAAGGTCCAGATGGACTACTACACCGAAGCCCTCGAGCGCATCACGGGCCTGCCGGTGAAGGAGAGGATCCTCTATGCCTTCTCCCTGGGAGAGGAAGTGCGCCTATGAAAGACATCCTCCTGTCCTGGGCCATCTTCACCGTCATGAACCTGTCTGTGCAGGAGATCTGCAGGATCTTCATCTTTACGGTGATCTCCGACCATGCCGCCGCGGCCCTTGCGGTCAGGGAACACGCCATCGTCCTGCAGGCCATGATCGCCGGTATCGGAGCGGCCGCCGCCTGCCTGCCCTTCCTGCAGCAGATCCGGTGGGAGACCGGCTTCCCCGGGGCCGCCGCCGACTTCCTGTCGAGGCCCCCTTTCATAAAGAGGTCGGCGCAGGATCCGTCGGGGAGACCTGTGCGCAGGCTGACGCCGGAGGAGCGCTCCCTCTGCTATATCCTCCTGCTGCTGGCCGGCGCGCTGGCATCCGGCATCAGCGTCTGCCTGATCACGGGGAAGGCGCCGGCGGGCGCCGGCTTCTTCCGCAACTCCTGGCCGCAGAAAGAGGAGACCCTGTGGGGACTCCAGGATGCCGCCCGCCTGTCCCTCTGGGACCTGGGCTGCATATCCATCCTCTACAGTGTCCTGACGCCGGTGATCGAGGAGCTTTTCTTCCGCGGCCTCCTGCTGGGGAGGATGCGGCGGCTGGCAGGCCTGTCCGGCACAGCCGCCAATATCCTGTCCTCCTTCCTTTTTGCCCTCTACCACGGGGCCCCGGCCGCCGCCCTCTATGCCTTCCCCCTGGGACTCCTCCTGGGCCGCACAGCCATGAAGACGAGGTCCGTCATGCCGCCCATCCTGCTCCACGGCCTGGTCAACTTCGTCATGCTGCAGCTGTCCTTCCGCGGAGGCATGCAGGTCCTCCTGACACCCTTTATGCTGGCCTTCTTCCTGGCCGTCACCTTCATAATGCTCTACATAACTGAACGTTACTGAAAAAAACCGTTGAATCTCATTTTCAAATATGCTATACTCCATGAAGTCGGCACAAAGCCGCACAGGGGAATCATACAATGGCAGTATCACGGTCTCCAAAACCGTTCATGGGGGTTCGAATCCCTCTTCCCCTGCTAGCATTTCAAGACCGTCTGTCAGACACTGACAGGCGGTCGTTTTTGCCTGTTCTATGCGGTTTTCCGGGAATTGTCGACAGTGCGGAAAAAGTGTAGTATGATGGATTATGATCCCGCTGTGGACCGTATCTGGCCTGAAATTGGCCCGGAAACGGCAGCAGGCGGGGAAAGGAGCCTGATGAAATACAGAAGGATGTTTTCAAGAATTCTGGCAGTTCTTATAATCGTTTCCATGCTGGCGGCCGCGCTTTCGAGCTGCGGCGATACGGGGACGCAGCCGGCGGCAGAGCCCGCGGCGGAGGTCACTGAGCCGGAAGTCCAGGAGGAGGCCGCGGAGCCGGAGCCGGTCCCTCAGGAGGAGGCCGCGGAGCCGGAAGAGGAAGAACCGGCGGAAGAGGAAATGGTCTTCGACTCGCCCTGGAAGTATTATGTCACGGAGGAGGCGGACGCCGTCCGGTATGATCTGGAAGAGGTCGTGATCAGGATCCCGCTTTCCTGGAAGGACGAGGTGGTCGTAAAGACCACGGAATACGGTCTGCGGTTCGCGGACAAGGCCAGCGCGGAGAAGTGGGAAGAGAAGGGCATGGACGGAGGCACGCTCTTCTATCTGGAGCTGATCGGCAACGGAGAGGAGTTTCAGGGTCCCGACTACGACACGATCGGGTCCACGGACAGGGGGCAGTATATCCTGATCTATCCCTCGGACGTGCAGGCCTATTATGAGGGCGGCGAGGATACGAGCTACATGGACCGGTACGCGGCGCTTTATGAAGAGATCGGCTTTGTGGCGGAGAATTCCAACATGATAGAGCGATAAGGAGGAGATATCATGGAGATCGGAGTGATCATAGCGGTGGCGGCATTCGGACTGATGGCCCTTTTTGCGGTGCTTGTTGCAGTGATCTCCGCGGTGGCGTCGGTCACGGGATTTGAGAATCCTGAGGAGCGGGAGTGACGGATGATGAGGACACTCATTGCCGATCCCGGCAGCTGGCGCCGGAGAGACTATGTAAACCTGTGTATCCTGATCATGATCATCAGCGGGATATGCGGGTTTATCTATGAGGAAATATTCTACCGGATCGATCTGGGCGCGTGGGTCAAGAGGGGATCCTCCTTCGGTCCCTGGATCCCCATTTATATGTTCGGCGGTCTGCTCATCGTGCTTATGACGGACAGGATCAGGCAGTATCCCGCAGCGGTCCTGGCCGCGGGCGTCATCGGATCCGGCGTGCTGGAGTTCGCCACCGGCTATGTGCTCTTTGAGTATTTCAACACCAGGCTCTGGGACTACAACACGGAGATCTGGAACTGGGGCAACGTAGGCGGCTATATCTGCCTGCGGTCCGTTCTCCTGTTCGGCTTCGCCGGCCTGTTTCTGGTGTATTTCATCCTGCCTTTCCTGATCCGGCTCCTGGAGGACCGCAGGGGCAGGGGACTGGACCGGCTGTGCGCCGCCCTGCTGGTCATCTGGCTGGCAGATATCATCATCTATCAGATCATACATTAAAAGGGGGGATCCGCTATGAGCAGATGGGAGAAGTCACTGTTTCCTTCCGCGGACGGGAGGACCAGCATCCATACCGAGAAATGGATTCCGGACAGCGGAGAGTATGTGGGCATCCTGCAGATCGTCCACGGCATGGTCGAGTATATTGCCAGGTATGATGATTTTGCCCGCTATATGGCGGACCACGGCTGGCTGGTGGTCGGCCATGACCATCTGGGACACGGGGAGTCTGTGGTCTCGGAGAGGGAGTGGGGATATTTCGGCGAGCATCCCAGCGACCTCCTGGTGGAGGACATGCACACCCTGCGCACGCGGACCCAGGAGGAGGGTGTGCCCTACTTCATGCTGGGACACAGCATGGGCTCTTTCCTCCTGAGAAAATATCTGGCCAGGTATGGAAAGAGTCTCTCCGGCGCCATCGTGATGGGGACCGGCTACATCGACAGGAAGACCACGACCCTGGCCATGGGGATCGCCCACGCGGAGGCGGCGCTGAGAGGCTGGCACCACCGGAGCGGGCTTCTGGAGCAGCTGTCCTACAGCGCACCCTATCACCAGTACGACCTGTCCGGCAAGGATCCCACCAGAAGCTGGCTGACCAAGGATCTGGACATCGTCAGGAGCTATTATTTCGATCCCAAGTGTACCTTCACCTTCACGGACAACGGGTATCTGGGCCTCTTTGAGGCGGTGCAGGAGAGCTGCAGTCCGGAGGGGGCGGCGGCCATCCCGGTGGAGGTGCCCATGCTGATCAATTCCGGAGAGGACGATCCCGTGGGCGACATGGGCCGCGGCGTGAGAAAAGTGGAGGCCATGTACCGGAAGGCGGGGATCCGCGATCTGACGGTCTTGCTCTATAAGAATGACCGGCACGAGATCCTCAACGAGACCGACCGGCGCACGGTCTATGCCGATATTGAAAAGTGGATGAGGGATCGCCTGTGAGATCTGCGGGCCGACGGCTCCTGAAGCCGGCAGCTGTTCTGGCGGCCCTCCTTCTGGGAGGTCTGCTGGCCCTGGTCCCGCCCCTCGTCACGGGAGAGCCGGGCGGGCCCTGGCGCACGGACGATGTGAGCAGTGTGCCGGACTACAGCGGGGAGCCCTGTGTCGTGATCAACGACAATGTCCCCTTCTTCACGGAGGAGGAGATCCGGAAGGCAGGGACAGGCACATGGTTCTCTTATTCCGAACTGGATGACCTGGACCGGGCGGGCGCCGCCACGGCCTGTGTGGACGAGGACACCGTGAACACCTCGGAGAGAGAAGAGCTGACTCAGCTCCATCCCAGCGGCTGGGAGCAGAATGCCTATCCGGACCTCATCGAGGACAACCACGGTTATGTTTTCCACCGGGGACACCTGATCATGCGCTATCTGGGCGGCAGTGATGAGATCGAGAACCTGATCACCATGACATCGGCCTGCAATCTGGCCATGGAGGAGCATGAACAGAAGATCCTCCGCTATGTCTACCGTTCGGACAGCCGGGTCCTCTACCGAGTGACACCGGTCTACCGGGGCGATGAGAAGATGGCCAGGGGCGTCCTCCTGGAGGCGGTCTCCCTGGACAGCCCCCAGGCGCCGGACCTTCGTTTCTGTGTTTACTACTATAATGCCCAGCCCGGCATCCTTTTCGACTATATGACGGGGGAGAACCGGCGGAGCAGTGATGAATGAAGGAGTATTTATGAAAAATGCCTTTTCGGGCAGCATGTTCTGTCGGCTGAAGCGGGCGGTGCGGGTCCTTATGGTCTGCGCCGTCCTCCTTTCGTGCCTGCTTAAGGCTCCGGCCGCCCTCTATGCCGCACAGACGGAGGAGACGGCCGCCGTCCAGGCGGAGACCTCTCAGAGGATCCATCTGGCGGGACAGAGGGGGATCAAGGCCCTGGCAGAGGCCCTGTCGGGGCAAAGGGACCAGTGCGCGCAGTTCATCCGCGAGGAAGAGGAGAAGGCCTATCTGGCCGCCCATCCGGGCATAGGCAGGACCGTGGCTCTCGATCCCGGCCACTCGGCCGTGGTCGCGGGAGGAACGGTGTCCCTGGGCCCCGGGAGCGGTGAGCGCAAGGCCGCCGACACCTCCGGGACCCGCGGCCGGGCTTCCGGGACGACGGAGTACGCCCTGACCATGGACATCTGCCTTCTGGTCCGGGACCTGCTGGAGGAGGAGGGCTACACGGTCCTGCTCACCCGGGAGAACAACGACGTGCCGGTGGACTGCGTCGCCCGGGCAGCGGTGGCCAATGATGCTGACGCGGATATTTTTGTCCGCATCCATGCCAACGGTTCCGTCAACAGCGGCGCCAACGGGGCCATGACCATCTGTGTCACCCCGTCCAATCCCTATGCGGCGGATCAGTATGCCGCCTCCAGACGGCTCTCGGACATCCTGCTGGACACCTACTGCAAGGAGACCGGCATCCGCAAGGAGTACGTCTGGGAGACGGATTCCATGACCGGCAACAACTGGTCAGAGGTCCCCTGCTCCCTTCTGGAGATGGGCTATATGACCAATGCCGAGGAGGACCTGAAAATGGCGGACCCGGACTTCAGAAAGGTCATGGCGGCCGCCATCGTACACGGTATAGACAAGTATTTTGAACAGGAAAATGACTGATTTTTTTAAGGACAGAGATTTTTATAAGAAGACACTCATGATCGCCCTGCCGATCATGGTGCAGAATTTTGTCACCAACTTCGTAAACATGCTGGACAATATCATGGTGGGCCGTGTGGGCACGGACCCCATGAGCGGCGTGGCCATCGTCAATCAGCTCATGTTCGTGTGGAACCTGTGTCTGTTCGGGGGGCTGTCCGGCATCAGTATCTTCACCTCCCAGTTCTGCGGAAAGGGCGACGAGGAGGGCATCCGCTATACGGTGCGGCTCCAGCTCTTCCTGACAGCCATTCTGCTGGCTGCGGGCTTTATCATCTTCAGGACCATGGACACGCGGCTGATCACCCTCTATCTGCATGAGGACGGCGGCATAGGAAACGCGGAACAGACCCTGGCCTACGCCAGGGACTATCTGTCGGTCATGCTGATCGGCCTGGTCCCTTTCGGCCTCACCCAGGTCTACTCCACGACCCTGAAGGCCACGGGAGAGACCCTGTCCTCCATGACCGCCAGCATCATGGCCGTGGCCGTGAATCTGGCCGGCAACTATATCCTGATCTACGGTAAGCTCGGCGCTCCGGCCCTGGGCGTGGTAGGCGCTGCCGCCGCCACGGCCCTGTCCAGGTTCGTGGAGCTGGCCTACATGGCCTTCTACGTGCACCGGAAGAGAGAGGACTACGCCTTCTTCCGCGGCGTCCTGAAGAGTCCATATGTGCCCGGACAGCTCCTTATGAACTGTGTCTGCAAGGGAACGCCCCTTCTTATGAACGAGACCCTGTGGTCCTCGGGACAGGCCGTCCTCACCCAGATCTACTCCCTCCGCGGACTCAGCGTGGTGGCGGCCTTCAATATCTCTCAGACCATCACCAACCTCTTCAATGTGGCCTTTATAGCCATGGGCAGCGCCATTGCCATTATCATCGGCCAGGAGCTGGGAACGGGAGACAGGGTCCATGTCAGGCGGGACGCGGACAGGCTGACCGTCTTCTCCATCCTGCTGTGCATGGTCTCGGGAGTGATGCTGCTCCTGGTGGCCGGCATTTTCCCGCGCATGTACAACACCTCGGAGGAGATTCGTGACATAGCCGCCGGCCTCACCCGGATCGCGGCGGTCTTCATGCCCCTGCACGCCTATCTGAATGCTTCCTATTTCATCCTGCGCAGCGGCGGCAAGACCCTGATCACCTTCCTGTTTGACTCCGTTTTCATCTGGGTCTGTTCCATCCCCGTGGCCTGGTCCCTGGCCCACCTGACGGCCATGCCCATCCTGCCCCTTTACGCGGCGGTCCTGGCGGCGGATCTGATCAAGTGCGTCATCGGCTTCGTTCTGGTGAGGAAGGGCGTGTGGATCAACGATATCACAGGTTATCAGGAGACCTGATCAAGAGGTCCCACAGGGTTTTATAATGCTTCCGGATCGGAATAAAGGATCCGGAAGTGTTTTTTCATATTTTTCTCTCACACGTGTAACGAATGGGCGGATATCTGCATTAACAGGATAGAAACCCACAGAAAGGAGGTGAGAAGATGCAGCAGATGGAAGAGATCTACCAGCAGTACGCCCGTACCGTCTATGGCTATCTGGTGTCCCGGACGCGGGACGAGGACCTGGCGGAGGAGCTGACGCAGGAGACCTTCTGCCAGGCCATAAGGACCATCGACCGGTTTGACGGGAGCTGCCGTCTGTCGACCTGGCTGTGCGCCATCGCCGGCAATGTACTTCTCACTTACCGCAGGAAACATCCCCTGACAGAGGAATTGACGCAGGAGCAGTCTGAGACCATGACGGGACAGGGCGGCGCCGGTGCCTCGGCCGAGGAGAGTGCCCTGGGCAATCTGGGACGCATGGAAATGCTGCACAGACTCCACGCGCTGCCGGATCCGGCCAGGGAGGTCATGTACCTGCGGGTCTTCGGAGGACTTTCCTTCGCGGAGATCGGAGAGATACACGGCAGAAGTGAGAACTGGGCGCGGGTGACCTATTTCCGGACCAGGGAGAAGCTCAGAAAGGAGAGAGAAAATGGTGAAGATTCCATGTGAAGTGGCGCGGGACCTGTTCCCTTCTTATATTGACGGACTGACCAGCCGGGTCAGCAATGAAGTCCTGGAGGACCATCTGCGGGAATGTGAGGCCTGCCGGGAGACCCTGGCCTCCATGCGCGGTGAGACAGCCGGGGAAGAGCCCGCGGGAACAGAAGCGGATGCCGCGGCGAAGCCCGGTAGGGCATCGATCCCCGGCCCCGAGAAAAGAGAGATCGACTTCCTTAAGAAAAACCGCCGGCGCAACCGAAGGATCCTGGCAGGGAGCCTTGCGGGGGCCCTGGTCCTGGCCCTCCTGGTGGTCGGCGCCAATCTCTTCCTGATCGGCCGGAAGGGAGATACCTCCTGGGCGGCCATGGACCTCCTCGTCAGCGGGAAGGAGGTCTCACTGGAGGCGGTCCCCACGGACAGCGCCTCGGCCATAGCCGCCCTTACCTTTACAGAAGAGGATGGCGTGGTCAGCATTACAGCCAGGTCCGTCCTGGCCAGTCCCCTGCACAGGGGCGACCTGCGGGGATCCTATCAGGCCGCGGAGGAGATCCGGGAGGTCCGGATCGGCGACCGGATCATCTGGTCGGAGGGAGCGACGGTCTCGGGACTGGCCGCGGAGCTCTTCACGCTCCGTCACGATTATGCCGGGGACATGCCGGCCAATGACCGCCTGGCCCAGGGGCTGAGCATGCCCGCCTACCTGGGCGCCTACACCAATGAACTGGAGACGGATCAGGAGCCCTATGGCTGGAAGATCCTCCTGTCTGAAGAGATCTCCGCCGCCTCCCTGCGGCAGAAGGAACAGGATATGGATGCCTTCGCCTATGTCCTGCTCGCCCTGACCGGGAACCTGGACCATGTGACCTATGTCTATACCGCGGAGGGCGGGGAGAGGACGAGGACCGTTACGGCGGCGGACGCCACCGCCTACTGCGGGGAGGACATCAAGAACTGTATGACGGACATCCGGGCCCTGGACCGCCTGATCGAAAAGAGCGGCCTGCCCCTCTGGACGGTCTCCGGGACACAGGGAGAGCTCCGGGAGGAGAGCGGCATCCGCATCCTGAACCTGACGGATACAGAACTGCTTTCATATACCTGCAGCTTTTATAAGGACGGCGAGCTCTGCTCCTCGGGCGGCGGCCTCAACGCGGACAGCAGCGCGACCGGTGTGGGAGAGGCCTTCTGGTGCCCCTTCTCGCCCCTGGAATTCGGCGGAAGCTGGGACAAGGACCAGCTCCTGGAGCTCGAATTCACCTTCGAGAAGCCCGACCATTCGGTCATCACGGTGTCCGGGAGGATCCGCGTCAACGCGGAGACGGGCAGGTGGTACTACCTCACGCTGACCGGCAGCGAAGCGGAAGGATATAAGATCAGCCGATAAGAAAACAGGGGATCCGGAATGCTCCGGATCCCCTGCTTCTTATATGGACCAGACGGGAGTCGAACCCGTGTCCAAAAGCCCATTCAGCGTCCTTCTACTATCATAGCCGTTCTTTGCGGATGACTCCGTTTCCCTCACGCGGCGGGAAGAAAGGCAGTCCGGCCGCTTTGGTAGTCCCTGTTACGCCCACGGTTACGGAACGCTCACCGTGTCGTTTCCCGCTTTCATGATGCCGTATCCGGAAGATGCGGGTGTCCTCCGGGCGACAGCGGCCATCAGGCCGCGAGTGCTACTCTATTGTTAGCGTTTATTTTAAGATTTGCCGTTTACGTGCGGCGACGGATAGCTTCTCCACCTTCAGGACCCCTGTCGAAACCTTTACTGGCCCCTGTGTGTTACCTATCATAACAGAAGACCCTTTTCAGCGCAAGCGGGCCCGCCGGCAGAAATAAATACAGGAAGGGAAATGGCGGACGGGACCGCATTTCTTTGTGTTTTGACTCTTTTATTTCCCTGTATTTTGTGCCATAATCGGCATGTAGTATCGTTTTTGCTTTCTTATTCATTTCAGGGAGGAAAGAATATGAAAAAAATCCTGGCAACTATTCTCTGCCTGTCCATGGCCGCCATGCTCTTTACGGCCTGCGGCAATCCCGCCCCCGCCTCCGGCGACAGCAAGGAAGAGGCCGCGGAAGAGCCTGCAGCTGAGGGAGAGACGGAAGCTGCAGCCGAGACCGAAGAGGCCGGCACAGCACTGAAGATCGCTATCGTCAGCTCCCCTTCGGGCGTGGATGACGGTTCCTTCAACCAGAACAACTACGAAGGCGTTCTCGATTTCATCGCCGAGAACCCTGACAGCACGGTCACACCCGTCCGTGAGGAGACCGGTGACGTAGCGGCCTGCATGCAGACCGTTGAGGATATCGTGGCGGATTACGACGTGATCGTCTGCTGCGGCTTCCAGTTCGCCGGCATCGGCGCCATCGCCCAGGACAACCCGGATGTAAAGTTCATCCTGGTCGACACCTATCCTACGGATGCCGAGGGCAACGAAGTGGAGTGCGCCAATGTCTATGCCATGCAGTTCAAGGAGCAGGAGAGCGGCTTCGCAGCCGGTCTTGCCGCTGCCCTGAGCACCCAGTCCGGCAAGGTGGCTGTCGTCAACGGCATCGCCTATCCTTCCAATGTCAACTATCAGTACGGCTTTGAGTCCGGCGTCAACTATGCCAACAAGAACTACGGCACCACCGCCGAAGTCGTCGAGCTCGCTTCCTATGCCGGCACGGATGTGACCGGCGCCAATGTGGGCGGCAACTATGTGGGCAGCTTCAGCGATGAGCAGACCGGCAAGCAGATCGGCAACGAGCTGATCAGCGCGGGCTGCGATGTGATCTTCGTTGCTGCCGGCGCTTCGGGCAACGGTGTCTTCACGGCTGCCAAGGAAGCTGACGGCGTTTACATCATCGGCTGCGACGTCGACCAGTATGACGACGGCGTCAACGGCGACAAGAACATCATCCTGACCTCCGGTCTGAAGGTCATGGACATGAACGTCACCCTGCAGCTGAACAACGTCAAGAACGGCACCTTCGCCGGCATGAACGCTCTGCTGGGCGCCGATACCGATTCCACCGGCTTTGTCAGCGAGGAAGGACGCTGCCAGCTGTCTGAGGACGCCATCGCCAAGATGACGGAGGCCTTCGGCAAGGTCAAGAGCGGCGAGATCGTTCCCGCTGCCAACTTCAACGGCCTTACACCCGAGGATTTCACGGGTCTGAATTGAGGATACCGGCGTTCTGAGATGCTGACCCCGCAGGGGATCAGCGGATAGGATGCGCGGATAATACGGGCACAAGGGGAGTCATGTCCCCTTGTGCCATTTGTCACTTGTTAATGGGACAGTGGGGGATACAGGATGGCAGAAGAGTATATTGTGGAGATGCGGCACATCACCAAACGGTTCCCGGGCATAGTGGCCAATGATGATGTGACCATACAGATCAAAAAGGGTGAGATCTACGCGCTGCTGGGAGAGAACGGCGCGGGCAAGTCGACCCTGATGAGCATGCTGTTCGGCATGTATGAGCCGGACGAGGGAGAGATCGTGGTCCGCGGCAAGACGGAGCACATCAGCTCTCCCAATTATGCCACAGAGCTGAATATCGGCATGGTCCACCAGCACTTCAAGCTGGTGAGCGACTACACCATCGCCGAGAATATCATCCTGGGCATGGAGCCCCAGAAGAAGCTCTTCGGATTCCTCCCCTGGGTGGACATTGAGAGCGCCAACAAGAAGATCGCCGAACTCTCCAAAGAGTACGGTCTCGAGGTGGACCCCACCAGCGTCATCGAGGACATCAACGTCTCCACCCGCCAGCGCGTGGAGATCCTGAAGATGCTGTACCGGGAGGCGGAGATCCTCATCTTCGACGAGCCCACGGCCGTGCTGACGCCCCAGGAGATCGATTCGCTCCTGAAGATCATCGGCAACCTGCGTGACAGCGGCAAGACCATCATCCTGATCACCCACAAGCTGGAGGAGATCAAGAGAGTGGCTGACCGCTGCGCTATCCTGCGCCGCGGTAAGCTCATCGACGTTCTGGACGTCAAGACCACGGATACCGCCAGGATGGCCAGCCTCATGGTGGGCCGGGAGGTGTCCTTCGCTTCGGAGAAGAAGCCCGCCCGGTTCGGGGACGTCGTCCTGGATGTCCAGGATCTGACCGTGCGCAACCAGGACAGATTCGAGGTCGTCAAGAACGTCTCCTTCCAGATCCACGCGGGCGAGATCTTCGCTATCGCGGGCGTCTCCGGCAACGGTCAGGGCGAGATCGCGGATGCCATCGCGGGCCTGACCAAGGCCTACAAGGGCAGGATCCTGCTGAACGGGGAGGAGATCACCGACATGCCCATCCGGGAGCGGGCCCTCAAGGGGATATCCTACATCCCCGAGGACCGGCACGGCGTCGGCCTGATCCTGGATTTCGCCCTGAAGGAGAACCTGGCCCTGCGCAACTACTACCAGCCCCCCTTCGCCCACAGCCAGGTGCTGAACGACAAGGAGTTCCTGTCCTTCAGCGACCGTCTGATCAAGACCTACGACATCCGCAGCGCCAGAGGATCCGAGACCCAGGTCCGGTCCATGAGCGGCGGCAACCAGCAGAAGGCCAT
>DGGX01000167.1 GCA_002392385.1 Lachnospiraceae bacterium UBA3863
AGGGCGAGGATATGGACAAGATCCTGGGCCTGGACTACGGCGCGGACGATTATATCACCAAGCCCTTCAACATTCTGGTCGTCAAGGCCCGCATCAAGGCCATTCTCCGCCGGGTCTCCGCCGGACGGGGCAGACAGCAGGAAGAGGAGGAGAGGATCCTCGAGAGCGGCGAGCTCCGGATGGATCTGGACAACCGCCGGGTGATCGTCTCCGACAAGGAGATCAATCTTACCAGCAAGGAATTTGAACTGCTCGAGCTTCTGGCCACACATCCCGGCAAGGTCTACAGCCGTGTCATGCTGCTCCAGCTCGTCTGGGGCAAGGACTATCCGGGCGATGTGCGCACAGTGGACGTGCACATCCGCCGTCTTCGCGAGAAGATCGAACCCAACGCTTCTGAGCCCAAGTTCGTCCAGACGAAATGGGGCGTCGGCTATTACTTCAGACAGAAATGAGCACGAATCGCCGCAGCCGTGCGGAGAGAGAGGACCTCTGGGGCCTGGCAGGCCGCTTTCTGGATACGGTGAAGAAATACTTCAATATCCGGAGCCTCCGCATGCGCGTGTTTATCCTCACCTTTCTGGTGGGGATCATTCCCAGTATGGTCCTGCATCTCGCAATTCTGCGGGATTATGAGCAGAGAGCCGTGGAGGTGCGCACCGAAGAGGTGAAGTCTCAGCTGCGCTCTCTGGCCAATCATCTTGTCAATTCCGGTTACATGGACGGGGAATCCTCCACATTGATCAATGCGGAGCTCTCCGAATTTTCTGTGCTCTACGACGGGCGTCTCCTGGTCATCAATGACCATCTCCGGGTAATCAAAGATACCTATTCTGTCTCCGAGGGCAAGACGATCGTGTCCGAGGATGTGATCGCGTGCCTGAACAGCGGGGCGTCGGGAGCCTATGCCCGCTACGATTCCTCAGACGGCTATATCGAGACCGTGACCCCTATCATTGCTACGGATTCCATGGAAGAGGACCGTCCCCAGGACAGCCATGTGGACCAGCCCACGGGAGAGCCGGCGGGTACCGGGCAGGAAGAACCGGGCGCCGGCGTGCGCGGTGTTATGCTGGCCAGCGTCTCCACCGCCACCATCCACAGCACCCAGGAGATCCTGGGGAGAAAAGCCCTGAAGATGGAGCTGGTCATGGTCCTTCTGGTCTTCTCCCTGGCTTTGATCATCTCCACACTTTTTGTCCAGCCCTTTGAAAAGCTTTCCGCGGACATCGGCGCGGTCCGCATGGGCTTCTCCAGCGATCCGGTCCAGGCGCCGGCCATGGTGGAGACCGAGCATATCGCCAATTCCTTCAACCAGGTCCTGAGCAGGATGAATGCCCTGGACGCGTCCCGGCAGGAATTTGTGTCCAATGTTTCTCACGAGCTGAAGACCCCCATGACCTCCATGAAGGTGCTGGCGGATTCCCTGCTCATGGAAGAGAATGCCACCCCTGAGATGTACCGCGAGTTCCTGCAGGATATCGCCAATGAGGTGGACAGAGAGAACAAGATCATCTCTGAGCTGCTCACCCTGGTCCGCATGGACAGGAAGGACGCGGAGCTCAATATCACGTCCGTGGATGTCAACAAGATGGTGGAGGAGGTCCTGGGAAGGATCCATCCCCAGGCCAGGGCGAGAGGCATCGAGCTGCTCCTGGTCAGTGAGCGGCAGGTGGAGGCCGATCTGGACGAGACCAAGATGGCCATGGTCATCACCAATCTGGTGGAGAACGCCGTCAAGTATAACCGGGACGGCGGCAGCGTGACGGTCACCATCGACGCCGGACTCCGGTCCTTCTCGATCACTGTGGCCGATACCGGCATCGGTATCCCCGAGGATGCCCTGCCGCAGATCTTTGAACGCTTCTACCGGGTGGACAAGAGCCGGTCGAGAGCCGTGGGCGGGACAGGCCTGGGTCTTTCCATCGCCCGCAGCGTGGTCCAGCAGCACCACGGGACCCTGGAGGTCCAGAGCACCCTGGGCGTCGGCACGACCTTTATTATGAAGATCCCCATCCTCTATGTGGAGCACCCTGTCGCGGGCACGGAGAACGGTGCCGCACGGCAGAGGCGCAGGAGGACCCGGCAGGCGGCAGCGGCGGCCAGGCCGGCAGCCCGCACACAGCAGCGGCAGACAGCCCCGCCGGCGGAAGAGGCCGGCAAGGAGCCCTACGCACTGCCTGTTGTGGGCAGGGAGACCCGACAGGGCGCCAGGACCAGGCGCACGGCAAGAACACAGGACAATATCCGGAGACAGCAGACGGCGGAGGCCGGGACGGAGAGCACGCATGCAGGAGCGAAGCGGACAGAAGAACAGAATAAGGTTAAACGTCCGCAGACCAGAAGAGCGGCTTCCGCGGACGGCAGACCGACAGACACAGGCAGGCGCAGGACGGCTGTCAAGGCAGCTCCGGGCTCTGCTTCTGGCAGTCCTGGTCGCGGCCGCAGGACTTCTGACGGCCGGGTGCAGCGGCAGCGCGCATCAAACGACCATTAAGGTCTACTACCTGAACAGCGCGGGCACGGCCCTGGTCAGCAGGGACTATCGCACAAGCGCGGATTCCGCGAGCAGCATCGTGGACGAACTGATCACCTGTCTGGTCAATGATCCGGAGGACACGGACTGGAAGGCGCCGATCAGCACCTTTACGCTCCTCAAGACGACCCTGGATGACACGGGACTCCTGACCCTCCACTTCAGCGGTGAATATGCCGACATGGAGGTGGTCAGGGAGGCGCTCGTGCGCACGGCCATCGTCAGCACCCTGGGCAGCGTGGAGGGCGTGGACGGCGTGGCCTTCACCGTGGACGGCAAGCCTCTGGAGGATGAGAACGGAACGGTCCGGGGCGCCATGAAGCCCTCGGAGTTCATCTTCAATACGGGGTCGGAGATGCGCGGCTATGAAAAGGTGCGCGTCCATCTGTATTTTGCCAGCGAGGACGGGAAATCCCTGGTGGACACCTGGCGGACCGTCTTCTATAACAGCAATTTCCCCATGGAGAGGATGATCGTGGAGCAGGTGCTGGCCGGCACGGACAGCGAGGTGGCCCACCCCACCCTGAACAAGGACACCCAGATCATCAGTGTCACCACCCGCGGGGACATCTGTTATGTCAACCTGGACAGGAACTTCCTGGAACAGCCCTATGACGTGACCCCGGCTGTGGCCATCTATTCACTTGTGGATTCCCTGACCGAGCTGCCCTCCGTGACGCAGGTCCAGATCACGGTGGAGGGGGACCAGAAGACCGTCTTCATGGACAGTGTCTCCCTCAACACGACCTTCCGGCGGGATCTGACCCTGGTCAACAATAAAGCGGGCCATTCCCTGCAGCAGGGCCAGGAAGAGGAGGACGACTGAATCTGACACTATAAAGTAGAAGGGAGGCGTTTATTTGCGCAGACCCCTGTGTCTGGCAGCTTTGGTATGGACATTGGTCCTGTGGATGCTTCTGAAGGTCAGGCCGCCCGCGAAGGCGGCGGTGCCGGATCAGAGATACCTGCAGGTGACCGGCAGAATTGAGCGTATAGAGGAGTCCCGGGAGGAGGGACAGATGACGCTCACGCTCCGGCCGTCCGATGTCCGCGGCTTCTCTGACGGGGAAGGAGAGGCCGCGCGGCAGATCCCATTCCCCGACGGCAATATTCTGTGCGAGACGGACATGGAAGAGGTGCACATAGGACAGACCGTGACCCTGACGGGAACCTGCCGCGCCTTCCCTCCGGCCACCAATCCCGGACAGACCGATTATTCTCTCTATTATCACATCCTCGGATATACCTGCCGCCTCCGTGACGCCCGGATCGGGGCCAGGTCCGAATCATATTCCCATTTCAGAGACTGGCTGTACCAGATACGCAGCCACCTTCTCCTTATGACAGACCGGTGCTATTCCACCAAGGAAGCGGCACTGGTAAGAGCCATGCTCTTCGGCAGCCGCGCACACCTCGGCGATGAAAAAGACCGCTTCTACGAGAGCGGTTTCTACTGGCTGCTCAATGTGTCCTCCCTCCAGATCTCTCTGGCCGGCGGGGCGGTCTATTCCGCCCTGCGCCGCAGATGGAGCATCATGCCCGCGGCCTGCGGGGCCATGGCGGTCATCCTCCTCTACGGCCTTGTATGCGGCAGCGGTCTCAGACTGGTGCGGGCCATGATCCTGTTCCTTCTCCGGATGACGGCCCGGCTCCTTCACAGGACCTACGACCTGCTCACGGGGACGGCCGTCGCCGCCATGCTCCTCCTGTGGCAGCAGCCTCTCTACCTCTGTCACAGCGGATTTCTCCTCTCCTTTACAGCGCTCCTGGCGGCCGGCATCCTTATGCCGGAGGCGGGCAGGGGCCGGAAGGACCTGGTCCCGCGCCTCCTGCTCCTGCCCCTGGTCCTTCTGCCTGTGCAGTTATACTTTTTCTATACGGTCTCTCTGTGGCAGATCCCGGTCAGAATGCTGTCTGTGCCGGTCACGGCCGCGGTCCTGGCCTGTACAGGTGCGGGCCTGGCCCTGGGCCTGCTGTCCGAGGGGGCGGCCCTGGTCTGTCCTCCCTTGGGTCTGGTCCTGCTCTGTGCTGCCCGGGCCGCCGGCATTCCCGCGGCCCTCCTGCTGCGGGGGCTTAACTGGCTGTCCGGGATCGAATTGAAGCTCCCCGGCTCGGTCATAACGGTCGGACGGCCCTCCCTCCTCCGGATCGCGGCCTATCTGGCCCTTCTGACGGGCGCGGTCCTGCTCAGGGACCGGCGGGCCAGGAACCTGTGCCGGATCCTGTTTCCGGTAATGCTTCTGGCCCTGGCCATGCCGTCCCGCCCCGCCGGCCTGGAGGTCTGCTATCTGGACGTGGGACAGGGAGACGGGATCCTGGTGCGGACCCGGGAGGCCGTGGTCCTGATCGACGGGGGGAGCGCGACGGATCCCACTGTGGGGACCGGCATACTGGTGCCCTGTCTCCAGTCCATGGGGATCCGCCGGATCGACCTGGCCATTGTCAGCCACACGGACGAGGACCACATCAACGGCATGGAGGAGATCCTGGCGCCCTCCCTCCCCTGCGGGATCCGGATCGACCGGCTGGCCCTGCCGGACATAGGGCTGGAGGAGAGGGGATCGGCCTATCATCGCCTGGAGCGGGAGGCCCTGGCGGGGGACGCGGAGGTCCTGTATCTGTCACGGGGAGACCGGGTCCGGGCCGGTGAGATGACCTTCCTATGCCTGCATCCGGAGCAGGGGGCCGGCTATGAGACCCCGAACGCGGGCTCGGTGACCCTGCTGATGGAATACAAGGGACGGCGTTTTCTCTTCACCGGGGACCTGGAGAGGGACGGAGAGGCCGCCTGCCTGGCCTGGTGCCGACAGGATCCCGCCCTCTGCGCGGAACTGGGGGACCTGGTCTGTCTGAAGACGGCCCACCACGGCTCCCGCTATGCCACGACGGAGGACTGGCTGGACACAGTAGGCGCGGCCTACGCGGTGATCTCCTGCGGCAGGAATAATATCTACGGCCATCCCGCCGGAGAGACGGTGGACAGACTGACCGCGGACGGCATGCGGATCCTCACCACCCCCGCCTGCGGCTGCGTGATCTTCCGCCTGGAGGGACAAGATCTGCATGTGCAGACGATTCCACCGTGAATGCCCCGGCAATGTGTGATATAGTAATAGATGCAGAAAATACCTGTCATATGACAGTACATTAAAAGAAGACACACGCCGCGCCTGAAGGCGGCGGTGTCGGGAAGGACAGACAGACAATGCAGGCACAGACAGAAGAGAGAAGGAAACTCGTCCTGGACACACTGAAACTGGCGGAGAAATATGAGCATGTATGCCACGTACTCAATTTTGACCTTGAAACGATCTGCCCGCCGGCGGCCATGGAAGAACAGGGTGACCTGATCGCTTATTTTGAGGCGGAAGGCTTCCGGCTGACCAAGGCGCCGGCCTTCCAGGAAGCGGCGGAATACCTGTACGCCCACAGGGATGAGCTGGACGAGGCGGACAGGGTCATGGCGGACCAGCTCCACAGGACCTATCTGCATACCAGAAATATCACGCCCGAGAAGATGAAGGAGTTCTCAGAGGTCAGGAACCGGGCCTATGTGCGCTGGATCGAGGCCAAACAGGCCTCGGACTTCGAGCGGTTCGCTCCCTCCCTGGAGGATATCGTCCGGATCCAGCGGGAAGAGGTGGCCCTGCGCGACCAGGAGGACCCCGCGGCACCGGTCCCTTCCGTATATGACCGGCTTCTGGACGATTATGAGAGAGGGATGACGACCGAACAGCTGGACGCTTGCTTCGAGGCCTGCAAGCGCCGGCTCATTCCCCTGCTGGACAAGATCCGCAAGAGCACTGTCAGGATCCGGACAGACTTTCTGTCCCGTCCGGTCACCGATGACGCACAGGCCAGGATGGCGCGCAGGATGCTGGAGGTCCTGCATTTCGACTTCAGCCGCGGGAATTTCACCACCACGGAGCATCCCTTTACGGACTGGCTGGGCCGCAACGACACCCGGCTGACCACCCACTATCATCCGGACGCCTTCCTCTCCAGCATCTATTCCATCATCCATGAGAGCGGCCACGCCTTCTTTGAGATGCTGCAGCCGGAGGAGGACAGGGACCACTACATCACGGGCGGCAAGACCATGGGCATGCACGAGTCGGTATCCCGCTTCTACGAGAACCTGATCGGACGGTCCGAGGCCTTCATCCACCTGCTCTATCCCATGGTCTGTGAGATCTTCCCGGAGGCCATGGAGGGCGTTTCCGAGCGGGAGCTCTACGAGGCCGTGAACCTGGTCCAGCCTTCCCTGATCCGCACGGAGGCGGATGAATTCACCTATACCTTCCACATCATTATCCGGTACGAGATCGAAAAGCTGCTGATGAGCGGCGAGATCCGGACGGAGGATGTTCCCGCCCTCTGGAAGGCCAAATATCGTGAGTACCTGGGCATCGAGCCCGTCGATGACCGGGAGGGCTGCCTGCAGGATGTGCACTGGTCCTTCGGCATGGGATATTTCCCCACCTACGCCCTGGGCAACATGTACAATGCCATGTATTATAAGCGGATCAAGGCGGAGATGGATCTGGACGGCGCCGTGGCCGCGGGCGATTTCGCCTCGGTCAACGCCTGGATGGCGGACAATGTATTCCGCAGGGGCAACCGGCTGACGCCGGCCGAGTGGATCCGGGAGATCACCGGCAGGGATTTCACGCCGGACGATTATCTGGATTATCTGGAAGAAAAGTATACGGATCTCTATAAACTCTGATGTATTTCCGATCTATGGGAGGAACTTCAACAGTGACAGGAACACGTTTGATCAGGAAACTCACAGCTGCCGTGGTCACAGCGGCCCTGCTGACAGGCTGTGCCCTGCCCGGACTCTCCGGCAGCGGCGCGGAGCAGACCCAGCCTTCCCAGGAGACGGGTGAGAATGAAGAGGCCGCGGGCAGTGAACAGGCGGCCGGGGAGAGCGGCACCGGCGATATCTATGATACAGAGGGCACCGCAAATTCCGACCGCAAGGGAAGCACCCCCTGGCGGGACAGCAACCTGCAGGAGGTCATGGAAGAGGCGGAATCCCCCAATCCCCGGGATGATTTTGCCATTTATGCGAACAGGGACTGGTCCCTGTCCCATGAGATCCCGGACGGCTATGACACCTACGACATGTTCACAGCCAGACAGATCGAGGTGGACCAGGAGATCATCGCCCTTCTGGAGGATGTGGAGGACGGAGACGCCGACAAACTGGCACAGAAGGACCCGGCAGTGGAGCATGACCTGGAACTGCTCCGCACCTACCATGAGCTGTGGCTGGACTGGGATACCCGCAACAGCCTGGGCATGGAGCCCATGAAGGAGCTGCTGGAGCCCCTCAGGAAGATCCAGACGGTCGATGAGCTGACGGCTTTCCTGGCAGATCCCCTGACCGTCATCTCCATAGAGGAGCTGGCTCTGTGCTATGTCTCCACCGATCTCAACGACGCGGACCACTACGCCGTCTATATCGATCCGGCGCCCGTTCTCTTCCATGATTCCATGTACTACCAGTACATGGACTATGATGACTGGCAGCAGGAACCCTATTATAATGAACTGGGCCGTCACCTCCTTGTAAAATACGGCTACACGGACGAGGAGGCGAGCCAGGCGCTCAGCAACTGCTTTTCCTTTGAGAAGGACATGAGTGAATACATCATGACCACGGAGGAGAACAACGCCGAGAACGCCGTCCAGCTTCAGAACAATCCCCGCGACAAGGGAGAGCTGGTGGCCGAGGCCGGCGCCTTCCCTATCCTGGAGATCCTGACGGGCCACGGCTTCCAGAACGCGGAGACCTTCATCGTATCCGAGCCGGAATGGCTCCGGGCCATGGGCAGACTCTATAACAAGGGCAACCTGCAGCGCATGAAGGACTACCTTCTCGTGACCTGCCTGCTGGACTATGTGGAATGGCTGGACAGGGACTGCTACGAGAAGAACAACGATGTGCTCAACTCCATCAGCGGCTCCACGGGCATTCTGGACGACGCCACCGCCGCCAGCCGCGCCGTGGACAAGATGCTGCCCATGCAGCTGGGGAGAGTGTACACCGACAGATATGTGACCGACGAGATGAAGCAGGAGGTCACCGGCATCGTGGAGATGATCCGGGACGAGTACCGCGGGATCCTGGAGGAGGCGGACTTCCTGTCCGAAACCTCCAGAAAAGAAGCCCTGAAGAAGCTGGAGGGCCTGCAGCTGCGGATCGCCAAGCCGGACGTCTGGGAGGACGACAGCGCCCTGCACATCACGCCGCGGGCCGAGGGCGGCAACCTGATCAAGGCCCAGGAGGAAGTGGGCCGCAATATCCTGCTGGACGAGCAGAAGAAGATCGGGACCACCGTGGACCGACGCTACTGGAGCTCCTCGCCGCAGACCGTGAATGCCTACTACTCGCCTTCGGACAATTCCGTGACCATCTGCGCCGGCATCCTGGGCGGTGATTTCTACAACAGCGATATGTCCATGGAGGAGCTGCTGGGGACCGTGGGCGACACCGTGGGCCACGAGATCTCCCACGCCTTCGATTCCTCCGGCCGCCAGTTCGACGAGAAGGGCAACTTCCACGACTGGTGGACCCCCGAGGACGCCGAGGCCTTCCGGGAGCGCGCGGGCAGACTGGTCGACTATTACGATGCGGTCCGGCCCTTCGGCGGCACCCGTTACAGCGGGACCCTGGTGGAGGCGGAAGCGATCGCCGACCTTGTGGGCTTCAAGTGCGTCCTTCGGGTCGCGGCTGATCAGGAGAACTTCGATTATAAGAAATTCTTCGAGACCTATGCCTCGACATGGCACAATCTCAGCACCCAGGAGATCGAATCTTACCTGATCATGCAGGACAGCCATCCCCTGGCTTACCTCCGCATCAATGCCGTGGTGCAGCAGTTTGAAGAATTCTACGAGACCTACGGCGTGAAGGAAGGCGACGGCATGTACCTGGCACCGGAGGACAGGCTGGAGGTATGGTGAGAAGGACCCTTGCCGCCTTGTTGTAAAACCCTACAAAAATACACAGCATAAAATAGGTCATTTGACCAAAATTACGTTTTTCTTGACGGATTTGTCAAAATAGCGTCAGGCTTCACCCATCAAAACTGTGCGATTGCACTATATTTTGTACATTCTATAAGGCGGAGTTTATAAAAATGAAATACTCTCGTGTTTGACAACGACGGGTCTATTGAGTACACTTATTAAAGTATTGATAAATGCTGAGTTATTTAGCGAAACTATTAAATCTGACAGAAGGGAAGTGGAGCAATGAATATTTTGGTATGTGTCAAGCAGGTACCGGATACCACAGAGATCAAAATCGATCCGGTCAAGAACACACTGATCCGTGACGGCGTTCCGAGTATCGTCAATCCTTTCGACGGTTATGCTCTGGAAGCGGCTGCCCGTATCAAGGACAAGAACAAGGATACGCAGATCATCGTCGTATCCATGGGACCGCCGCAGGCCCAGGCTGCTCTGAAGGAGTGCCTCGCCATCGCGGCGGACAAGGCATACCTTGTTTCCGGCAGGACATTCGGCGGCAGCGATACGCTGGCCACCAGCTATATCCTTTCCAACGCTGTTAAGAAGATCGAAGAGCTCGAGGGCATCAAGTTCGACGCGATCTTCTGCGGCAAGCAGGCTATCGACGGCGATACTGCCCAGGTCGGCCCCGAGATGGCTGAGCACCTTGGCCTTCCTCAGGTCACCTACGGCCTCGAGGCTGAACTGGACGGCGATATGCTGAAGGTCCTCAAGGAAGACAGCGACGGCAACCAGATCATCGGCGTGAAACTTCCCGCAGTCGTTACCTTTACAAAGCCTGCATGGGATCCCCGTTATCCCACCATCAAGCGTAAAATGGCCGCCAACCGCGCCAAGATCCCGGTGCTGGGCGATGATGCTTTCCCGGAGATCGATGTCACCAGGATCGGCCTGAAGGGCTCTCCCACTCACGTCAAGAAGACCTTCGTTCCTCAGAAGAAGAGCGGCGGCATCAAGATCGTGAAGGAAGGTGAAGAGACCAACGAAGACCTTGCCAAGAAGCTGTTCACGCTTCTCAGCGATGCTTCGATCATCTGAGGGAGGTAAGAAGAATGGAAGCCAAGACCAAAGATTTATGGGTATATATTGAAACCACTGAGAACGGCACTGCCAGGAACGTCGGCATCGAGCTTCTGACTCCCGGCAGAATGCTGGCCGACAAGCAGGGCGGCAGGCTCTGCGCAGTCGTGATCGGCTGTGACGCGGACGCGGCGGTCAAGGATGCCGCTGAGCACGGCGCGGATGTCGTCTATGTCATCGACGGCCCCGAGTACAAGCAGTACTCCACCGACGCTTATGCCACCGCTCTTGTCAATCTCGTTGAGAAGTACGGCCCCACCAGCATGCTGATCGGCGCCACCAACAACGGCCGTGACATGGGCCCCAGGGTCTCCTGCCGTCTGAAGACCGGTCTGACCGCTGACTGCACAGGCCTGGATATCGATGAAGAGAGCGGCAACGTGGCATGGACCCGTCCCGCATTCGGCGGCAACCTGATGGC
>DGGX01000091.1 GCA_002392385.1 Lachnospiraceae bacterium UBA3863
GTAGAGGATCAGGTCATGGTAGAGCGAGGCCTCCTCATTGAGGGCCTCCCGGGCGATCTCCAGACGCTCCTCCTCTGTCAGGTCCGCCCAGGACAGGCCGCGGCTGCGCAGCTTGCCGGCGAACCGCTCAAGGCCGCCGTGGAGGACGGTCCCCGCGTCCACCGGCCGGAATACATATTGCCTGCGCTCCTTCAGCCGCAGTCCGTACTGGAGGAAGTGGCGGAGCATGCACTGGGCGGCCTGCTCCAGCATGGTGACGCTTCCCGCCAGGGTGTCCCCGTACAGGGCCGCGGCGGCCTGCTTCCCGATGGATACCGGTGTATAGCGGCGGAAGGCGGCATCCCGGAGTCTTGCCAGGTCCGCCCTGTCCTCCCCGCTTCCCTTCTCCCAGAAGACCCGGTAGAAGGTCAGGGCCTCCCGGTCGTCTCCCTGCTCATCCGCGTAGGCGTGGAGCATATGCCCTATGCCGGGCATGCCGTCCCGCACGGAGCTCAGTCTCTCTTCCTGGGCCCGCGGAATGGCCGGTTCCACCTCCAGCGAGGGGAAGATGTCCTTTATGCTGCCGATAAGATAAGAGGGAAAGAGGCTCTTTCCGTCCGTTCCCGAGGCCGCATAGGACAAGACCAGCCTGTCCGTGGCCTTGGTCATATTCTGGTAGAGATGGAATCTCTGTGTGAACATGCGGAGTCTGGGGGCCGGTGCCAGCTCCAGGGACGACTGGCGCAGGAGCTCTCTGTCCATATCCGACAGGAGGCCTCCTCCGGTGACCGCCTCCGGAATGATGCCGTCATTGACGCCGGCGATGAAGAGGACCCGCACCTCGGGGAGTCTGGTCCTGCGGATATCGCCCACCAGGACCCGGTCCGCCTTGCCGGGCAGGGTCCCCAGCCGGACCGCTCCGCAGGCGGTCTCGATCAGGTCCCGGTATTCCGCCGCGGAGATGGTCTCGTCGCCCAGAAGGCCCCAGATCTGCTCCAGCAGGATCAGCAGGGAGGTATAGAGCTGGCGGCAGATCCTCTCCTGCACCAGGTCTCCCTCTGCCGCGAAGGCGTCTGCCAGCTCCCGCATCCTTCCGCCGGCATCCAGACCCTCCAGGAAGGCATAGGTCTCCTCTGTTCGCCGGCCGGCGGTCCTGGGCGCGTTCTTGTAGGCAGCGGCCTCCCGGATCCCCTCTGTCATGCCAGTCAGGGGTGCCAGCTCCTCCAGAAGCCTGACGCGGAGCGGCTCACATTTCTCGTCAAAAGGGGTCGCCCACTTCCTGCGGCCTTCAATGCCGTGCTCCAGGCAATAGTTCTCAAGTATATCCGTCTCCTCAAAGGTCAGGCGGCTCAGTCCGCTGCGCAGATAGCCGAAGACACTTTCGTAGGAGAAGCTCTCCGCCACGATGGAGAGGGCGTTCTTCAGGCCGGTGGTCAGCGGATTCTGCAGGATCATGACCGTGCGGTCCAGATAGAAGGGGATCTTGCTGCGCAGGGCAATTTTCTCAAAGAGAGGCCCGTAGGTATCCAGATCGCCTGTCACCACGGCGATATCCCTGTAGGTATAGCCCTCCTCCAGGACCAGGTTCTGTATGCGCATGCAGATGGCCCGGGCCTCTTCCTCGGGGTCCGCCGCGGCCAGACAGGCCAGGGCCGGCGCGGCCGGTACGGCAGCTTGCAACACAGGATGACGGAAGATCTGTCTCTCCAGACAGGCCAGGGCCGGTGTGTTCCGGAAGCGCTCTCCCCCTTCCAGACAGACGTCCTCTCCATGGGCCGCGCCCACTGACTGGGCCAGAGCCGTGAGGTCACGCACGGTCTTCCGGCTCAGATAGAAGAGATCCTGCTCCGATCCGATCCTGCCCGCGGCGGCGGCTTCCCAGGCCTCCCGGCCCTCTTCCGCCGGTCCGGTGATACTGAAGATCACCTCTCCCGCGCAATGCAGCAGCTCCCGGATCACCCGGTACTGGACCGGGGTATAGTCCGTGAAGCCCTCGAAGACGATCACCGCTCCCCGCAGGAAATCGGCCTCGCTGATCCTGTCCGCCAGAAGGTCCAGGGTCTCCTCCGCCGTGATGAATTTCCCTTCCCGGTAGGCGGCGAAGGCCCGGTAGATCACCAGAATGTCCTCCAGACGCGCCTTCAGAGCTCCGCTCCCGCTGTCGCCCGCAAAGTCCGCCAGCTGCTCCACCTCCTCCGGCCCGATGCCGTACTGCATGAATTCAGAAAGAATGGACTTGACCTCTTCGATCATGCCGGGCCTGTGAATGGCATTCTTCAGGACATGGAGGTCCCCGCGCACATTGCCGGCCAGCTTGCGCAGGACGAGAAGCTTGCCCATCTCATCGATCACCGTTCCCGTCTGCGTGCCGGTGGCATTGAAGACACGGTAAGCCAGCCGGCCGAAGCTCAGCACGTCGATATTCATGATGCCGCGGGCACCGGAGCTCCGCACAAGGTCCGCCTGGGTCTGCATATTGTACTGCTCAGGCACGATATAGAGATAATGGGTCCTGTCGCCGGCCGGGTCCTTCATGGACCTCTCGGCCCTCTCCAGGATCTCTCCCCGCAGATAATGGCTCTTGCCGGCGCCTGCGCTGCCGATCACAAATCGATAACTCATCTTCTTCCCTCTCTGCTCCCCCGCGGACCGGCGCATCCTCCGCCGGTCTGTCCGGGTCTCTTTCTTCAGTCTACACCAAAGAGGGCAGCAAAAAAAGGCCGCCGCTCTGAACCGCCATGGGTTCGGAGCGACGATCTTTATTTTACACAGGTAATTCAGAGCTTCTTATACAGATCAGTCCTTCAGAGTGCCTTTCTCAATGCTCTCGGCAATGGTCTCACCGGAGATCGCCTCGAAGCTGACACCTGTACGGCTGCCTCTGTCCTCATCGAATTCATAATCCTTGCCGGGCAGGACCGCGTTCAGGAGGATACCCACCAGGGAACCGACTGCCAGACCCGAGAAGCTCAGGGTGATGCCGCCCAGATTGAAGGCCAGGGAACCGGCCGCGGAATAGCTGATACCGATGGAGAGCACCAGGATCAGGGCTGCCACGAGCACGTTTCTGCTCTTGGAGAAGTCAACGTTGTTCTCAACCAGGTTCCGGACACCGACTGCGGAGATCATACCGTAGAGGACCAGGGAGATGCCGCCGATGGTGGAGCTGGGCATGACCTCGATGACTGCCGCGAACTTGGGGCAGAAGGAAAACAGGATGGCGAAATAGGCCGCGATCCGGATCACGAAGGGATCGTAGACCCTGGTCAGGGTCAGAACGCCGGTGTTCTCGCCGTAGGTCGTGTTGGCCGGCGCGCCGAAGAGGGACGCGACCGTGGTGGCCAGACCGTCGCCGGTCAGGGTGCGGTGCAGACCGGGATCACGGATGAAGTTGATGCCGACGGTGGAGGAGA
>DGGX01000144.1 GCA_002392385.1 Lachnospiraceae bacterium UBA3863
CCATCGTCAGGGAGACCGGCGGCCTTAAGGATACCGTGGAGCCCTACAACATCTACGAGGGTACCGGCACCGGCTTCACCTTCGCCAACTACAATGCCCACGAGATGATGCATGCCGTGCGTTACGCGGAGCAGATCTACTACGATAAGAAGAGAGAGTGGAACAAGATGGTCGAGCGGGCCATGAGCCAGGACTTCTCCTGGAAGCAGTCCGCAGCCAAGTATCAGGAGATGTACGACTGGCTGATCGGCCGCTGAGTAAAGGCTGAACATCCTGTCCGGAAACCTGTGATCTATCTGCCGCCGGGGCCCGGTGCCCTTCTAAGCGAGGAACGATGTCCGATTACAACAGCACAGGAACAAGCAAAAACATAAAAGGCGCCGCCGCTGCAGAAAAGAGCAGCGGCGGCATCATCGTGCAGGCAGGTATGCTGGCAGCGGCCACCATCATCGTGCGCATCATCGGGATCCTCTACAGGGCCCCGCTCACGGCGGTCATCGGTGATCTGGGCAATGGCTATTACGGAACGGCCTTCAATATCTATACGATCATCCTGATCGTCTCTTCCTACGGGATCCCTTCCGCCATCTCCAAGCTCATGTCCCAGAAGATCGCTGTCGGGGAGTACCGCAGCGCACAGAAGGTATTTCACGCGGCCCTTGTCTACGCCCTGATCGCGGGGACGGTCGCCAGTCTCTTCCTTTATTTCGGGGCACCCCTCCTGGTGCCGCCCGGCAGCGTGATGGTCCTGCGGGTATTCGCCCCGACCATCTTTCTGTTCGGTCTGCTGGGGGCTCTGCGGGGCTATTTCCAGGCCAACCAGACCATGGCGCCCACCAGTATCTCCCAGATCCTGGAGCAGATCGTCAACGCCCTGGTCAGTATCGGCGCCGCCTGGATCCTGATCCGGCAGGTGGCGGGAGAGGATGAGACGGTCCGCGCCCAGTACGGGGCGGCCGGCAGCGCGCTGGGGACCGGCGCGGGCGTTCTCACGGCCCTTCTCTTCATGCTCTTCATGTATCTGCGGAACGCGGGCTTCTACCGGAGGAGGATCCGGTCGGACCGCCGCAGCGAGGAGGAGGCCTTCTCGAGGGTGATGAAGGCCACCATTATGGTGATCACGCCCTTCATCCTCAGCAGTTTCATCATGAATCTGAGCACCTCCCTGGACCAGACCATCTACCTCAAGCACATGATCAGCGTGCGCGGGGCGGAGGAGACGGCCGTGACCACCATCAACGGTCTTTTCTCCAACAAGGCCGTGGTGATCTGCAATATTCCGATCTCCATAGCGACGGCGGTGTCGGCGGCCATCATTCCCCACATCTCCACCTCCTATGCCAGGGGCATGCGGAGGGAGACCAAACGCAGGACCGTCAATGCCTGCCGTATGACCCTGCTCATAGCCATCCCCTGCGCGGTGGGGCTGGGCGTCCTGGCGAGACCGGTGACCATGATCCTCTTCCCCCAGTGGGAGACCCTGGACCTGGCGGCGGACCTGCTCAGGGCCATGGCGGTCACGGTGGTCCTCTACTCCGTCTCCACCATCACGACGGCAGCCCTCCAGTCCACGGGCAGGATGGCGGCGCCTCTCATCAGCGCCGGCGCGGCCCTGGCGGTGCAGACGGTCCTGCTCTACGCGCTCTTGTATTTCACCAAGATGGATGCCTATACCCTGGTGTGGAGCAGTGTGGCCTACGCGGCGGTGATCTACGTCATGAACGAGTATTTCCTGACCAGCCACCTGAAATACCGGCCCAATGTAGTCAAGCTCTACATAAAGCCGGCCGCCGCGTCCCTGGTGATGGGAGCGGCGGCCTGGGGGATCTTCCACGGGCTTTTCTTCCTCCTGGGCAAGGTGCTCAGAGAGTATTATGCCAACCTGATCGCCTGCGCCTTCGCGGTGGCGGCGGCGGTGGTCCTGTATTTCTTCCTGGTGATCCGGATCGGAGCCGTGGGCGCACCGGATATCGAGCGGTTCCCCGGAGGGACCCGGCTCGCGGGGCTCCTGCGCAGGGCCGGCTGGCTGTAGACCGGCGTCTTCAGCAGAGCCTTAACCGGCTGTTTCCGGTGCCTGCCGCAGACCGGAGATGTCTGTGGAGGCCAGAATAGAATAGTTGTTGTGATAGATGACAAAACCCGGCCGGGCACCGCCGGGTTTTTTTACGCCCCGGCGCTGGAGGTAATCGATCTCGACCTTGCCCTGTTCTCTGCCGGCGCTGTAGTAGGCGGCCAGAGAGGCGGCCTCCTCGAAGGCCCGGTCCGGCAGGTCCTCCAGGGGACGTCCGCCGGAGCAGAGGATGACATGGGAGCCGGGCATATCGTTGGCGTGGAACCAGATATCCGTCGGCGCGCTGAAGCGGAAGGTCAGCTCATCGTTCTGGATATTGTTCTTGCCCACATAGATGTCCAGGCCGTCGCTGCTGATATAGTGGAGAGGTCTGGCGGCCGGTGTATGCCGGCCTCCCTTGGCGCTGCCCCCTCTCTCGGGACGTCCGCTGCGGAGGGCGGCGCCCTTGCGGCGGACCAGTCCGCTGTCCTCCAGCTCCTTGCGGATCTGCAGGAGATCGCCCTCGCTGTCCGCCAGATCCAGGGCGGCGCGGATGCCGGTGAGCTGGTCGATCTCCGCCTTCACCTCCACGGTCAGGGCAGTCAGGGCCTCATGGGTGCGTTTGAGCTTGTTGTAGCGCTCATAATAACGCTGGGCGTTCTGCATGGGGGTCAGGGTGGGATCCAGGGGGACCGTGATGGTCTCACCGGTATAGTAATTGTCCAGTTCACAGGAACGGGCGCCGTCGGGGACGGTGTTCCCGTAGGTATGGAGCAGCTCGCCGTAGAGCCTGTACTTGTCCCTTTTTTCCGTGTCTTTGATCTGGCGGAGCTGGAGATCGTACTTGTGCAGGTCTCTCTCGAGGATGGTCTGGACCACGCGGCGCAGGTCCGCGGACCGCTGCCGGATCCGGGTGATGGTGTTGCGGCGGGCGTAGAAGGCCTCCAGCAGCATGGAAACGGAGCTGTAGTCTTCCCGGTCCAGGTCCGCCATCATCTGCAGGGGCACGGCGGAGAAGGCCGAGGGCGTTCCGCGGTCGCTGTAGAGAACAGGGGAGAAATCTCCCTTCTTCACGGTCTCCATGAGATCGGTGAGGGCTTCGTAGAGAGCCTGGGTCTGGGAAGGGGTGAGGGCGGCGGCGCTGCGGCAGTCGGAGACGCCGGCCCGCCAGCAGAGCTCCTGGGCCATCAGCGGCGACAGGCCGGTATAGCGCCCCGACAGGAAAGCGGCCGGATCCTTGCCCGTCTCCGCGGCGGCGGCGCGGAAGGCCTCCGGGGTGACGGTGAAGGGATCCTCCTTGCCTCTGGTCTGGGGGACGAAATAGGGCCTGCCGGGCAGGACCTCACGGACAGAGCTCACCAGAGAGGAGACCCTCTTGATGCTGTCGACGATCTGGTCCTCCTCGTCCAGGAAGATGATATTGCTGTGCTTGCCCATGAGCTCGATGACCAGGGTATGGATGCGGGGATCGCCCATCTCGTCCATGTGGCTGACCCGGATCCGGAGGATCCTCTCGAGACCGGGCTGCTCCACGGACAGGATGCGGCCGTTCTGGAGATGTTTTCTCAGGAGCATGCAGAAGGCCGGCGCGTTCAGGGGCGCCTGCCGGGAGACGGAGGTGAAATAGGCCAGGGGGAGGGAAGGATCCGCGGACAGATAGAGACGGACCTGGCCGCCGCCCTTTTCCGGCGTCGGCTTGATGGTGAGCAGGAGCTCCAGACGGTCTGTCTGCGCGATTTTATAGATCCGGCCGCCCGTGATCCGTTCATCGAGTTCCCTCGCAAGGGCGGCGACTGTGATTCCGTCAAATGCCATGGTATACCTCCGTGAGGACCTGCCGCCTGTGATCTGCGGCCGCGCGGAATAGTTCCGCCGGCGCGGCGGCTGTCCTACGAAAGTATACCCGATAACGCTGCCTGCGGCAAGCAGACCTCTAGGAAGCGGCGGGGCTTTGTGATAGAATAAGGTATCCTATAACCATTTGCAGAGGTAAGCATATGATCAAGAGTATGACAGGCTACGGCCGAAGTGAGTATTCCGACGAGAGACTGAAGATCTCCGTGGAGATGAAATCCGTCAACAACCGGTATCTGGACATGAATATCAAGATGCCCCGCCAGCTGGGCCGCATGGAGGCCCAGATCCGGGAGATCCTCAAGGCCTATATGCAGCGGGGCAAGGTGGATGTCTACATCACCTGCGAGGACCTGGCCCAGGCCGGCCGGACCGTCCGCTACAACAGCAAGATCGCGGGAGAGTACCTGGCCCGTCTGAAGGAGATGGCGGAGGAGTACGGTCTGGACAACGATATCCGCGTGTCCGCCCTGTCCCGCTATCCGGACGTCCTGACCATGGAAGAGGAGCCCCTGGACGACGAGGAGCTCTGGGACTGCCTCCGGCACGCCCTGGAGATGGCCGCGGACCAGTTCCGCGCCGCCAGGACCCGGGAAGGCGAGTACCTGCGCGCCGATCTTTTAAAGAAGCTGGACGAGATGGAGGCCCACGTGGCCTACATCACGGAGCGCTCGCCCCAGATGGTCGAGGCCCACAGGCAGCGCCTGGAGGCCAGGGTGCGTGAGCTTGTGGAGGGAAGTCTGGTCGACGAGAGCCGGATCGCCCAGGAGGTCACCCTCTACGCGGACAAGATCTGCGTGGACGAGGAGCTGGTGCGTCTGGGCAGCCACATCAAGGCCGTCCGGGAGGCCCTGGACAAGGACGAGGGCGTCGGGAGAAAACTTGACTTCATCGCCCAGGAAATGAACCGGGAAGCCAATACCATTCTCTCCAAGAGCGATGACCGGGAGATCTCCGATCACGCCATCGAGCTCAAGACGGGCGTCGAGAAGGTGCGCGAGCAGATCCAGAACATTGAATGACATTCTGAACAGGCGGAACGAATATGAACACACACCTGATCCATATCGGTTTTGGCAATATTATCAGTGCCGACAAGATCGTCGCGATCATGAGTCCCGATTCCGCTCCCATGAAGCGGCTGGTCTCCCGGGCCAGGGAGTCCGGCACCGCCATTGACGCCACCCAGGGAAGAAGGACCAAGGCTGTGATCATCATGGAGAATGACCGCATCGTCCTCTCGGCCCTGCTGCCGGAGACGATCCGCGGACGGGCGCAGGGCACACAGCCCGACACACAGGAGCAGGAAGAGAGGATAAGGGATGAAGAAAGGTAAACTCGTAGTCCTGTCCGGTTTCTCCGGGGCCGGCAAGGGGACCATCGTAAAGATTCTGCAGAGAGACTATCCGCAGTATGTGCTCTCTGTCTCCATGACCACCAGGGCGCCGCGGCCGGAGGACCGGGAAGGCGTGACCTATTTCTTCGTGACCACGGAGGAGTTTGAAAGGAACATCCGCGAAGGCGCCATGATGGAATACGCCCGCTATGTGGACAACTATTACGGGACGCCGCGTTTCTTCGTGGAGGAGCAGCGCCGGGCCGGCCGGGACGTCATCCTGGAGATCGAGGCCCAGGGCGCCATGCAGATCAAAGAGCAGGTGCCGGATGCCGTCATGGTCTATCTGGTGACGCCCACCGCCGCGGACCTGGAGGCGCGGCTGATCGGCCGCGGCACCGAGACCAGGGAGAAGATCGCCGGCAGGCTCCGCCAGGTCCTCAAGGAGCTGCCCATGATCGAGAACTACCAGTACATGGTCATCAACGACGACAGGGAGGAGGCCGCCGCGCGCATGCACCGGCTGATCCAGGAGGAGCCGGACACCGATGCCCCGGACCCGGCCTTCCTCGAAGAATTCCGCCGGGAGCTGACAGACCGGATCCTGCCGGGATATGCCGATATCTGAGGGAAAACACATCTGTTCATCAGGGAAAAATTGTGCTAGAATCAAGGTTCGGATACTGACAGAAGGTGTTCCGCCGGGGAACACCGGGAAAGATGAGGTAGGAAAATGATACATCCCTCTTATGTGGATCTTATGGAAGTTGTCAATAAGGGCGTCGAGGAAGGCGAGACACCCGTGATCAACAGCCGTTATTCTATCGTCATGGCGACCGCCAAGCGCGCCAGACAGATCGTGGACGGCGACGAGCCCCTTCTTGATGGTATGGAGGGAGAGAAGCCCCTGTCCATCGCCGTGGAAGAGCTGAACCAGGAGAAGATCCGGATCCTGGCCGAGGATGAGCCGGACGAGGAGGAGCTGATCGATGGCGCTCCTGAGGACAGCTACATCGAAGGCGAGGAAGAGCCCGCCCAGGAAGAAGAGATCGTTTACGAAGAGGTCGAGGAGGACAACTCCGATTCTGAATATGATGAGAGCATCGGCTGAGCAGACAGGGCAGGAGGGCAGAGTCCTTCTGGTCTCTCTTGGCTGCGACAAGAACCTGGTGGACGCCGAGCGCATGCTGGGCGGTCTGGCCGACAGAGGGTGGACCTTCACCGATGACCCGGAGGAGGCTTCCGTCGCGGTGGTCAACACCTGCTGCTTCATCGACGCCGCCAAGGAGGAGAGCATCGGACAGATCCTGGAGCTGGCTCAGCGCAGGACCTCCGGACAGCTCAGGGCCCTGGTGGTGACGGGCTGCATGGCCCAGCGCTACAGGGAAGAGCTCCTGAAGGAGATCCCCGAGGTGGACGCCATCGTGGGCACCACAGCCAAGGCACAGCTCCCGGAGGTGCTGGAGGAGCTCCTGCGCGGAGAAGCGGAGACACCGGACAGCCGCGAAGACGCGGACAGCAAGGAAGAAACGGCTGTGCCCGCGAAGACCGCCCTGCAGCGTTTCGCGGACAGAGATCTTCTGGAGGAGGAAGGGAGACGGCTCCTTTCCACCGGCGGACATTTCGCCTATCTGAAGATCGCCGAGGGCTGCGACAAGCACTGCACCTACTGCGCCATACCCTCTATCCGCGGCAGATACCGGAGCGTTCCCATGGAACAGCTGCTCGCGGAGGCCCGGGACCTGGCTGACCAGGGGGTCAGGGAACTGATCCTTGTGGCCCAGGAGACCACCCGCTACGGCCTCGATCTGTACGGAGAGAAGAGACTGCCCGCCCTGCTGAGAGAATTGTGCCGGATCGAGGGCCTGGTGTGGATACGCGTTCTCTACTGCTATCCCGAGGAGATCGATGACGCGCTGATCACCGTGATCCGTGAGGAGCCCAAGATCCTGCATTATCTGGACATTCCTATCCAGCACGCGTCGGATGCCATCCTTAAAAAGATGGGCAGACGGACCAACAGGGCCCAGCTTGAAGCCCTGCTGGACAGACTCCGCCGGGAGATCCCGGACATCTGCATCCGCACGACCCTGATCGCGGGCTTCCCCGGCGAGACCGAGGAGGACCACAGGGAGCTCATGGAGTTCGTGCGCAGCCAGCGTTTCGACAGGCTGGGCGTCTTCGCCTACTCCAGGGAAGAAGGGACAGGCGCTGCCCGCATGAAGCCCCAGGTCCCCAAACGCACCCGCGAGCGCCGGCGCAGAGAGCTCATGCTCCTGCAGCAGGAGATCGCCTTCGAGAAGGAACAGGCTATGTGCGGCAGAGAACTCCGCGTCATGGTGGAGGGCCGGATCGTCGGCGAGGATGTCTGTACCGCCCGGACCTACCGGGACGCCCCGGACGTGGACGGCACCGTATTCATAGAAACAGACGCGGACCTGATGACGGGCGACATGCCCCTGGTGCGGATCACCGGTGCCAGGGACTACGACCTGACAGCGGTCCTGTGTGAAGAAGCGGAAGAGCACGAGTAATCTATCATGCCACCGGCTCAGAGATCTGAAGGGCCGGAATTCTAACTATTCAGATTCTATAAGGAGGAAACGGTCATGAATCTGCCTAACAAACTCACAATGCTCAGGATCATCCTGGTGCCGGTATTTGTCGCCTGCATGCTGATCCCCTTCCCCAACAACAACTGGGTCGCGCTGCTGATCTTCATCATCGCCTCCCTGACAGACCTTGCCGACGGCAAGATCGCCAGAAAATACAATCTGGTGACCAACTTCGGCAAGTTCATGGATCCGCTGGCCGATAAACTTCTGGTCACCAGCGCTCTGATCTGCCTGGTGGGTCTGGGCAAGATCGCTTCCTGGATCGTCATCATCATCGTCGCGAGAGAATTCGCCATCAGCGGCTTCCGCCTTCTGGCGGCCAACGACAACATCGTCATCGCGGCCAACTACTGGGGCAAGTTCAAGACCACCTTCCAGATGATCGCCATCGTCCTCCTGATCATGGATGTTCCCCAGCTGCAGATCCTGACGACGCTCATGGTCTACGTGGCTCTGGCCCTGACCATCATCTCTCTGGTCACCTACATCTACCAGAACAAGCAGATCCTCAGCGATTTCAAGTAAGTATCACTCAGAACAATAACGCATAAGACGTGAAAAGGACCTGTCGCATGGCGGCAGGCCCTTTTTATTGTTTCCTTTTATAAATTATTGTCCGTCAGATCTCGCTGAAAAGGAGGTCGGAGTAGACGGGGATGGGCCAGAAGGAGCGTTCGGTGAGGGTCTCCAGCTGGTCGGCGTAGCTGCGGCATTCCTGCATGTCCGGGACGATGACGTTGTGGCAGTAGAGCATGGCCTGCTCGGGCTGCTCCGGTACGTCGCGGAGGTCGCGCTCCAGCTTGTCGCAGGCATCGTTCAGGCTGTCTGTGAGAAGGCTGTTGTTGAGGGCGCTGTTCTTCTCGTATTTGTGGGGCAGGCCCAGGGCCTTCTTGCGCTCATAGGCCTCGCAGAGGGTGATGCCGTAGCGGGAGACCGCGGGCAGGATATCCTTGCGGAGCATGTCGATCATGGTGCGCCCTTCGATCTCGATGGTGGCGGAGTAATTCTCCACATGGATGTTGTAGCGCGCGTAGACTTCCTCGCGGGTGTAGATGTTGTGGGCCGCGAAGAGGTCGATGTTCTTCTGGCGGATATAGGCGGGCAGGGCGTCGACGGCGGTGGGGCTGTTGTCCAGGCCGCGGAGGCGGGCCTCGGCCAGCCAGGCCTCGTCATAGCCGTTGCCGTCGAAGATGATCCGGCGGTGGGCGGAGAGCTCGCGGCGGATCACTTCGGACATGGCCGTGTTGAAATCCTCCGCCTGTTCCAGTTCATCGGCGAACTGCCGCAGCTCCTCGGCCATCATGGTGTTGAGGACGATGTTGGGGCCGGAGATGGAGAGGGATGAGCCCAGCATACGGAACTCGAACTTGTTGCCCGTGAAGGCGAAGGGAGACGTACGGTTGCGGTCCGTGGT
>DGGX01000012.1 GCA_002392385.1 Lachnospiraceae bacterium UBA3863
ACATCATGACCATGCCCGGCCTGCCAAAGGTCCCCGCGGCGGAGAGGATCGACGTGGACGAGAACGGTGTGATCAGCGGCCTCTTCTGATCGAAGGAGGTCCCGCAGGCAGAGGAGTCAGATTGTGAGAGCGCTATACCCCAACCGGCTGATCACGGATATGCTTCGGGAGATCCGGCATACCTGGAAGCGTTTCCTCTCGCTCTTTCTGATGAACCTGCTGGCAGTGGGTTTTCTCGCGGGGCTGCGGATGACAGCGCCCGATATGCAGGCGACCATGGACGCCTACTATGACAGACAGCATTTTATGGACGTGCGGATCCTTTCCGCGCTGGGCCTCACCGAGGGGGACCTGTCGGCAGTGTCGGCGGTCCCCGGTGTGCGCGCGGCGGAGGGGACCCGCTCTTTTGATGCCCTGTGCGGGGAGGAGAATCTGACGGTGTTCTCCATGCCGCAGGCCCTCAACCTGCCGGAGCTGGAGGAGGGAAGGATGCCCGCCTCCCCGGAGGAGTGCGTCACGGAGCGCCCGGTCATGGAGAAAATGGGCCTTTCCGTCGGCGACACCCTGACCCTGCAGACCGCCGGGTCCTACGACCACCTGACCCAGGAGGATCCCCTGAACAGGCACACCTTCACCATCACGGGGATCGTCCGGGATCCCCTCTACGTCTCGCGGACCAGGAGCGCCTCCCAGACGGGAGCTGGGAACAGCGCCGGCTTCGTGATCCTGCCCGCGGAATGCTTCACGGCGGACTATTATTCCGCCATCTACCTGGAGCTGGAGGGCCTGGCGGCCTATGACTGCTACGCGGACCCCGCCTACGACGCGGCGGTGGATGCCTTTATGGACAGGCTGGAGCCATTGGGAAAAGAGCGCGCGGCCATCCGGAAGCAGGAGATCCGGGACGCCATGACCTTCACGGACCTGGCGGCCCAGCTGATCGCCGGCGACCTGTCCCATCTGGAGGTGCCCGCGGGCGACTGGTATATTCTGGACAGGAATACCATCCGCAGCTATGTGGAGTTTGAAAACGACGCGGGGCGCATGAGCGACCTGGCCACGGTCTTTCCGGTGGTCTTCTTCCTGGTGGCGGCCCTGAGCTCTCTGACCTCCATGACCCGGATGGTGGAGGACCACCGGTCGGAGATCGGCGCCCTCAAGGCCCTGGGCTTCTCGGACGCGGCCGTTTCCCTCAAGTATCTGGGCTATGCCGCGGCCGCAAGTCTCCTGGGCGGTCTGCTGGGCCTGGCCGTGGGCGGCGCGGTCATCCCGGGCCTCATCTATTATGAGTGGGGCATTCTCTACCTCCTGCCGCCCCTGGAGTACGGCATGTCCCTGTCGACGGCGGCCCTGTGCCTGGGCGCGGCCTTCCTGGCCACGGCCGGGGCAGCCTGGGGAGCCTGCCGGGCCACCCTCCGGGCCCGTCCCGCCCAGCTCATGCGGCCCCGGGCCCCCAAAGCGGGCCGGCGGATCCTGCTGGAGCGGTTAACGCCTGTGTGGAGCCGCCTGTCTTTTCTCCGGAAGGTGAGTCTCAGGAACCTCTTCCGCTACCAGAAGCGCCTGTGGATGACGGTGGCCGGGATCGCCGGCTGCATGGCCCTCCTGGTGACGGGCTACGGGATCCGGGACTCCATCTTCGATGTCCTGCGCTGGCAGTTCGACGACCTCATGGTCTACAATGCCACGGCCTCTGTCAGGGAGGACCTGCGGCCCTCTGAGCGGACGGCCCTGGCGGAGAGTCTGGACGCGGACCCGGGCATCGCCTCCTGGACCCTCTGCGCCCAGCGGACCGTGGGGATCCGCACGGAGGCGGGGATCCTGGAGAATATAACGCTGACTGCTTCGGCGGACTGGGACACAGCCGGCGAATACCTCCGCCTCTATCCCCGGGGCGGCGGGACGCGGCGCTACGGCCGCAGGGACCATAACGCCGGCGGGATGACGGCGGCGGAGGACGCTGCCCTTCAGGGCGTGGACCGGCTGTATCCTTCGGACACGTCCGTGATCATCGACGAGCGGAGCGCGGAGCTGTTGGAGATCGAGACCGGCGACACCATCCTGGTGAGGGTCTCGGAGGAACTGGAATATCCGGCTCTGGTGGGAGGGATCTGCGAGAATTACATCACCCACCATGTCTACACCACGACGGCCGGCTGGCGGAACATCTTCGGGAGCCGGCCGGCGGACAACACCCTCCTGATGCGGCTGGCGCCGGACGCCGACGCCGCCCTGACCGCCCAGAGGACGGCAGACCTGCCCCAGATCCTGACCTGCAGCCGCCTGGACGAGGTGCGGGATCATTACGAGAAGAGCATGCGGAGCCTGGACGCGGTGGTCTGGATCATCCTGATCGCGGCGGCGGCCCTGGCCCTCCTGGTCCTCTTCAACCTGACCAATATCAACGTGACGGAGCGGCTCCGGGAGCTGGCCACCCTCAAGGTCCTGGGCTTCTATGACGGGGAGACAGCCTCCTATGTCTACAGGGAGAATGTTTTTCTCACCCTTTTCGGGATCCTGCTGGGCATCCCGGCGGGCCGCTGGCTCCACCGGTGGCTGATCGGCACCATAGAGATGGAGTACCTGCTCCTGGGGAGGGGCCTCCACGGCAAGAGCTACCTCTGCGCCGCCCTGCTGACGATCTTTTTCTCCCTGTCGGTGAACCTTTTCTCCATCTTCTATATCCTGCGGATCGACATGGTGGAATCCCTCAAATCCGTGGAATAAGCGGGGAAGATAGAAGAGCGGGTCTTCTCCGGGCATGAGAAAAATGCTATACTGTTACGCGGAAACCGTTTACACGTGGATATACACGTGGATCCAAAGGAGGAAACCTCAAGATGATCAATTGGAAGAATTTAGATACGCTGAATGCTTACGGAAAGCTGCAGGCCCTCAAGGGCAAGGTCCGCCTGCAGGAGGTCATGGCCGGAGAAGCCGGCGCGAAGCGCGTCGCCGCTTACAGCGCCCCCATGGCGGCCGGTCTCAGTTTCCACTACGCCTCCCGCGAAGTGGACGAGGATGTCCTGAAGGTTCTCGCGGAACTGGCCGACGAGGCCCAGCTGACCGACAAGTACGAGGCTCTTTATAACGGCGAGGTCATCAACACCGGCGAGAAGAGACTGGTCCTGCATCAGCTCTGCCGCGGCCAGCTGGGCGCCGACGTCATCGCGGACGGCGTCAACAAGAGAGAGTTCTACGTGGCCCAGCAGGAGAAAGCCGCTGCGTTCGCCCGTAAGGTACACGCCGGTGAGATCACCAACGCGGCGGGAGAGAAGTTCACCACCGTCGTCCAGATCGGTATCGGCGGTTCTGACCTGGGCCCCCGCGCCATCTATCTGGCACTGGAGAACTGGGCCAGACAGCACGGCACCCTGAAGATGGAAGCCCGCTTCATCAGCAATGTGGATCCCGATGACGCGGCGGCCGTCCTCAAGACCGTGGATATCCCTCACTCCCTCTTCATCGTCGTGTCCAAATCCGGCACCACCCTGGAGACTCTGACCAACGAGACCTTCGTCCGCGGCGCCCTCAAGGAAGCCGGCGTGGATCCTGCCCGCCATATGCTGGCAGTGACCAGCGAGACTTCCCCTCTCGCTTCCAGCACCGACTACCTGACCGCCTTCTTCATGGATGATTATATCGGCGGCCGCTATTCCGTCTCCTCCTGCGTGGGCGGCGCGATCCTGCAGCTGGCCTTCGGCCCTGAGGTCTTCGCCCAGTTCCTGGCCGGCGCCGCCGAGGCGGATGCCATGGCCAAAGATCCCGATATCCGCAAGAACGCCGCCATGCTGGACGCCCTGATCGGCGTCTACGAGCGCAATGTCCAGGGCTATCCCTGCACGGCTGTCCTGCCTTATTCCCAGGCCCTGTCCCGCTTCCCTGCCCACCTGCAGCAGCTGGATATGGAGTCTAACGG
>DGGX01000140.1 GCA_002392385.1 Lachnospiraceae bacterium UBA3863
GGGCTCAGATCTATCGTTTCTTCCTCCGGCACCGTCCAGCCGGTCTTCTCGTGCATGGTGAGTGGATGGGTCGGTCCCGTGCTTGCTATCGTGTGCCCATTTGTCTGCCAGAGAATCTTCTGGGCCCGGTTCGCGTTCTCCGTATACCGTCCCCGGGAGTTTTTCTGCGTCATTAGGATCCTCAGCTGTTCCCTGGTCAGCTTGCGCATGATCTCCGCCGGCATGTATCTGATCATCTTACCCTCCTGTTCCAGGCTTCTTTAGCCAGGCGCTCCGCTTCGGCTGAGTGACTTGATCGGCCGAACCTTGCAAGCTCGAACCGGGCCGTCCTGGCGTTGCACCTGCGGCAGCGGACGAACGTCACCTTGGTCGACTGTCCTTGCACAAAGGCCCTGTGATTGCGCTCCAGGTAGGCCTCACCCCCGCAGAATGGGCAGGGCAGCAGATCCGTGTCTGTGTTTCCGATCTTCATCCCCGTACCTCCTTCCTTGCCATTGTGACCGACCAGGGACAGTCTGTCAGATCATCGCCATCTGCTCCCGCGATCAGGATCGGGCCCATGAAGATTACCCCGCAGATCTCGCAGTTGTACTCCTGGTTCGGCAGCCGTCTGTCCTCGTTGCAAATGATCGCCACGTCTTCCTCGACCGTGACGGTCTCGATCGGACCGCCGACCAGGTCCTGCAGGACCCTCAGCTGGTTCGGGACGATGATCTGGTGGATCTCGGCGTCTCCCGGCACTTTATATAAAACTCTCATGACTTGTCCTCCATATCTGCGACTCTGATCGCTGTAGGAATGAATCTCTCCTCGGTGTCTTTCAGCAGGTCGTATGCAGTCAGGGCATCATACATGGAGTAATTGCCGTGACCGAACCTGCCGTTCACGGCTGTCCCGGCCATCATCGCGACGCCGCCGATCATCGTCATGAACAGCGCCTTCTTCTCCTCCTGGGAAAGACCTGCCGCCTCCTCGACAGCGGTCGCCACGAGCGCGTTCATAGCGAAGTCCGTCCGCGGGAACCTGTCCTCAAATTTCTTCATTTCTCTGTCCTCCTCCCGTTTAGGCAGTCTCGTCCTCGACCCATTTCTTGTATCTGCCCTGCTCGTAGTCCACATCGAGATAGACCCTGTTCTCCTTCGCGAGCTTTTTATTGTATAGCGTTGAAAACCTTTGGAGCAGGTCTTTGACTCTCGCAGTAGATGGAATTTTGTCCTCGTTTTCGCGCAAAACCTTGATTAGTCTGCCGGGATCGGCCTTCGGGTGCCTGTAAACGAATCCGACGGCGAGCCAGAACGGCCGGCTGGTAATGTGGTTCTCACGTTGCCAGCTCATGTACCCCTGCGCCTTCATGTCAGACAATACCCCCCGCACGCAGTCGTATTCCTGCTGAGTGAAAACGATCCGGCCGGCGGTGATCGCCTTGGTATAGGCTGCCCCGCCATCACCTTTCAGTAAAGCAAGGGCGATCATTGACGAAGGTGTCAGCTCCTTGAAATCTACCAGCAGGCTCTGCAGGCGCTTGTAGCTGGCCGCGTTCACGACAGGACGGGAGGCGTAGTAATTTATATAGTCCAGCACTCCCCAGCTGTTGGACGCGTTCAGATCGCCGATCACCTCGGCGGATGTAGTCCCGTTCGTGAAGACATAAACAAAGGGAATCCCTAAATGTCTGCAGGCCTCAAGTCTATGCTGGCCGTCCAGTATGTAGAAATCCCTATCGACGATCGCCGGTACCAGCTGACCGTGCTTTTGCATTGACTCACAAAGTCTGTCCCATTTAACGCCTTTTGTCTTGACCTCCCTGTTGCCGAGCACTTTCTTGAACTGCCCATAATCCAAGGTCGCGTGTACGTTCTCTCTGCTCTTTATTTTTAACTCCATTTCTCTGTCCTCTTTTCTCTCTTTAATCTTTACGATAATACTCGCACTCGTAGGCGTCCGCCCGCAGCGGAAGGCCCGGCGCCCACTCGATCGGCCGGCCCATGATCTCAGCGATCTCCGCAGCGGTCCAGGTCGGGTCTTCATAATATTGCACACCGTCGGCATAAAATATCGTACTCGCCTCCGGGACCTCGCAGATCACCTCGTCGTGGACATGGAAGACGATGGGGATTCCCATCTCCTCCAGCCGCTTCATACTCACGGCCAGACAGTCACGGCTGACCGCCTGGACGATATTCTCCACTAACTTCGGGCCGTAGGTGTCCTGTCTGCCCCACCCGCCGTTTTGGATCATCCCCTCGAAGGTGATCCTGTCCTCCTCGTCGATCCGGGGCTTGGCGTAGGACAGCTCACGGCCTGAGGGAAGGCCGATCCGCAGGAACATGCCCTCCATCCGCATCCGGATACCGGACCGCAGCTCCTGGGTGAATTTTGTCTTGATACACAACCTGGCGGCTTGATCGACCGCCCACCACAGCTTTGTGATCTGACGGTTGGCGGCGCGCCATGAGTCGACGAGGGGTTTTAGCTCGTTTTCTTGTAGTCCCATTTCGAGCGCTCCCATGGCCTTCAAGGCGCCCACCGAACCGCCATAACCGAGCGCGAGCTCGGCTATTTTCCCTTTTTGCCGCATCGGGTCACCCTTCTTTACTGATCCCGGCGGCAGGTTGAACATCTTCTCCGCTGAGGCCTCGTAGATCTTGCCGGATCCGTTGAAGACGTCGAGCCTCCAGCTCTCGTCTGCGAGCCAGGCAAGGACCCGCGCCTCAATAGCTGAAAAGTCTGAAACGATAAACTTGTATCCCGGTTTTGGGATGAAGGCCGTTCTGATCAGCTCCGAGAGCGCCTGCGCGGGGTCGTATAATAGGCCCAGCGCTTCGGTGTCCCCGTCGCGTACCAGGCGGCGGGCGATGTCGAGGTCCTCGTCTGGCATCTTGTTTTGCTTTAGATTCTGAAGTTGGACGTTCCTGCCAGACCACCTGCCGGTCCTGCTTGCGCCGTAAAATTGCGATATGCCGCGGACGCGGTCGTCGGCCCCCATGCACTCGAGCATCTTGCTATATTTGGCGGTGGATGTGATCGCGAGCTGGCTGCGGATATCCAGGAAGCGCGAGACTTCCGGATGGTCCTGCAGCTGATCCCGTACCTCACCGATCACGCGCTTGTCGAGGCTCTCCACCTCCGTGCCGGTCTTCTCCCGGATCCAGCGCTTGATCTGGACGGGGCTGTTCGGATTTTCAAGGCCTGAGATTCTTTTGGCCTCCGTCTTCAGGGCGTTCTTTATGTCTGCATCCGCCTGCGCTGCGTTTTCCGCGAGCTGGCGGTCTACGAGCACGCCGCGGTCATTGATCCGCTGGTCGATGCACCAGAGCGTCCGCTCGCTCTTCTCGATGTGGTATCTCGTGAGCTGTTTTCTGATCTCGCGCTCCGTCTCTACGTCCTGCGCATTATAGGCTTTGTAGTGGTCCCACTTCTCCAGGTCATGCTCTGGAAGGTTGCGGGTGCGTCCTCCGTTCGCTTTCGTTGCTTTGCAGGGCTTGCTGAAATACTGGATCAGGCTCCGGCCTTCCTGGAGCTTCCGCTTGTCTTCCGGAAGGCCAAGAACCGCGCCTGCGGCCGCGAGCGACATAGGAAGGCCGAGTTCCGCTGATCGGATCATCGTGTCGTCCCATTGCTCCGGCGGCATAGGCTCGCCGAGGTACCGTGCGAGGCAGGTCCTCTCGAAGTTCGCGTTCCAGGCGGTCTTCGTGATCTCCGGATCCGTGAGCGCCTGTGCTATGCTTTTCTGCAGCGGCGCGCGGGTGAGGTCCAGCGTGTAGACCTTCCGCTCATCGAAGGCATAGCTCAGCAGCAGGATCTCGAAGTCCGGGCTCTCGGCGTACTTGTAGACGCCCGCCCTTGAAAGGTCGACGCTGCTGTATGTCTCGATATCCACCGACATGATCTTCGGCTTCTTAGTAGTCTCCATAGTAGCTCCTTAGTGCGTAGTTTTTCGCCGCCAGCGCTGGATCCCCTGATCCGCGCTGGAAGTCCGGCGTGTGGCGTTCTCGTCCGTCTTCTCCGATCTGTATGCAGGCGAGGCATGTACTGCAGCGCTTTTGGCATGGCAGCAGTCCCTTCTTCTCGGCCATTGCTCGGTCGCATCGTCTCTTCGTTATCATTACAGTAGATCTGCTCCGTATTCGTCGTCGTCGATGTCGTCCCAGTCCGCGTCGGTTACGATTCCGCCAGCCAGCGGTTCGCCGTCTGATACCTTCATGACGCCGTTAAGCCCTGCGCTGACTCCGATCTTGCCGGTGTGCTCATATACGTAGAAGTTGAGCACCGCGCGGCCGTAGCATCCTGAATAAATTTCCTGCTCATCGGTCAGCGGTGTTTTGTCGGCGTATACGACGACCGGCTTCCTCTTGCTGTTCGTGCTCATTACCATGCAGCCGGCGCACTCGGGTCCGTATTCGTCGCCGTTTTCTTTGAGGCCGTCGCCGTCGTGGAGCGTTGTCGGCATCTTGGCCGGCAGGCGCTTGCCTGGGTTCTTCTTTTTAAACTCCTCGATTGCGGCGTTCTGGGCTCTTTTGATCTT
>DGGX01000185.1 GCA_002392385.1 Lachnospiraceae bacterium UBA3863
CCGCGTTCATCACGTTGACCTTGCCATTCTCATCATAGGCTGCGATCATCAACACGGGCATGGGATAGACAGCCTGCACGACTCCAAGATTTTTCTTCATGATAATCATCTTCCTTTCTCTTTATTGCTTGCCTGACATATCAGCCTTACTAAAGTGGATTATACAAATTCCAAAGAATAATGCAAGCATCCGCTGACAGAGAGATATCCGCTATACGGGCACCCTCAGGCTTTCCGTGCACCCTCACGCTTTCCGCGCACCCTCAGGCCTTACCGAGCATTCTCTGCCCCACCTTCAGGATGTGATCGTCCAGAACCGCGAAAATGATCTCGATCTCCGCTCCCCCGACCTCGAAATCCCTGCATGCCTGCAGGGCCGTCTGCCAGGCCTCCTCCAGCGGATACCCGAAGATCCCCGCCGAGATCAGGGGAAAACCAATTGACCTGCAGCCATTCTCCACCGCCAGCTCCAGCGACCGCCTGTAGGCGCTATACAGAAGCTTCTGCTCATTGTGGCTGCCGCCTCTCCAAACCGGCCCGACCGCGTGAATGATATACCGCGCCTTCAGCCGGAATCCCGGCGTGATCACCGCCGAGCCCGTATCACAATGCCCGATCCGGTTGCAGGCATCCTGCAGCTCTCTCATCCCCGCCGCCCGGAAGATCGCCCCACACACGCCTCCGCCGGCCCAAAGCTCCTCATTCGCGGCATTCACGATCGCGTCTGTGTCCAAATCCGTGATACTGATCTTACGAATCTCGATCATAATTGACTCCTTTTTATGTTTTCAGGTAGGCTGTGTTCGTGGCTTCTCTCGTGTTTCTACCTGCTATTCTTGCCTCTCATAGCAGGTATTTTCGCAGGTAGGCCTCCATCAGTCAGGCCTCGGTAGGCAAGCCCTCAGCAGATATGACTCCTCATTCCCACACCCTCATCACTCTCACCCCTCTCTCCCTCACGCACTCCTGCATCAGATTCACCCAGCTGTCGCAATGGTTGAGTATGATGGCATCCGAGGTGATGACGTTCTCCTTGGAATAGAGGGCGCGGTCCACGTCGCGCAGGATCCGGATGTCGGTCTCCGCGGCCATCTCTTCCGCGATGTCGGCGATCAGGGCCTTCAGGCGGCCAGAATTGGAGACGGGCTCATCAAGAAGGATGTGGGACTTGCGGACGCCGGCAGCCTGCAGGCGGCCCAGAAGGATCCGCACCGCCTCTGCGGTCTCTGGAATGACGCGGTAGGTGCCCCGCAGGGCGGCCAGGTCGCGGATGGTGCCGTCCATGCCCTCCAGGAGGATGGAATCGCTCAGCATGACTTCCAGCGTGATGATGGTGTTGAAACCGTCGATCCAGACCTCCCCGCCGGCAATGTCCGCAGCCGCCCTCTGTCTGGCAAGACGGCCCCGGATCTGCGCCTCCGTCGCCACGCTGCGCATGATGGCCAGGCGCTGTCTCTCCGAGAGCAGGAAATGATTGCCGACAAAGGTCGTCGCCGACTTGAGGTCATAGTCCTCGTTGATCAGGTAGCAAATATGGCGGGAAGCGATCCGCATCTTCCCGATCGCCTCCGGCGAGAAGTTCTTCTCATCTTCCGGAACAAAACCACGTCTGGCATTCATAACCGCCCCTTTCTAATGCTCCGCGCCGCCGGCGATCCTCCGTATTTCCTCCATAAAGAGCTCGTAATAGTCATCCTCGCCCTTGAGCAGGGGAGAATTCTCCCCGCCGCCGTTGGTGCTCCTGCGCATGGCGGCGTAGTAGTCCTCGCCCGCGCACAGGAGGTCCATTTCATACAGCGGGATGCCGTTCGCACAGCTGAAAGTGCACAATGCGGAAACCGGATTAGACTGCCTGGACGTGTCCAGCAGCGCCGCGGCAAAAGCAGCGTCCTCCTTGGCTCTTCTTTTCAATTCTTCCAATGCAGTATAAAGCTCATCCATAGTCCTACATCCTCTTTAAGTCCGGCCGGCCAGTCCGGACATTCTCCGCCAGCCATCATCCGACCGATCGCGATCCGGCCGGCCAGGCCGTCCCCTCACCCGCCAATACTAAACACCTCGGTATACACTCTCTTCCCGTCCTTCTGCTCGGATTTCATCAGAGAGACCTTGCGCACCATCATCTCTCCCCTGGGCGCAGGCACGGTCTTCCATTTCCCTGCGGCCTTCCGGACGATCGTGATATGAGGGACGAACTTGGCGCGGTCGTAGGAGATCTCTGCGGAGTCCAGGGCTGTGCGGATGTCGCGGGCCAGGCCGCTGAGGCCCTGGTTGCCCTTGAGGCCGATCCACAGGAGGTCGCCGAAATTGCCCATCTCTGACAGGGACAGGCGGAAGGGCTTGAAGTGCACGGCCTGCAGGGCTTCCTGCACGGGCGCCCTGTCCTGCACCTCCCCGAGGAAAGCGAGGGTGAGGTGGAGGTTCCCGGAGGGCACGTAGCTGCCCTTGACGCCTGCTTTTTTCAGGCTGTGCATGGTGGCAGTGACGGATGTCTGCAAGTCCTCAGAGAGGCGGATCGCGATGAAAAGGCGCATAATTCTTCCTCAGTTTCTGGTATCTGGGCGGGCGCCCGCAATGGTATCCAGGCGAACGTCCGCCCTATAGCACAGCCGGCGCCCGCAACAGTATTTAATCGGCCGACCCTCTCTCCTCCATCCATGCCCCGGCAATAGCGTCAAGGAATGTAGACAGCATGGCGTTCATTTCTGAATAGTCATAATCGAGGAGCTCTTCCTCAGTCTGAATGAAGGGGCCGCTGCAGTTGAGCCTGCTGCCGATGTCCGCGAGGCCGGCGGCAATGATGCTGTGGGTGAACTCCATATGGGTCTGGAAGCCGTAGGCATAGCGGGCATAGCGGATGATCTGTCTGGGGCAGCCTTCGCTCTGTGCGATGATCACGCTGTCCGGGGTCAGGCCGGGCATGTCGTTATGCCACTCGCCGGCGGGGAAGGCGTCCGGGAAGGCGTCGAAGAAGGGGTCTTCGCGGCCGGCGGGGGTGAGTCTGACCATGACCGGGCCGATCTCGCGCTCGGGGCTGTGGGCAAAAGTTCCCCCCATAGCCTCTCCGAGAAGCTGGGCGCCGAGGCAGACGCCGATCACGATCCTGCCGGCTGCCACGTACTTGCGGATCAGGGCCTTTTCGGCCTCGGCGTCGTAATAGTCACATTCCGCCTGGGTGGTGGCCGGGCTCTGCCAGCCGCCCAGGACGACCAGCATGTCCGCGCTGACGGTCTCGGGGATGGGCTCGTGTTCCCAGCATTTGGTTATGGTGGTGTCGTGTCCGTTGCGCTCGGCCCAGGCGAGATATTCGCCGGGCAGGACCCAGTAATCCTGTTGTATGAAATGTACTCTCATGCTATCCTCCACAAAATCAGGATCCTTTTTTGCTTTACTGCTGTTTCTTGAGATCATTGTTGCCTTACGGCTGTTTCTTGAGATATTGGACGGGTACGGCGGCCGTCAGCCAGACCTGGTTGGCGGACTGGTAGAAGATATGGCCGTCCTCGGTCATCCGCCGGCAGTCGACGGTGTAGATGACCGGCCGGCCGTGGCGGCTGCCGACCTTGCGGGCGGTCTCCACGTCGGCGGAGAGATGGACGTAGAGGCGGCTTTTGGCCAGGAGGCCCTGCCGGTCAATGGAGGCGACGTACTTCTCCCCGGTGCCGTGGTAGAGGACCGCCGGCGGGATCTTCTGCTCCAGCTCCACGTCCACGGGAATGGAGTGGCCCTGGTTGGCGCGGATCCTTGTGTGATCCTCGTTGAAGGAATAGCGCTGCTTGGCGTCCGTCCGGACGATCTCCTCCAGCTGGTCCCTGTCCAGCCGATAGTCTCCGGCGGCATTGATGCCCCGGATCAGGGCGTCCACGTCTGCCCAGCCGTGGCCGTCCAGAGTGATGCCGATCGCCTCCGGCTTGTGGCGGAGGATCAGGGATATAAACTTACTGGTGGTGTCACTGCTTCTCATGTGTATCCTTCTCCCATGGTCCCGGCAAAAAAAGCTGCGGCCCTCTTCGCTTATATTATGATCCCCTCCAGATGGTCGCACTCGTGCTGGATAATCTGGGCCGTCCATCCAGAGTAGGCCTGGCGATGCTTCTTCCAGCTGCTGTCGTAGTACTCGACCTCGATGTGCTCATAGCGGGTGGTCCTGCGGACACCCGTGAGGGACAGGCAGCCCTCCTCCGTCTCGTAGGGAGAGTCCTTCCTGACGATCACCGGATTATACATGACGGTGCTCAAAAAGCCCATGTTGACGATGATGATCCGCTTCTTCACGCCGATCATGTTGGCGGCCATCCCGACGCACCGGTCCTGGTTGGCGCGCAGGGTATCCACAAGATCCTGCCCGACGGACAGATCCTGCCTGGTGGCAGGCGCGGATTTCTGGCTGAGGAAAAAGGTGTCTTTTACGATCGGTCTGTTCATAATGTACTCGCTCTATGAGTTGACCCTCTTATCGATCATCGCATTATCTTTCACCTCTGAGATACCGCAATTTGCCCTGGATCTTTATATCATGTGTCAATCCGTAAGCGATCTCCAAATAGTATTCCGCTACATCCGGTCTTCCCTGCTTGATGAAAGTATTGGCGATGGAGTCCAATTTCCATGTCTCCGCAACGCCCGGCAAAATATCAAAATTGTGTTCGACCGCAAATTCGTGTGCTTCTTCCCACGAAACAGGTGCCGCCGCATCAGGAGCATGTCTCAGAACGCTTCGTACACGGCTCTGCGTCTCTTTCGTAATACCAAACCAAAGGCTGAAGGCGTAACAGATCACGGCTTCTCTATACTTGGATTTATTGCTGTAATAATCCCCCATATTTCGAAAGCATCGCGCGCGGTCACCCGGCCGGAAAGCGTGGTTCAATGCCTTCACTGACTCAAGATAGGCTCTGTCATTCTTGCCCCAGATGCGCAGGATCTCTGCATAATCCAGCTGAATATGTGCCGAAACAGGGTTGAACTTCCTTGCTGCCCGAATGTATTCTTCCGCAGAAGGCAACTCGTCACAAGCTGCCCGTCTCCATGCTTCATGAACCAGGTATTCCGAATAATCCGGCTTCATGTTTACAATTTTCTTTCCGGATGTAAATTCTTTGCTGTATATATCTGCTTCAAACACTTCATGCAGATTCAGATAAGCGTCTCCAGGTTCCCTTTCACCCTTCCAGTTAAGGAGCGGCTGGTCGATTTTAAATCTTTCATCTCTGGCATATTTCTCTAAACCATGGTCGAGAAACATCTGTACCCTTTCGGCGACCGTTTCCATCTTGAATTCTGATGGAAGCTTCAGATCAGGCACTTCTTCTGCCGGTATGTTGAAAATCCAATAGGAGAAGTCCGATTCCTCGAGATTTAAATACTCCTGCGGATCTAACGGATATGCTCTCCACGTATCCTCCAGGGACACCCAAGCGGGCTCGATTCCTTTGAAGCGGAACATCATATCCTTTACCTGTTCGGCATCAGCATACTGCCTGTTCGCATACAACTCATGGTATTTCACTGCGATCTCATCCAGCAGCCGGTGATACTCATCTTTCGAAGTAAAGGAACTCTCGTCGATCCCAAGTCCCTTCAGCAGAGCTCTCTGCTTCTGATTGAACAGACTCTTCACAGGTACTTTTCTGCGAATAACAGAAACGTTCTTTCTTCTGATGATCCTGTCTCCCGAGCCGTCACTTAACCGCAGATGCAGTTCCCCGATGTGATCGTCGTCCTGGCTGTCCTCCTCATCGCCGAGGTCAAGTTCTATGTTTTTTTCTGTAATATCAGAATAAAAAGGATAGTACTTAGTTACGTACCCTTCGATCACATCGTTGTTCTTCAGTGTGAGTACAACATCTTCGTCTTCATAGAGTTTAAATGCATCCTTATTTTCTCTTCGTACAAGATTCTGCACCATTTCTTCAAAAAGCATGCCGTCCTCCTTCAAATGATTCCAGGCTGAAGGTTAAGCTACAGTATCTAATCAAAGACTTTCTCAAAGATTGTCGTACTTATCTGCCTTCCCGCGGGCCTTGTCCACAGGATACTTCCGCTCATTCTGTGTCATTTTCATGTTCACGATCTCATCGACATCCAGTCCCAGTTTATCGGCCAGGTCCTGACAATAGACGATCACATCCGCCAGTTCTTCCTTCACATGGTTCAGGTCATATTCTGTATCGCTCCACTGGAAGCACTCCAGCAGCTCCGCCGC
>DGGX01000152.1:0-651 GCA_002392385.1 Lachnospiraceae bacterium UBA3863
GTTCTCAATGGTTCTGGATGCCATGACGCCGGGAACGCCGCAGCCCGTGCCCACCAGCATCGGGATGAAGGATTTTCCGGACAGTCCGAACTTGCGGAAAATGCGGTCCATGATGAAGGCGATTCTTGCCATGTATCCAACATCTTCCAGAATGGAGAGCAGCAGGAACAGTACGAGCATCTGGGGTACGAATCCGAGGACCGCGCCGACGCCGCCGATGATGCCGTCGAGGATCAGGCTCTTGAGCCAGCCGGAAACATGCATGCTGTCCAGCAGGCCTTCGACCATGACAGGGATGCCGGGAATCCAGGTGCCATAGGCCGCGGGATCGGGCTCCTGGCCTTCATATTTTTCAAAGACAGTGATCGCTTCCGCGAGCTGGTCCGTGGTATAGGTGACATCCTCGGTCGCGAGGGTCTCCTCGTCCTCCAGGGTGTAGTTGGCGGTCGTTCCGGGAGCGACCGCATCGACAGCGGCTCTGACGGCGGCCACGTCGACTTCGCCTTCCTCATTGGTGAAATTGTCCAATCCGACAAAGGCATCGATCACATTGGAGGCATCGCCGAACTCACCGGCCGCCTCCTCATAGGCGGGCGTGCCGATGCCGAAGAGGCGCCAGCCGTCGCCGAAGAGGCCGTCGTTTGCCCAGTC
>DGGX01000152.1:843-1376 GCA_002392385.1 Lachnospiraceae bacterium UBA3863
TTCTTATAGCAGTCCTTGATCAGCTCTTCGATATAGGTATATCTCTCGTTGGTGATGATGCTCTCGGCGTCGTCATCCAGCTCTGTCTCGGCCGCGACAATGTCCTGTTCCACATGGGCCAGGGTCTCCTGGTCGACCTTGAGGATCTCGAGAACCTTATCGTCTCTCTCGAAGACCTTGATCGCGTACCAGCGCTGCTGCTCCTCGGGCATGTCATGGACGATGGCTTCCTCGATATGGGCGATCGCGTGCTCGACGGGCCCCGAGAAGGTGTGCTGGGGGACTGTCTTGTCCACTGCAGCCGCCTGGACTGCCATCTCGGCAGCCTCCGTGACACCGGTTCCCTTCAGAGCGGAGATCTCGGCCACTCTGCAGCCCAGCTTCTCGGAGAGCTTCTCAAAATCAATATGGTCGCCGTTTTTCCTGACCAGGTCACACATGTTGACCGCCACGACGACGGGGATGCCCAGCTCGACCAGCTGTGTGGTCAGATAGAGGTTTCTCTCAAGGTTGGTGCCGTCGATGATATTGAG
>DGGX01000152.1:1557-1683 GCA_002392385.1 Lachnospiraceae bacterium UBA3863
GTGACACCGGGCCAGTTTCCGACAAACTGGTTGGAGCCGGTCAGTGCGTTGAACAGTGTAGTCTTGCCGCTGTTCGGGTTACCGGCAAGCGCAATCCTTACTCCCATCTTTATCTTTGTCCTTTCT
>DGGX01000152.1:1870-2050 GCA_002392385.1 Lachnospiraceae bacterium UBA3863
GATTTCTTTGGAAAATGGCTGAAATCCTCTGGAGATGAACCGGCGATGATCAATAATGATCTTTTTTATTTATTCCACTTCCACCATGGCGGCGTCCTCCTTGCGGAGAGACAGCTCATAGTTGCGGACAGTGACTTCCACGGGATCTCCCAGCGGAGCGACCTTGCGGACATATACATC
>DGGX01000152.1:2105-2745 GCA_002392385.1 Lachnospiraceae bacterium UBA3863
CCCTTTGTGATGCCCATGTCCATGATCCTGCGCTTGACAGCGCCTTCGCCGTGGAGCTTTTTGACCTTTACCGTTTCGCCGATACCTACGTCTCTCAGTGTTTTCATAAGCTTCCTCCTTTTATTTCAGGACCCGCGGCAGACACATCGGTAACTCCTGCCGCGAGGTCTTTCTGGCAAAAAAATTTATACCATGATCTTTTTGGCAAGGCTTTTGTCAATGGCGATCCGGGATTCCTTCACCTTTACGATCACGTTTCCATTGAGAACCGACAGCACGGTTACTTTTCCTCCCGTGACAAATCCGAGATTTTCCAGATGCTGACGAACTTCCGCGCTTCCCCCGACCTTTTGGACGGTCTGCTGCTTACCTGTTTCTGCCATACTTAAGGGTATCAATTCCGTCTCCTTCCCTCTCCAGATTCTTTGACCGGTTCTGCTTCTTACTGCAGACCGGAATTCAAGGTATGTTAGGCATACATAATCCGGTTAGTTACTTTTAATCAGGAGAATTGTAGCACAGGCCGGTTAGTCTAGTCAACCTTAATTTGGCGCAACTAACTACCTTCCAGTAGAAGGCTTCTTCACCTGCCGCCTCGTCTGTCTTCGTATGGAAGTCTTACGGTCCCGGCTCTGCGTCT
>DGGX01000152.1:2819-3000 GCA_002392385.1 Lachnospiraceae bacterium UBA3863
TGCCTTCCCATGGAAGTCTTCCGGTTCTGACCCGGCGTCTGCCTTCCCATGGAAGTCTTACGGTCCTGACATGATATACAGGGCCTGCCCGGGTCACAATGAGTACGGATCACGCCCTGCGGCATGTTGCATCTTTCAGGCAGGCTTTTATAATATGAAAATAGTTACGATTTTCCGGCGG
>DGGX01000092.1:0-9410 GCA_002392385.1 Lachnospiraceae bacterium UBA3863
TCCTCCATCAGGATGGGAATGAAACGGAGGGCGATGGACATCATCATGGAGATCTCGTGGACCGGCACCCGGAAGCGGCGCAGAGGTCCCAGGAGCGACTCCATGGCATCCGTGAGCCTGGTGGGTGTCGTGGTCAGGGTCATCAGGGAGGAGCCCAGGATCAGCATACTGAGACGGGCGCCCATCTTGACGGCGGTGATCAGACCCTCTCGGGTGGCCCGGAGCGGCCCCGCCTGAAAGAGGAGCTCGCCGGGGGTCAGGAAGAGGTTGAAGAGCATGGTGATAGCCAGCAGGACCAGGATGGCCCGCATGCCGCGGATAATATACCGGAAGGGGACGTTGGACAGGGCGATCATGGCCGCGAGAAAAACAGCCGCCGCCAGATATCCCGCCGTGGATCCCGCCACAAAGAGGGAGATCAGGTAGAGGAAGGTCGCGACCAGCTTGACTCTCGGGTCTAGCCTGTGGAGTACCGAATCCGTCTGATAATATTGTCCAAGGGTGATGGAATTAAACATACCTGCCCTTTCCGCGCAGTGCACGCAGGATCTCCGCCGCCGCCTCTTCCGCCGTCAGGGCGGATGTCTCTACCGGCAGTCCCCTGTCACGGAGCTGCCGCAGGGCGTAGCTGATCTGCGGCGCCGCCAGTCCAGTTCTCTCCAGCTCCTCCGATCTGGCGAAGATCTGTGAGGGAACATCGTCCATCAGGAGCTTCCCGCCCGCCATCACAAGGATCCTGTCCGCGTAACGGGCCACATCGTCCATGCTGTGCGAGACCAGGAGGACGGTCATATGGAGCTCCCTGCGCATCTGCGCGATCATCTCCAGAATATCCGCCCGGCCGCCGGGATCCAGACCCGCGGTGGGTTCATCCAGGATCAGCACACGGGGCTGCATGGCCAGCACGCCGGCGATGGCCGCCCTGCGCTTCTGGCCGCCTGACATATCGAAGGGGGAATGGTCATAATAGTTTTCTCCCAGTCCCACCATCTGCAGGGCCTTCACCGCCCGTTCTCTGGCCTCTTCCTCTGACAGCCCCAGGTTGCGGGGTCCGAACATCACGTCCGTCAGGACATCCGCCTCGAAGAGCTGGTGCTCCGGATACTGGAATACCAGGCCCACCTGGGCGCGCAGGGCACGCCGGTCATAGTCCTTGCCGTCGATATCCTCGCCGTTGAAGAGGATCCGCCCCTCCGAGACCTTCAGGAGGCCGTTCAGGGTCTGGATCAGGGTGGACTTGCCGCTGCCGGTGTGTCCGATCAGGCCGACGAAGCTGTCGTCCGGGATCTCCGTGCTCACATGGTCGAGAGCCTTGACCTGCATTGCGGTGCCCTGTTCATAATAATAGCTGACATCCTCAATGCGAATACTCATTTTCTCTTCCCTCCGCGACAGGCCATGACAGCCTCCGTGAGTTCCTCTGTGGTGAGGACCGGCTGAGGGATCTGCAGGCCCTTTTCAGCCAGCAGATGCCCTACCATGGTGACCTCCGGGACCGTGAGTCCCAGTTCCTGCAGTTCCTTCACCTGGGCGAATATCTCCCTCGGCGATCCCTGCATGGCGATCCTGCCCTTGTCCATGACAAAGATATGATCAGCGCCTACAGCCTCCTCCATGTTGTGGGTGATCAGGATGATGGTGATCCCTTCCTCTTTATGGAGCTTGTGGGCCGCGGCGATCACCTCTTTGCGGCCGCTGGGATCCAGCATGGCCGTCGGCTCGTCCAGAATGATGCAGTGGGGATGCATGGCGATCACGCCGGCAATGGACACCCTCTGCTTCTGACCGCCCGACAGACGGTTGGGAGACTTGTGGCGGTGCTTGACCATGTCGACGGCCTGCAGGCCCTCCTCCACTCTCGCCCAGATCTTCTCTGTAGGCAGTCCCATGTTCTCAGGACCGAATCCCACGTCCTCCTCCACGACCTGGCCGATGATCTGATTGTCCGGATTCTGGAAGACCATACCGGCCCTGCGGCGGATCTCCCAGAGCTTGGATTCATCCCGGGTGTCCATGCCGTCTACCAGGACCTCGCCCTCCGTGGGAAACAGAAGGGCGTTGAGATGTTTGGCCATAGTGGACTTGCCGCTGCCGTTATGGCCCAGGACCGCTATGAACTGGCCCGGACGGATATCCAGAGAGATGCCGTCGATGGCACGCACGGTACCCTCGACATTGCCGTCCTCGTCGCGTATGAGAAAATCATGTATCAGCTTTTGGATATGGATCATGGAATATACCCTGCATTCAAAAATACCCCTCCGAGAGATCTCCCGGAGGGGTACACATTTTCTACAATGTCTGTCCGCAGCGGGTCACCCCCGCAGACACCTCCGCTCTGAGGTATCAGACAAACTCAAGCAGAACGGTCATGGCGCCGTCGCCGCGTCTCTGTCCGATCTTCACGATCCTGGTGTAACCGCCGTTGCGGCCGGCATACTTGGGGCCATACTCATCGAACAGCTTGGCAACAAGGTCGACCTTCTTGGTGTTCTTCCTGACAGCTCTGCCGTCTGCAGGCACTTCCACCACGGGATAGAGGAAACGCATGAGCTGCCTTCTGGCGTGAAGGCGGCTGGGAAGGTCCTTCTTGATCTCGCGCTCGACCTCATCGAAAGCCGGCACCTTTCTGCCGTCGATGATCTCCTTGACGCGCTTGCCATCGCCGTCTCTCTTCGGAACCTTCACCTTGGCGGTGACGGTCTCGTAGTTGTTCATTTCCTTGGCGGCCAGAGTGATCATGGGCTCAACGATGCTGCGGATCTCCTTGGCGCGGGCCTCGGTGGTCACGATCTTGCCCTTGTAGATAAGGGAAGTGACCTGGCTGCGCAGAAGCGCTTTTCTGAGCTTGGTCTTCTTGCCTAATTTCCTGTATTCTGCCATTGCTGTATCCTTTCCTTTCTTACCGGCAGCGCCGACAGCGGTGCTCTTCGGTCTTACCCGCCCCCGGTGTTCGGCTGCCGCCCGCCGCGTGCTCTTCGGTCTTACCGATGCGGGCGCTTTTACTGATCTGTATTACTGTCTGTGCCTGCAGGTGATCAGAGAATCTCTTCGCTGGAATTGAGCTTGAGGCCCAGCTCCTTGAGCTTCTCCAGAACCTCCTCGAGGGACTTGCGGCCCAGGTTGCGGACCTTCATCATCTCCTCAGGGGTCTTGTTGCACAGCTCTTCCACCGTATTGATACCGGCTCTCTTCAGGCAGTTGTAGGAGCGCACGGACAGCTCCAGCTCGTCGATACTCATCTCGAGAGCCTTCTCTGTGGGGTTCTCCTGCACATCCACCATGATCTCGGTCTCGCGGGCCGTCTCGGAGAGATCCAGGAAAACACTGAGATGCTCATCCAGAACTCTGGCCGCAAGGCTGACAGCCTCTTCCGGCGTGACCGTACCATTGGTGGTCACATCCAGAGTCAGCTTGTCATAGTCGGTCTGCTGACCGACACGGGTATCTTCAACAGTGACATTGACACGTTCCACCGGTGTGTAGATGGAATCGATCGGGATCACACCGATCTTGGTGTCAGGGGTCTTGTTCTTCTCGGCGCCGACGTATCCTCTTCCCTTGGTGATGGTCAGCTCGATGAACAGCTTGGTGTCCCTTCCGTTCAGGGTGGCGATCACAAGATCAGGGTTCATGATCTGAATATCCTGATCCGCCTGAATATCCGAAGCGCGGACGATGCCCTCGCCTTCATACTCGATGTAGGCGTTCTTGGCCTCGTTGGTCTCGCTGGTGTTCTTGATGGCGAGACTCTTGATATTCATGATGATCTCCGTCACGTCTTCCTTCACGCCGGGGATGGTACCGAATTCGTGCTGTACACCGTCGATCTTGACCTGGCTGACAGCTGCGCCGGGAAGAGACGAGAGCATGATCCTGCGAAGGGAATTGCCCAGAGTCGTTCCATAACCTCTCTCCAGAGGCTCCACGACGAATCTGCCGTACTTTTTGTCATCAGAACTCTCCGCGATCCTGATGCTGGGTCTTTCAAAATCAAACACGCGCATATCCTCCTTTTGTCAGAATACCGTGTCTTTTTACTTGGAGTACAACTCGACGATCAGCATCTCATTGACGGGAACGTCGATCTGCTCTCTGCGGGGAAGCGTGTTCACAGTGCCCTTGAAGTTGTCCTTGTCGACGGAAACCCACTCGGGAGTGAGTCTGCCGTGCGTCTGCTCCTCAATGCCCTTGAAAAGCGCAGAGGTCTTGGAAGCTTCCTTGACTTCTACGACATCACCGGCCTTGATCTGGTAGGAAGGGATGTTGATGCATCTGCCGTTGACCAGGATGTGCTTGTGGCCGACGATCTGTCTTGCCTGTCTGCGGGTCTTGGCAAATCCCATACGGAACACGACGTTGTCCAGTCTGCGCTCCAGCATGGTCATCAGGTTCTCACCGGTCATGCCCTTCATCCTGTCCGCCTTCTCATAGTAGTTGCGGAAAGGCTTCTCGAGAACGCCATAGATGAACTTGGCCTTCTGCTTCTCCTGCAGCTGAAGAGCATACTCACTCTTCTTGCGGCTGCGGCGGATCAGCTGCCTCTTGGAGGTACGGGTATAGCCGAGATGGATAGGATCGAGTTCCAGAGATCTGCATCTCTTCAGTACGGGTGTCTTGTTGACTGCCATGAATGGCTCCTTTCTGCTGTCGCCGCTTTCCGGGCGGCGAAGTGTTGTTTACAGCACTTGCGTGCCTTCATCCAAACTAAAATCCTGTGTGATTCATCAGACGCGTCTGCGCTTGGGAGGGCGGCATCCGTTGTGAGGCACGGGTGTGACATCCGTGATGCTGATGATCTCGAGTCCGTTCGCGTTCAGCGCACGGATCGCGGCCTCTCTCCCCGATCCCGGTCCCTTGACAAAGACTTCAACAGCCTTCAGGCCATGGATCTGAGCAGCCTTGGTAGCGGTCTCCGCTGCCATCTGTGCTGCGTAGGGAGTAGATTTCCTTGAACCCTTGAAGCCAAGGCTTCCGGCGCTCGACCAACTCAGAGCGTTGCCCGCCGCATCGGTCAGGGTAACGATCGTATTGTTGAAAGAGGACTGGATATGGGCCTGACCGCGTTCAACGTTTTTCTTGACACGTCTGACAGCCTTTCTCCTGGCTGCCGAATTCTGCTTTGCCATAAAACTAACCTACTTTCTTTCCCTTTTTATTAGTAAATTTAAATTGCTACCACATTATGCCGCCGTCACAGCCCGAAAACAGGTGACGGCAAAAGAGATAACCCGGCAACTTTGGACGAAGTCCAAAGTTGCCTGAGATTTGCGGCCCACTGGCCGCAAATCGAATCCGAGATCCGGCGCAGCTTGCAAAAGCCTGCCGGCGTAATAGATAACCCGGCAACTTTGGACGAAGTCCGAAGTTGCCTGAGATTTGCGGCCCACTGGCCGCAATTCTCATTTCTTCTTGTTCGCAATGGTCTTCTTGGGGCCCTTGCGAGTACGTGCGTTGTTCTTGGTGTGCTGACCGCGAACGGGGAGGCCTCTTCTGTGACGGATGCCTCTGTAGCAGCCGATCTCGCTGAGACGCTTGATGTTCATAGCGACTTCACGGCGCAGATCACCTTCCACCATGTATTCTTCCGCGATAACTTCGCTCAGCTTCTGGACCTCTTCATTGGTCAGATCTCTGCAGCGGGTATCGGGATTGACGCCTGCCTTCTCCACGATGGCGGTCGCACTGGTGCGTCCGATGCCATAGATGCTGGTCAGGCCGATCTCAACGCGCTTATCTCTGGGTAAATCAACACCTGCAATACGAGCCATTTTTGTTCTCCTTTTCAAGCTCTTGTTACGGTAAAACTTTCATACTGATTGACTGGGGCAGCCGCATATTCATGCTGTCAAACCGCCCAACCGGCGCAGCCGGTCTTTCCACTGCTCTCCGAAACGGGAGACGGCGGTATCAAAGAGTAAGCAATGGCTCTCTTCTCAACCCTGTCTCTGTTTGTGCTTCGGATTTTCGCAGATGATCCGGATCGTACCCTTGCGTTTGATGACTTTGCACTTGTCGCACATGGGCTTCACGGAAGCTCTAACCTTCATCGTCCTCTCCTTTCTGCTGAAAATTCTTGCCACTTCTGCCGCAGTCACGCAGGCGGGTCATTCCATGCACGCGTAAATGAGCAGAGCAACCCTCCGCTCATCTACTGTCTGACCGCAGACCAAGTGATTATAGCACACAGACGCATCTGAGGCAAATGTTTTTTCTGAAAATATACGGCAGACGCCGGCTCACTTGTCTCTCCAGACAATTCTGCCCTTGGTGAGGTCGTAGGTGGACATCTCCAGCTTGACCTTGTCACCGGGAAGTATACGGATAAAGTTCTGACGAAGCTTTCCGCTGATATGAGCCAGAATCACCACGCCGTTTTCCAGTTTGACGCGAAACATGGTGTTGGGGAGTTTTTCGATCACAACGCCTTCCAGTTCGATCACATCTGCTTTAGACACGCTCAGTCCTCCAAGATTTTCACAATGTCTGTAAATACGTCATCCATGTCCTTCGTACCGTCGACCGGTCTCAGGACGCCTTCTTTCTTATAGTAGTCGATCAGAGGCTGTGTCTGATCATGATAGACCTTCAGACGGTTGAGCACCGTCTCCGGCTCGTCGTCCGCCCGGCGGATGAGGGCTGCGCCGCAGTGGTCACAGATCCCTTCCTTCTTGGGGGGAATGTAGACGATATGATAGGTGGCGCCGCAATCGGGGCAGGCTCTCCGGCCGCTCATCCGGTTCACGATATTCTCGTCCGGCACCTCCACGTCGATAGCGCAGTCGATCTTCTCGCCTCTCTCAGCGAGGGCGGCGGTGAAGAATTCCGCCTGCGGAATGGTGCGGGGGAATCCGTCCAGGATGTAACCGCGGCTGCAGTCATCCTGTGCGATCCTGTCAACGACCAGGTCGCAGGTCAGTTCATCCGGCACCAGCTGACCGGCATCCATGTAGGTCTTGGCTTTCTTTCCGAGCTCCGTTCCCTGCTTGAGGTTGGCGCGGAAGATGTCGCCGGTGGAAATGTGGGGAATGGCATACTTTTCTGCAATCCTGTCTGCCTGGGTGCCCTTGCCGGCACCGGGTGCTCCGAGCATCACGATCTTCATGGCAGTCTCCCTTCTCAATGGTATATCCATGATAAACCAGAACCGATCAAGACAATGGATGGTCATCAAATCCGGAGACGGCATACAGCTCCGCAGAACTGTATGTGACCGGCTCCGGAAAGATTATCTGCTGCCGGGCTTCTCAGCTGTTCAGGAAGCCCTTATAGTTTCTCACCATCATCATGGATTCGATCTGCTTGATCGTTTCCACGACCACGCTGACGACGATGATGAGGGACGTTCCGCCAAAGGAGACGGAAGCATTGAATACGCCGCGGAAGAAGAAAGGCAGCACACCTACGATCGTGAGTCCCACAGCACCGATGAAGATGATGTACTTCAGGATTCGGTTGAGGTAATCGATGGTGGGTCTTCCGGGGCGGATGCCGGGAATGAACCCGCCTCTCTTCTTCAGGTTATCCGCGATCTCGATCGGGTTGAAGCTGATCGAGGTGTAGAAATAAGCGAAGAAGATGAGGAGTGCGATGTAAAGGAAAAGACCCGCGGTATACTTCAGCTGGGAGGGTCTGCACCAGGAGCTGGAGCTCAGGTACAGAAGGATCTCATTCCAGATGCCTGTGCCGTTATAGCCGGCCAGTCTGGAGATGAGCACCGGGAACTCCATCAGCGAAGATGCGAAGATGATGGGCATGACGCCCGCAGTGTTCACCTTCATGGGGATGACGCTGTTCGCGCCGCCCACCAGACGTCTTCCCTGGATCTTCTGGGCGTACTGCACAGGGATCCTTCTCTCTGCGTCGTTAAGCAGGATGACCAGGACCACCATGGCTACCAGGATCGCGATGATCAGGATCGCTGCCACGGCCTTCATGGCCACGGACTCGGCCTGTCCGACGAACTGGGTGAAGAGTCCGACGATCTCCTGGGGCATCCTCGAGATGATGTTGATGATCAGGACGATGGAAATGCCGTTGCCCACACCGTGAACGGTGATCTGCTCACCGATCCACATAAGGAACGCGCTGCCGGCTGTCAGTGTGCAGATGACCAGGATCACGTTGAAGGCGTTGTATTCCTCCAGCAGTCCCTGTCTGCCAAAACCGATGGCCATGGCCGAGCCTTCCAGCACAGCCAGCGCAACGGTGACATACCGGGTGATCGCCACCATGATCTTGCGGCCTTCCTCGCCTTCCTTCTGCAGTTCTTCCAGCTTGGGAATAGCGATGGTCAGCAGCTGAATGATGATCGATGATGTAATGTAAGGGGTGATGTTCAGCGCCAGCACAGACATGTTCAGGAAGGAACCGCCTGTAAAAGCATCAAAGAAGCTGAAGGCATCGCCGGTCTGCGCCGCAAACCAGTTGCTGAAATACTCCCTGTTTACGCCGGGTACCGGGAGCTGGGATCCGAAACGGATCACCAGCAGCATCAGAAGCGTAAAGAGCAGCTTGATGCGGATCTCCCTTACCTTAAAAACATTTTTTACAGACTCAAGCATAAACAGACCTTTCTGAGGGTCCTGCGGTCACAGGATCACTCCGCAATCTCTGCCGTGCCGCCGGCCGCTTCGATGCTGGCCTTGGCAGCTGCGCTGTAAGCGTCTGCCTTGACGCTGAGCTTCTTGGAAAGAGCCGCGTTGCCGATGATCTTCACGCCGTCGAGGACCTCTTTGATGATGCCCGCATCCTTGAGCGCCTGTACATCCACGACCGCACCTTCTTCAAATCTCTCGAGAACGGAGATATCCACGGCCACGATGTTCTTGTGGTTGTAGTTGTTGAAGCCTCTCTTAGGGAGTCTTCTGTACAGAGGCATCTGGCCGCCTTCGAAGCCGGCTCTCGGTCTGCCGCTTCTGGCCTTCTGGCCCTTGTGGCCGAAACCGGCGGTCTTGCCGTTGCCGCTGGCGTGGCCGCGGCCTCTTCTGAAATCATTGTGCTTGGAGCCTTCTGCAGGCTGCAGATTTGATAAATTCATGCCGTGATTCCTCCTTGCTCAGTCCAGCTCTTCCACTTTGACCATATGGGAGATCTGACGGATCTGACCTCTGGTCGCAGGGTTATCGGGAAGGATCACAGAGCTGTTCAGCTTCTTAAATCCCATGGACTCCACGATCTTCCTGTTCTTGGGAACAGCGCCGATCGTGCTGCGCACCAGAGTGATCTTCAGCTTTTTGACTTCTGTAGACATTCGATTCTCCTTTCAGCGTGTTCTCATCCCCGAAGGTCTGCAACGCTCTTTCCGCGGCGGGAAGCTACTTCCTCCGGGACCTTCAGCTGGCTGAGGCCGTCGATGGTAGCCAGGACCACGTTCTGCTTATTATTGGAGCCCAGAGACTTGGTACGGA
>DGGX01000092.1:9460-11630 GCA_002392385.1 Lachnospiraceae bacterium UBA3863
ACTTGGTACGGATGTTCTTGATGCCTGCCAGTTCGCAGACTGTACGGGCGGGGCCGCCGGCGATGATGCCGGTACCGTCGGGAGACTTCTTCAGAAGCACCTGCGCGCTGCCGTATTTGCCGATGTAATCATGGGAGATGCTGGCCACATCATCAAGCGCTACGCTGATAAGGTTCTTGGCGGCATCTTCTCTGCCCTTGCGGATCGCCTCAGGGATCTCAGTGGCCTTGCCCAGGCCGCAGCCGACATGGCCGTTGCCGTCGCCCACGACGACCAGCGCGGTGAACCGCATGTTGCGGCCGCCCTTGACAACCTTGGTGACACGCTTGATGGTTACGACCTTATCGGTCAGCTCCATCTGACTTGTATCGATCATTGCACGTTTCATGTACTTGTCCTCCCTTAGAACTGCAGGCCGGCCTTGCGGGCTGCCTCGGCAAGGGCTGCGATCTTGCCCTGGTAGATGTAACCGCCTCTGTCGAAAACGACCTCAGTAATGCCCTTTTCGGCAGCTCTCTGTGCGATCACCTCGCCGATCTTCTCGGCCGCTGCGATGTCATCGGTGTGCTCGATCGCCTCGGCGATCTCCTTCTCCACCGTGCCCGCCGCAGCGAGGGTCACATGCGCTTCATCGTCAATGATCTGGGCGTAGATATGTTTATTGCTTCTGTACACAGCGAGGCGCGGCCTCTGTGCAGTGCCGCTGAAGCGATTCCGGACTCTGCGGTGCTTCTTCTCGCGGATCAGCTTTCTGTTTTCCTTATTAACCATTACCTAACCTCCAAAGTACCGGCGGATCTGTGCCGAATTATTTCTTACCTGTCTTACCGACCTTGCGTCTGATGTGCTCATCAGCATACTTGATGCCCTTGCCCTTGTAAGGCTCCGGTCTCCTCTTGTCTCTGATGTCAGCCGCATGCTGTCCGACCGCTTCTTTGTCAATACCCTTGACGATGATCACATTGCCCTGGACCTCAGTGGTGATGCCCTCGGGATCATCCATCTCTACAGGGTGGGAATAACCCAGGTTAAGAGTGAGCTTGCTGCCGGACTTGGCGGCCCTGTAACCGACGCCGTTCACTTCCAGCTTCTTTTCAAACCCGTTTGTGACGCCAACGACCATGTTGTTGAGAAGACTTCTGGTCAGTCCGTGCAGGGACTTCTCTCTCTTCAGATCATTCGGCCTCTGGATCTCGATCTTTCCGTCCTCCAGGGAGATGGTCATCTCTCTGGGAAGAGCCCTGGTCAGTGTCCCCTTGGGGCCCTTCACCGTCACAACATTATTTTCTGCCACTTCGACAGTCACACCTGCCGGAACGGCGATTGGCATTTTTCCGATTCGTGACATGCCCGTACCTCCTGATTATAACTTGTTCTCTCTGTCAATTACCACACGAACGCGAGCACTTCGCCGCCGACCTGAAGCTCTCTGGCCTTCTTGTCGGTGATGACGCCCTGGTTCGTGGAAAGGATCGCTGTGCCCATGCCGTCCAGCACCTTCGGCACCTGATCCTTGCCGGCGTAAACGCGCAGGCCGGGCTTGGAGATTCTCTTCAGGCCGGAAATGATCCTGTCGTTCTTGTCAGCGCCATACTTCAGTGTGATGCGGATATCCTTGAAATTGCCGTTGTCGACCAGATCGACCTTGCGGACATAGCCCTCTTCCAGAAGGATCTCGGCGATGGAGCCCTTGATCCTGGAGTAGGGGATGTCAACCGTGTCATGCTTGGCCGTGTTGGCATTGCGAATTCTTGTAAGCATATCTGCAATGGGATCGCTCATTGTCATCTGATTTGCCTCCTATCCTTTCCTGTAAGCGTCTTACCAGCTTGCTTTCTTGACACCCGGAATCTGTCCCTTGTAGGCCAGTTCACGGAAGCAAATCCTGCAAATGCCGTATTTTCTCAGGACGGAATGCGGACGCCCGCAGATCTTGCAGCGAGTATAAGCTCTCGTAGAAAACTTGGGCTTCATCTGCTGCTTCATTTTCATGGATGTCTTAGCCATTTTATATTCTCCCTATTCCGTTCTTTCGTCACTGTTTGGCGAAAGGCATATTGAAGAGTCTGAGGAGCTCGCGGGCCTCTTCGTCAGTCTTCGCGGTGGTCGTGAAGACGATGTCCATACCTCTGACCTTGTCGATCTTATCGTACTCGATCTCAGGGAAGAT
>DGGX01000092.1:11681-13125 GCA_002392385.1 Lachnospiraceae bacterium UBA3863
AAGATCAGCTGCTCTTTGATACCCAGAGCGTAGTTGCCTCTTCCGTCGAAGGAGTTGGGGTTCACGCCGCGGAAGTCACGGACGCGGGGGAGGGCCAGGTTGACGAGTCTGTCAAGGAACTCGTACATCCTGTCGCCCCGGAGGGTGACCTTGCAGCCGATCGGCATGCCTTCACGGATCTTGAAGTTAGCGATGGACTTCTTGGCTTTGGTGATCACGGGCTTCTGGCCGGTGATAATGGCCATATCCTTGGCAGCGGCTTCCAGAAGCTTCTCGTTCTCCTTGGCTTCGCCGACACCCATGTTGACAACGATCTTGTCCAGCTTCGGTACCTGCATGATGTTGGTATAGCCGAACTTTTTCGTCATCTGCTCCTGAATTTCGTTGTAATACAGATCTTTCAGTCTGCTCAAAGCTATACCTCCCTTCAGTCGATGACCTTGCCGGTCTTTTTGGCCACACGGACCTTCTTGCCGTTCTCCACGGAAAAACCGACGCGGGTGGTCTGTCCGTCAACCAGCAGCATAACGTTGGAGATGTCCATCGGGGCTTCCTGCTCAACGATGCCGCCGTTCTGATTGGCCATGGAGGGCTTCATGTGCTTGGTCACCTTGTTGGCGCCTTCCACCGTCACGCGCATCTTTTTGTGATCCACGGCAGTGACCTTGCCTTCGATTCCTTTGCTCTTGCCGGCGATCACTCTGACGGTGTCACCGACCTTGATCTTGCTTGTTGCCATCTGCCTGCCTCCTTATAATACTTCGGGAGCGAGGGAGAGGATCTTCATGAACTTCTTCTCACGGAGCTCTCTCGCAACGGGTCCGAAGATACGGGTTCCGGTGGGTGTCTTGTCATCCTTGATGATGACGGCCGCGTTCTCGTCGAAGCGGATGTAGGAACCGTCTTTCCTGCGGGTAGTGTTGACAGTGCGCACGACAACGGCCTTGACCACGTCGCCCTTCTTGACCACGCCGCCGGGCGTTGCCTCTTTAACGGACGCGACGATGATATCGCCGATGCGCGCATATCTTCTGGTGGAGCCGCCGCAGACGCGGATGCAGAGAAGTTCCTTCGCACCGGTATTGTCAGCGACTCTCAGTCTGCTTTCCTGTTGGATCATATCGTCTTCCTTTCCGGCTTACTTCGCCTTCTCCACGATAGAGACGAGTCTCCATCTCTTGGTCCTGGACAGCGGTCTGGTCTCCATGACGCGGACAGTGTCGCCGATGCCGCACTCGTTGTTCTCGTCATGCGCGGCCAGTTTATAGGTCCTCTTGACGATCTTGCCGATCAGCGGGTGCTTGACGTGATCCTCGATCGCGACGATGATGGTCTTGTCCATCTTGTCACTGACCACCTTGCCGACGCGGACTTTTCTAAGATTTCTTTCCATGTCTGATCTCCTTCCTTATCGGCCCTTCTCTCACTGTGCGGCCTTGCTGCT
>DGGX01000171.1:0-4596 GCA_002392385.1 Lachnospiraceae bacterium UBA3863
GTCGGTCTCCTGCGACTGCGAAGGCGTTGCGGCCCAGCCGGTGGTCACGCCCAATATCGGCATCGTGGCCTCCACGGATATCCTGGCGGCGGACCAGGCCAGCGTGGACCTCGTCTTTGCCCTGCCGGAAGCTGACAAGAAGGCTCTGACGGAGCGGATGATCACCCGCCACGGCCTGCGCCAGCTCACCTATATGAAGGAACTGGGCATGGGCAATGACCGCTACATCCTGGTCGACCTCGACAACGAAGAGGAGAGGATCACCCCCGCGGACGCCGTGAAGGATGTCGTGCCTTTCGAGGGATGACCGGGGGCTAAGGAGGGCCGCCCGCACTCTGGCCTTTGTCCGGACAAGACCGTCAGATTGTACGAAAGCAAGGACATTGTCAGCCTCTTAACAGTCATTTACAACTAAACATTCTGTATAGTATAATGTTCCCGCGCAGAGGGCGGTACCCAAAGGGCTGCACCTGATTCCTGCGCGGGGACATTTTATATTTCCACACACTGACCCACGGAGAGAGGCAGTGATGAAAGGAGAAGAAATGAGAAAAGTGAATAAGACAGGCGGAAGACTTCTGCGGGCACTTGCGGCCGCAGGTCTTGCGGCGGCGCTCCTGGTGACAGGCTGCGGCGGCGCGGGCACCAGCAGCACAGGAGGCGCCGAGCAGGAGAAGACCGAGCGGCAGAAGAACAATGAGATCGTCATCGGCATCCCCCAGGATCTGGACGATACACTGGATCCTCATTATACGGTGGGCGCCGGCACCCGCGAGGTGATGTTCAACGTCTTTGAGGGACTGGTCAAGCCCGACAGCGCGGGCAACCTGAATCCCGCGGTGGCGGAGGACGTGCAGATCTCCGAGGACGGTCTGGTCTATACCTTCCCGATCCGCCAGGGCGTGAAGTTCCACAACGGCGACACCGTGGAGCCCGCGGACGTAGTATATTCCATCCAGCGCAACATCGAGGATGAGGACGGCACCAACCTGATCCCTGCGCTGGCAGCCATCGATCATATCGACAGCACCGACACAGAGGTCATCATCACACTGACGGCTCCCAATCCGGAGTTCCTGTCCTACCTGACCCTGGCCATCCTTCCCGCCGATTATGACGGACAGGCCACGGCGCCTGTGGGCACCGGCCCCTACAAGTTCGTTTCCAGAGCGGCCCAGGACAATATCGTTCTCGAGCGCTTCGAAGACTACTGGGGCGAAGGCGGCCACGTGGACAAGGTGACCTACAAGGTCATCGAGACCTCGGACGGTCTGGTCCAGGGCCTTCAGAGCGGCGCGCTGGATCTGGTCTCCCACATGACCTCGACCCAGACCTCTCAGCTGGATGAGGGAAGCTTCCACGTCGAGGAAGGCACCATGAACCTGGTGCAGGCTCTCTATCTCAACAACGCCGAGAAGCCCTTCGACGATGTCCGCGTAAGGCAGGCTCTCTGCTACGCGGTGGACCGTCAGGATATCCTGGACCTGGCTTTCGACGGCTACGGCCACCTGCTGGGCTCCTCCATGTTCCCTGCTTTTGCCAAGTATTACGACGAGTCCCTGACAGATTACTACACCTATGATCCCGACAAGGCCATGGAGCTTCTCAAGGAAGCCGGCTATGAAGACGGATTCGACATGACCATCACCGTTCCCAAGAACTATCAGTCTCACGTGGACACCGCCCAGGTCATCGCTGACCAGCTTAACAAGGTGGGCATCCGCGCCAAGCTGGATACGGTGGAGTGGAACACCTGGGTGCAGGATGTCAATACGGACCACAAGTTCCAGACGACGGTCATCGGCTTCGATGCCAAGACCCTGACTGCCAGCGCCATGCTGAGCCGGTGGGTCTCCGATTCGCCCAAGAACGTGATCAACTACAACAACAGCGAGTATGACGAGCTGTTCGCCAAGGCTTCCTCGACCTACGATGACGCCGAGCAGACACAGATCTACAAGGAGATGGAGCGCAATCTCGCCGAGAACGCCGCGAATGTCTACATTCAGGATATGGCGGATCTCGTTACCATGAGAAACGGCCTCACAGGCCTGCAGTTCTATCCTCTCTACGTGCTGGATGTTTCCAAACTGCAGTGGGAGGAGTGATCTCCTGAAAACGAAACCGGAGCGACGTCCGGAGGAACCCGTGCGGCATGCATATGCCGCACGGGCCTTCGTGCGCCGCTCCTTTGCGTGAACTGGGGCGTACAGACGGAGGACGTGTTGTGAAAAGTGTAGGAAAAAGGTTGGCGATCTTCGTAATCACGATGCTCATTGTGTCTTTCGTCACCTATGCGGCTTTTTCAGTGATCGCCGGCGATCCCGCCATGCGGATGCTGGGGACCGAGGCGACACCGGAGAGACTGGCAGCCCTGCGCCGGCAGATGGGGCTGGACCAGCCCTTCCCGATCAGGTATCTGCGCTGGCTGGCAGGTTTTGTCACAGGAGATCTGGGGATCTCCTACAGCTATTCGCAGCCTGTAGGGGAGCTTATAGCCCCTAAGGTGGAGGTCACCCTGTGGCTGACCTTTGTGAGCTTTCTTCTGATCGTCCTGGTCTCGATCCCGCTGGGGCTCTTCAGCGCTTCGCGGTCCCAGGGAAGGTCGGGAGCAGTGCACACGGGCATCATCCAGCTGGCCATGGCCGTGCCGCCCTTCTTCACCGGCATCCTTTGCTCCTGGTTCTTCGGTATCACGATGAAATTATTCATACCCGGCGATTTTCCGGGGGTCCGCAAGGATCTGGCCGGTTCTCTGTGGTATCTCTTCTTCGCCGGGGTCTGCATAGCCATTCCCAGGATCGCCATGACCGTGCGCATGCTGCGCGCCACCATCGTGGGAGAGATGCAGAAGAGCTATGTCCGCACCGCCATCGCCCGCGGCAATGACCGCAGGCAGGTGCTTGTCAGCCATGTCCTTAAGAACTCCCTGGTCCCGACCGTGACCTTCCTGGCCCAGACCATGGCGGAGATCGTCGGCGGCAACATCGTGGTGGAGCAGGTCTTCAGCATCCCGGGACTGGGACGCTTTCTGGTGGCCTCCATTTCCAACCGGGACTATCCGGTGGTAGAGGCCCTGGTGGTCATTCTGGCCTTCTGGGTCGTCCTGTCCGGGACCCTGGCAGACCTGATCAACCAGCGGATCGATCCGCGCCTGAGACTGGGAGGTGAATGATGAGCAGACTGTTCAAAAGGATCTTCCGCCTGGGCGGGAAGAAGGAGAAGGCCTCGCAGGGCAGATCCGGCGGGGACGCCCGGGTCTATCTCATCGCGGGGACGGTCATGTTCGCCATCTTCCTTGTGATGGCCGTCGTAGGTCTTTTCTACACGCCCTATTCCATCACGGCCATGGACGGGTCGGCCAAGTTCCTGGCACCCTCCCCGGCCCATCTGTTCGGCACGGATAAGTTCGGCCGGGATATCTTCAGCCGGGCCATGAAGGGGAGCAGCACCACCCTGATCATCGCCTCGGCGACAGTGGCGATCGGCGCGGCCGCGGGGACCCTGATCGGGGCCCTGACCGGCTATTTCGGCGGCATCGTGGACGATATCCTGATGCGGATAGGCGACGCCCTCACCGCCTTCCCCAGCATTCTTCTGGCCCTGGTGATCATCGGCATCGTGGGACCGGGCAAGTATAACGTGATCCTGGCCCTGGGCATCGTGTTCATTCCCAGCTTTGCCCGTATCATGCGGACGGCCTATGCTTCCCTGCGGGACGTGAACTACATCACCAGCGCACGGCTGATGGGCGCCTCCACGCCGAGGATCCTCTTCCGGCACATGCTGCCCAATACGATCCATGTCCTGCTTCCCGCCGTCACCATCGGATTCAACAACGCGGTGCTGGCGGAGGCCAGTATGAGTTTCCTCGGGATCGGCGTGACGCCGCCCGACGCGTCTCTGGGCTATATGCTGTCCGAGGCCAAGGAAATGTTCGCCAGGGCGCCCTGGTATTCCCTGTGCACGGGCATGGTGATCATCTTCCTGGTCTTCGGTGTGGGACTGATCGGCGAGGGACTGCAGCGCAGCGGCAGGGAGGTGGACTGAGACATGCTTGAGATCAAAGATCTGCACGTTAAATTTCATAACCGGGACCGCGAGGCGGTGGCCGGGATCTCCCTGACCATCCATGACGGTGAGATCCTGGGTCTGGTGGGCGAGAGCGGCAGCGGCAAGACCGTCACGGCCATGAGCATCGCCGGCCTCCTGCCCCGCAAGCAGTGCGACTATAAGGGAGATATCCTGCTTAACGGCGAGGATCTCCTGCACGCGGACAGGAAACTCCTCCGCAGGATGCACGGCCGGGAGATCGGGGTGGTCTTCCAGGATCCCATGAGCGCCATGGATCCCCTCATGAAAGTGGGCGAACAGGTCTCCGAGGCCCTGCGGATCCACACGGATATGGATGCGGCCGCCAGAAGAGAGGCCGCGATCAGCGCCATGGCCCAGGTGGAGCTGCAGGAGCCGGACAAGCTCTACGACAAGTATCCCCACGAGCTTTCGGGCGGTATGCAGCAGAGAGCCATGATCGCCTCGGCGATCGTGATCAAACCTTCCCTCCTCCTTCTGGACGAGCCCACCACGGCCCTGGAC
>DGGX01000171.1:4660-5518 GCA_002392385.1 Lachnospiraceae bacterium UBA3863
GTGACCATCCAGGCCCAGATCCTGAAGCTCCTCAAGAAGCTGAACGAGGAATCGGGCATTTCCATGCTCTTTATATCGCATAACCTCAACGTGGTCCGCCGGCTCTGCAGCCGGGTGGCGGTCATGCAGAAGGGACTTATCGTAGAAACAGGGAGCACGGAGCAGGTCTTCTATAACCCGCAGCATCCCTATACCCGGCATCTGATCGAAGCGATCCCCACCAGGGAGCTGGCCAGGGCCATGAAAGCGGGAGGTGCGCAGTGAGTACCAGGTTTATTACACCGGATACCGATCCGGAGATCCTGAAGAAACTGGATATCTCTGAGAAGGACCGTCAGGAGATGGTCCTGCAGGTCCAGCATGTCAGCGGCGGCTACAGGAAGCGCGCCCTGTTCAAAAAGGACAGGACCTATAAGGAAGTCCTGCACGACGTGGATTTCGAGATCCGCCGCGGCGAGATCCTGGGCCTGGTGGGAGAGAGCGGCACGGGCAAGTCGACCCTGGTCCGCATGATCCTGGGTCTTCTGAAACCGGAGGAGGGCAGGATCATCCATTACACCCGCCGTCCCCAGGTGGTCTTTCAGGATCCCTACAGTTCCCTGAATCCCGCCTACGACGTGGAGTGGAACATTGAAGAGCCCCTGCGGATCTTCGGCAAGTACGAAGAAGCGGACAGAAAACGCCGCGTCAGGGAGATGCTGGATCGGGTGGAACTGCCGGAGGAGCTTCTGAAGTCCATGCCCGACGAGCTGTCCGGCGGCCAGCGCCAGAGAGTGAGCATCGCGGCCGCCCTGATCCGCCGTCCCCGGCTGGTCATCGCCGACGAGCCCGTCTCCGCCCTGGACGTGACCATCCAGG
>DGGX01000171.1:5615-5995 GCA_002392385.1 Lachnospiraceae bacterium UBA3863
TGAGCTACCTCTTCGTCTCCCACGATCTGAATGTGGTCTACCAGCTCTGCGACCGTGTCATGGTCATGAAACAGGGCAGAGTCGTGGAACAGGGACCCGTGGAGGAGGTCTTCGAGCATCCGAAGGAAGCCTATACGAGGCAGCTGCTGGATGCGGACTGATCTGTCGCGGAATGCTTTTTATGCGGTCAGTCTGCATTAATGCTATAATAGAGGACGATAGTATTCATCTTTCATAACATGGAAATCCTGAGGGGGCGGACATGAAGATCGTACTGGAGCATGTGACCAAAAGGTACCCGAACCTCAACCGGAAGATCAAGACGGAGGTCATCGCGGCGAGCGATCTCACTTTTGAGATTCCCGACGGCAAGCTGATCG
>DGGX01000171.1:6078-6375 GCA_002392385.1 Lachnospiraceae bacterium UBA3863
GCACTACACTGAACATGATCTGCGGCCTGGAGGCGCCCACCTCCGGGAAGATCTATTTCGGCGACGAGGACGTGACGGCGCTCCCGCCCGAGAACCGGGGCGTCGGCATGGTCTTCCAGAGCTATGCCCTCTATCCTCATATGACTGTCCGTCAGAATATCTGCTTCCCCCTGGAGAACAGGCGGGGGGCGGAGAGGCTGACCCGGCAGCAGATGGAGGAGAAGGCCCTGGAGGCGGCACGTCTGGTCCAGATCGAGCAGCTTATGGACAGGAAGCCCTCCGAGATGTCCGGCGGCC
>DGGX01000069.1 GCA_002392385.1 Lachnospiraceae bacterium UBA3863
AAAGGAGAGATCTGGAAGATCGAGGGCAGCCTGTATCCTTTCCTGACACGCTGCCGTCTCCTTCTGTCCGAGGATCCTCTGTTCGTTCTGCTCAATTCCTATACGACCGGCCTGCAGCCCGCCGCCCTGACCTGGCTCCTTCATGCCGGGCTGGACAGCCGCGGACGGCGCGGTCATGTGGATGCCGACGAGATCGGCCTTCCCGTCACCGGACGGGGACTGACCCTTCCCTGCGGCGCCAGCGGCCGCTGGCAGCCTTAACTCTGGATACCGATCTGGGGACTGATCCTGGGGGTCTGCGTCTGCTTCTCCTCCAGGATCTCCTCATCGCTCTCCGCGATCCGTTCCCGGATCTGGAGCATGCGGCGGTCCAGCTGGTTGATCATGTCCGCGCTGTACTTGAGCTCCTCAGAGATGCTCTCCGCGTTCTTGATCACCTTCTTATATTTCATCCTGTGCTCCACACTGGCCCAGAAATCCATGGCGATAGTGCGGAACTGCACCTCCACGTTCATAAACTTCTTGTCCTGGGACATGTAGATCGGCACCCGCAGAATGATGTGCAGACTGCGGTAGCCGTTGGCCTTGGGAGAGGCGATATAGTCCTTCTCCTGCAGGATCTCCACATCGTCCTGTCTGGCCAGCGCGTCACGGATCCCGTAGATATCGTCGATGAAGGCGCAGATCACGCGCACACCCGCGATATCGTTCAGGTTCTTTTCTATATTATCCACCGTAAAGGGGATCCCCCTGGCCGTCAGCTTTTCATAGATACTGGTGGATTTCTTCAGCCGGCTCTTGATGGATTCAAAGGGATTTCTGCGTTTCTTGAGCGTCATCTCCTTGTACAGCACCTCCAGTTTGGTGCGTACCTCTATCAAGGCGCTCTCATAATACATCATGAGTTCATCGAAGCGTTCCAGTTCCCCGTTCTCCAGAAGGATCCGGTCCACCTCCTCCGGTGTCAGATGATTCACCGGATGGACTACCTTCATATCATTACCTGCCCCGTTCACGACTTCCATCCTTTCCGATAAAACAATGAATGCGCCGCTCATTCTCCCCCATTCATGAGAAAAGCTGTCATACCTTCATCGTTCAATAATGTCTGTGCAGCGCACAGAATGAGGACCTCCGCGTCATTTTCTCCCCGGATCTTCTGCAGAGTCTCCGCTCCCGCAGGAAGATTCCCTTCCGGCAGCACCACCGTGATCTCCCGGTAATGCTCTGCCAGATATACCGTCACAGGCACCGAGACCCTGTCCGTGACCAGGATCAGACTGCCCGACTCCGCGTCGGCGTTTCTGATCACGGCAAGAGATTTTCCCCCCAAAAAGACCTGCCATGGGTCGGCGCTGTCCAGTATTTCTTCCCTGTAGACAGAACCTGTGGTGACGGCCCCGCCGTCACTGTCCGTTTCTGTCACCAGTATCCGCATGTCCTCCCCCGGCAGAACAAGGGAGAGATCCTCTTTCAGATCCTCTCCGGATGCCTGAGCCAGCGGTCCGCGGAAACTGTTCTCTACTATTATAGTATCGCACGTTGAGGCCGGATTCTCAATACCCAGTACCTCGGCGGCGGCCGTGTAGGCCCAGCCGGCCCCCGCGGGCGTCAGCCAGGGGGCTGTCCGGAAGAAGGCCTTATCCTCCGGTCCGAACCGCACCGGCGGCAGGTTCTCCCCGCCTTCCTCCTCTTCTCCCTCTCCGGCCAGAAGGGTCAGGAAACGGTCATAGGCAGACAGGGCTTCCTTGCCCGGTGCCGCGTCCTCAAGCACCGCCTCCAGCGCTTCCCTCTCCGCATCGGGTTCGGTCATTCCTTCCGGTCTGTCGACGCAGGCAGCGGACGGGACCGGCATCAGATGCAGGCCCTCCTCTTCAAGCCCGCCGAGAACTGCCCGCACCTGTTCGGACTCTTCCGCCGTCGGCACCTGGGGATACAGATAGAGCCTGTCCCCGGCCCGCAGGATATCCTCCGCCGTCAGGGTGCGGCTTCCCTCCACCGCGGCCGCGACTGTCTCCGCGGACTGTCCGCCGGGAGTCTTGTCCTCTTCAGGGCCCGCCTGCATTCTCCCCGCGATGACCCAGAACAGACCGGCCAGGGCCAGGATGACGGCCACAGCGGCCACCGTCATGCGGATCCGGAGCTGTCTCTCCCTGCGCAGCCTTTCCTGTCTTCTCTTCCTTCTCCTGCGTACGCTTGCGGCATCACTCATCCTGCCCCTCCTCTTCAAGAAGCTGACGGGCTTCATACACCTGGGCGCTGCGCAGCATATTCTGCGCCCACAGGGGGTAGAAGTCCGAAGACATGTGCACGCCGTCGTCGGCATACAGGTCCTTATGCTCCTCCGCCAAGTCGAAATTGTCGATGTAGCAGATGCCTTCCTTCTCACAGGCCTTCCGGATCGCTTCGGAATATTCCGGGATCCTCTTCCAGATGGGTCCCCGCTCAAGGGCCGCCTCCTGGGCCGGCAGGATGGAATTGAGGCAGACCACCGCTTCCGGATACCGCTTCTTCAACAACAGAGCTTTGGACACGGCCATATCCGCGTATTCCTCCGCCGACATGGAGGGATAGATGGCCAGATCATTGATCCCGTAGCTGATGAAGATCCTGTGGGGCTTCAGCTTATCGAGCCTGTCCAGATAGGTGTCGATGTCGGCCACCGTAGAGGATATCTCCGCAAGAACACGCTCCTCCTTGAGAAAATGGTAGACCGAAAAGCCCTCTGCCCGGGAATCTCCTATGATCACCGCATCCGAAAAGGCCTTCCAGAGGGCCTCGCCCTCCGGGACCTCCCGGCTCCTGCGCAGCAGGTCCGCTGCCGCAATGCGTTTCTCCGACGCAGAGAGGAGCCGGTCCACTGTCCGGGCTGTCCCCGTACCGGTCATCCTGAGGCGGGAGCGCTGTGCCCACAGGAGTTTGATGGGAAGCAGAGCTCTCCCCTCTCTTCTCCGAAGGGCTTCGCGGCCGGCTGCCGCAGCCCCCGTGACCGCTGACTGACTGTCGGCTGATTCTTCCGCACCCTTGACAGCCGCACCATTGGCAGGATCTTCTGCCTGCGTCTGTGCAGCCGGGGCCTCCGCATGGGCCCTTTTCCAGGCCTCTGCCGCGATACCTCCGGCCGCGCCGGCCAGAAGGGTCGCTGAAAAGAGCAGAATGACCGCCATCCTGCTGTCTCTTCGTATTCTGTCCATAAGCTGTTCGATCACGAAAGCTTCCCTCTCCTGTCCGCCGGGCAGCATGGGCCCGCCGGTTATCCGGCTGCGGGCGTAGAAAAAAGATCCTGCTGCCTCAGCAGCAGGACCTTTTCTTAATTGTCTCTGTCGATTCCGCGTCTATGGACGCAGAATCCCGTTCACCTTACGTCCGGCTGTTGATCAGTCGATGACGGTGGCAACACGGCCCGAACCGACAGTACGGCCGCCTTCACGGATAGCGAA
>DGGX01000218.1:0-4903 GCA_002392385.1 Lachnospiraceae bacterium UBA3863
TGGGCGGCATGAAGTCGGGCACCTCTCCGCGGAAGTAGAGGGTCAGCCAGCGGTCCGCCTCGGCGAAGACGGGAAGGGGCCGGTCCATGGAGTTTTCATGGAGGGTGGTCCCGAAATACTTCTGTCCGTCGAACCAGAGGCCGATGATGGCCTGTCCGTCACTGGCCATGGTGATGCCGCCGAGAGGCGATGACAGATGATGGACCCAGGTCTTGCTCATTTTCTGTCCTCCTCAGTCCCTTTCTCAGAGCCCATCTCAGGCTTATTCTCAATGCCGGTCTCAGTGCCGGTCTCAGTTCCCTTCCCGGTATTCTTCTCAGACCTTTTCTCAGACACTTTCTCAGATCCTTCGACAGTTCCCGTCTCAGGCATGTTCCCGGTCATCAGATATTTCTGCAGCTCCAGCAGGGAATCTTCATAGTCGGCGTGGGTCAGCTCGGGCACGCCGCGCAGGATACGGCCGGTGCCGAAATGTCTGTGGGACACAAGCTCGCGGCGCAGGGCGCCGGCCCGCTCCGCGGCTCTGCGGCGGGCTTCTTCTATGCGCTCCCGTCGGGCAGCCAGATATTCTTCCCTGGCGTCCGCCACTTCCTTGCGGAGATCCCGTCGGGCAGCCAGATACTCGTCTCTGGCGTCCGCCATCTCCTCGCGGAAGTCCTGGCTGGCTTCCCTGATATCGTTGCGGAGTTCGTCGCGGGCGTCCCTGAGCTCCGCCCTGGCCAGGGCGGCCTGCAGGCGGGTCTCATCCAGGCGCTGCTTGTCCCGGAGGCTCCGCTCGCCCAGGACCTGGCTCATGGAATCGCTGACTGCCCGCATGGAGAGGCGGAGTTCCTCCAGCTCCTTCAGCTTCTTATTGAGGCCCATGACCGAGAGGACGGTGACGATGGTGTCCGCCAGCCAGCCCGCATAGCAGAAGGCCAGGATCCACCATCCGATCCGGGGCGGGATCAGGCGGGCGGAGAGGTCGGAGACGATGGGATGGATGACCCGCATCATCAGCACGGTGCCGAGGCCCCAGATCAGGCTGAAGCGCAGGCAGATGAAGCCGCCCAGGTTGAAGGGCTCCGTGCGGTAATCCCACCAGCGCGCGTGGAAGAGCTTGAGCAGGAGCCAGCCGGCCAGGAGTTCAATGCTCGAGGCCAGCAGCATGCCGCCCAGAAAGAGGACGAGGACGCCGGCATGGCCCATGGCCTCAATGTCTGCCAGCGCGGACATGGTGCAGATCGCCAGCATGCCAAACCCGTATACCGGGCAGACGGGACCGCAGAGGAAGCCGCGGTTGAGGATCCTGCCTTTGACCACGGCGTGGTAGATGACCTCCACGCACCAGCCTATAAAGGAATAAATGAGAAAATACCAGAAAATTTCGTAGGGTGTGAGCAGGGATGTCATAGTTTCTCCAGTGATTTGTAGCCGCCTTCGATGAAGGTCATCAGGACCCGCTGGGTGCGCAGCCAGTCCTCGTCTTTCTTCCAGTCATATTCCCGGTTGACGGCGAAGGCACCGGTGATCAGGAAGAGGAAGAGGGCGGAGGCTTCCCTCTCCGAGAGGCCGTAGGCCTGCAGGTAGGGGAGCATGTGGGTCCGCTCCCGGCGATAGATCTGCATCAGGAGATAATCGGAGATGAAGGGGTCCCGGAAGAGGGGACGGTATTTCGGATCGTCGGCCACCCGCTGACAGACCGGAAGGCGCAGCATCAGTGTCTGCAGTTCCTCCTCGGTTAAAGAGCCGGCCCGGAGAAGGTCAGCCAGAGAGTTGATCGCCTCGAAGGGGTTGCCCTCCGGCCGTGTCGTCGCCAGAATGGCGTCGTCCGCCAGCTCGTCGACGATGTCGATCAGGGTGTCATAGTGGGTATAGAAGGTGCTGCGGCCCACATCGGCCTCCCTGCAGAGAGAAGCCACCGACAGGCTGTCGAAATGTTCTCTCTCCAGCAGTCTCAGCAGTGCGTCTTTGATGGCCGTCCTGGTATAGCGCGCCCGCCGGTCCAGCCGTGCGGGGTCTGTTTTCTTTGCAGCCATAGTTTCCTCCCGACAAGTGTGTCTTCAGCATTGCTGAACATATTCAGACAATGTGTCTATGATTATACCACTTTTGCCGAAGTGTCATGGATATTCGTTCCCTTTTTCCTTATATTCCAGACATAGGAAGCAAAATGTGGAGGGGGCGCACAGCCCCGGAAAGGGAGGAAACATGATTTCTTTTGAGATGGAAGATCTCATTGGCGTACTGCAGGGCCTGAAGCCCTACCTGATCGCCATGGCGGTGATGCTGGTCGCGGCCATCGTCATCTCTGTCGCAGTGAATAAGCAGCCCAAGGCGCTGAAGAGCCTGATCCGCAAGGGGTCCTGGCTGGCCGCGCTGGCCGGCATCGCCATTACCGTAAATATGATCTGCTTCGGTCCCATGGAGACGCTGCTGACGCTGGCGACCGGGTCCGGCCAGGTCACTGAGGAGACCACGGCAACGGCCGAGGAGGTCGCTCTGGACGTGGCCAGGGAAGGATTCGTCCTTCTGCAGAATGAAGAGGATCTCCTGCCCATGGAGACCACCGAGAAGCTGAACCTGTTCGGTTGGTCCTCCACCAACCCGGTCTATGGCGGCGCGGGCTCGGGCGGCATCAACGCCCTCTTCCCCATCGTGAGCCTGCGGCAGGGGCTGGAGCAGGCGGGCTTCTCCGTCAACGAGGAGCTGTTTGACTTCTACAAGGCCTACGCCGAGAACCGCGCGGCGGTCTCCATCACGGCCCAGAACTGGAACCTGCCCGAAGTGCCTGCGGAGAACTACACCCAGGAGCTGATGGACAACGCCAAGGCCTACTCCGACACGGCGGTCATCGTGATCTCCCGTATGGCGGGCGAGGGCCACAACGATATCCCCCAGGATATGTCCCAGGCCATCTTCGATAACAATTCGTCCCAGTACAATGACTTTGAGGCGGGTGAGCACTACCTGCAGCTGGACCGCACCGAGCGCGACATGGTGGACCTGGTCTGCAAGAATTTCGACAAAGTCATCCTGGTCTACAACGGTGCGTATGCGTTTGAGCTTGGTTTTGCCGAGGAGTATCCGCAGATCAAGTCCGTCGTGTGGGCTCCCGGCCCCGGCAACGTCGGCTTCACGGCTCTCGGCGAGATCCTTCGCGGCACCGTGAACCCCTCCGGCAAGACCAACGACACCTTCGTCTACGACATCGACAGCGCTCCGTACTACAACAATGCCGAGAAGACCAACTACGCCAACCTCATGGACATGACCGTCGAGGGCATGAACAGCGGCGTCCCCACCAACTATTCTCCGGCCTTCATCAACTACGTCGAGAACATCTACGTCGGCTACAAGTTCTTTGAGACCGCGGCGGCGGAGGGCATCATCGACTACGACAAGGTCGTGCAGTATCCCTTCGGCTACGGCCTGTCCTACACCAGCTTCGAGCAGAAGATGGGCGAGCTGCAGGTGAGCGGCGACAAGGTCACCTTCGACGTGACCGTGACCAATACCGGCGACCGCGCAGGCAAGGACGTTGTGGAAGTCTACTCCAATCCGCCTTACACCAACGGCGGCATCGAAAAAGCAGCCGCCAACCTGATCTGCTACGCCAAGACCGGCATGCTCGAGCCCGGCCAGTCCGAGACCTTGACCATGTCCTTCGAGCTCGAGGAGCTCGCCTCCTATGATGAGAAGGGACACGGCTGCTACGTCCTCGAAGCGGGCGACTACGAGATCAGCATCCGCAGCGACTCTCACACCATTCTCGACAGCAAGGTCCTCGCGCAGGCTTCCGAGGTCGTCTACGACGAGTCCAACCCCCGTCCCAGCGACGACATGGCAGCGGTCAACCGCCTGCAGGATGCCCAGGGCGACGTGGTCTTCCTCTCCAGAGCGGACCATTTTGCCAACTATGATGCAGCTACGGCGGCTCCCGCGAACCTGGACATGCCCGCCGAATATGTGGAAGGCTATCACCTGAACGCCAACTACGACCCCATGGCCTATGTGGATCCCTCCGCGGAGATGCCCACCACCGGCGCAGCCGGAAACCTGAAGATCTACGACATGCGCGGTCTCGACTATGACGATCCTCAGTGGGATGCCCTCCTCGACCAGCTGACCGTGGACGAAATGGCCGGCATGATCGCCCTCTCCGGTTACCAGACCCCTGCGATCCCGTCCATCGAAAAAGTCCAGAACGTGGACGCCGACGGTCCCGCGGCTATCAACAACAACTTCACCGGCGCCGGCAGCCTGGGCTTCCCGATCGAAGTCGTGATCACCTGCACCTGGAGCCACGACCTGGCCACCAAGTGGGGCGAGATCATGGGCCAGACCTGCCAGGAGATGAACATCACCGGCTGGTACGCACCGGCTATGAATACCCACAGAAGCGCCTTCACGGCCAGAAACTACGAGTACTTCTCGGAGGACGGCGTGCTGGCAGGCTACATGGCAGCGGACGCCGTGGCAGGCGCACTGACCAAGGGCGTGTACTCCACCATCAAGCATTTTGCCATGTATGACGCCAACGGCAAGATGGTCTGCGCCTGGGCGACCGAGCAGTCCATGCGTGAGATCTACCTGAAGCCTTTCGAGATCGCGGTCAAGAAGGGCGGTGCCAACGCCGCGATGGAGAGCTGGGCTTTCCTCGGCAACAAATGGGTCGGCGAGATCAGCGCCCTCAACAATGACATCCTCCGCGGCGAGTGGGGATTCAGAGGCTTCATCGTCTCCGACTTCTTCCGCAACAACGGACACGGCTTCATGAATGCCGACATGGCCCTGGCCAACGGCGTGGACGCCATGCTCTCCACCTTCGAGGGCGGCCCCAACCAGGTGACCGACCGCACCGCGGCTTCCAACGTGCAGTACATGCGCCAGGCCAGCCACAACATCCTCTACACCACCGCCA
>DGGX01000218.1:4960-7555 GCA_002392385.1 Lachnospiraceae bacterium UBA3863
GCCAACAGCTGGATCTACGACGAGGCCCACAGAAGCGCCGGCATGGTCGGCTGGAAGAAAGCAGCCTACGCCATCGACGCAGTCCTGGCAGTCCTGATCGCCCTGGGACTCTGGGCTTCCGTGAAGAAGTACATGAAGAGCAAGAAGGCATAAACATTCTAATAGATCCTTAAATGCATGATACGTTCCCCGGAGACACGCTCACTGTGTTTCCGGGGAATGTTTATACATTATAGGGACAGTACCGCGGTTCTTTTTTATATCTTCCGTATGGATTGTGTTTCTGCCCCTAAAAACCGTCCTACATAACTAAATATAGATACATTTTAGCATAAAACATGTTCGCAAGAACATAGCCTGTAAGGCGGGCACAGGCTATAATCGTACTATGAGCAGTCAATGAGCAGTCATTGCTGCGGTGGGGAATCAGTACACTTATGACAGGAGGGCAGAGATGAAATTCTTATTTGCATCGGATTCTTTCAAGGGGACACTTTCCAGCCGGCAGACTGTGGAGATGCTGGACAGGGCGGCGCGCGAGGTCTTCGGCGACATGGGTGAGGTGATCACCGGCGGCGTGCCGGTGGCGGACGGCGGCGAAGGGACCGTGGACGCCGTCATCGAGGCGGAGAACGGCTCCAAGATCTATGTGGATGTCTGCGGACCGCTGATGGAGCCCCGGAAGGCCTATTACGGGACCTTCGGCGAGAAGAACGCTGTGATCGAGATGGCGGAGGCTTCCGGCCTGCCCCTGGTCCCCATGGACAGGCGCAATCCGCTCTACACCACAAGCTACGGCACCGGCCAGATGATCCGGGACGCTCTGGACCGCGGTTTTTCCGATATCTCGATCGCCATCGGCGGCAGCGCCACCAATGATGGCGGCATGGGCTGCGTTCGTGCGCTGGGCGTGCGTTTCCTGGACGATGAGGGCAGAGAACTGGAAGGAAGAGGTGAGGATCTGGAGAAGGTCCGCGCCATCGACGTGGCCGGTCTGGATCCCCGCGTGAAAAACGCCAGGATCACGGTCATGTGCGATGTGACCAACCCGCTCTGCGGCAAGGATGGCGCTACTTACACCTTCGGTGCGCAGAAAGGCGCGACGCCGGAGATCCAGGCCCGTCTGGAAGCGGGCATGTGCAACTACCGCGACGTCATCAAGGCACAGTTCGGGGTCGATCCCGACGCGGTGCCCGGCACCGGTGCGGCCGGCGGCCTGGGAGCGGCGCTCAAGGTCTTCCTGGGCGGGGAGATGCGGTCCGGTATCGAGACCGTGCTGGATCTGATCAATTTTGACGAGCGTCTGGAAGGCGTGGACGTCGTCGTGACCGGCGAGGGCCGGACCGACTGGCAGAGCTGCTTCGGCAAGGTCATGCAGGGCGTGGGCGAGCGCGCGGCCAGAAAGGGCGTGACGGCCGTGGGACTCTCCGGATCCCTGGGAAGAGACGCGGACAGGATCTTCGAGCACGGCATCGCTTCCCTGATGACCACCGTGGATTCTCCCATGCCTCTGGAGGAGGCCCTGGGAAGAGCGGAGGAGCTCTATTACCTGGGCGCGGTGCGCATGTTCCGATTCCTACGCGCGGGGATGGAGATCGCCCGCAAAGGCAGGTAAGGAAGATCAGAAAGAACTGCATACAGGATGCCGGCGCGGAGGGGTTCCGTGGATTTGAATCCGTGCCGGCAGTACAGAAAGGAGTTTACATACCATGGAAGCCGCTTATAGCTTCACCACGATCGGAGCCGTCGTCGGCCTTGCGCTGGCGATCATACTCATCATCAAAAAGGTCCACCCCGCCTACAGCCTGATTCTTGGAGCTCTTATAGGCGGTATCATCGGCGGCGGCGGACTTACGACAACAGTCAGCACTATGGTCAGCGGCGCGCAGAGCATGATGTCCTCCGTGCTGAGGATCATGACCTCGGGCATTCTGGCCGGCGCATTGATCAAGACCGGCTCCGCCCAGAAGATCGCCGAGACCATCGTCAGCAGGCTCGGACAGAAGAAGGCAGCCCTCGCGATCGCCGCGGCGACCATGATCATCTGCGCCGTCGGCGTCTTCGTGGACATCGCGGTGATCACGGTCGCCCCCATCGCCCTGGCCATCGGCAAGGAGGCGGATATTCCTAAAGAAAGCCTTCTGCTCGCCATGATCGGCGGCGGCAAGGCCGGCAACATCATCTCCCCCAACCCCAATACCATTGCCGCATCGGAGGCCTTCGGCGTCGATCTGACGGCCCTCATGATGAAGAACGCCCTTCCGGCCCTCTGCGCACTGGCCATGACTGTCCTGCTCGCTTCCATGTTGGGGAGAAAAGGCACCCTCGGCGTCTCTGAGAGCGACATCGATGACACGGATCAGGAGCTGCCGGGCTTCCTGCAGGCGATCCTGGGACCGGTGGTGGTGATCGCCCTGCTGGCTCTCCGCCCCATCGCCGGGATCGCGATCGACCCTCTGATCGCTCTTCCCGTCGGCGGCCTTCTCTGCACGGTCGTCACAGGCAATGCCGGAAAGGTCGTGGAGTTCACGGAGTTCGGCCTCTCCAAGGTCGTCGGCGTCTCCGTCCTCCTGATCGGCACCGGCACCATCGCCG
>DGGX01000098.1:0-188 GCA_002392385.1 Lachnospiraceae bacterium UBA3863
GTGGTGGCGTAGATGACCATGTTGTGGCTGGGCGGCACCAGCAGGCCCTCGCAGGAGGACGTGATGGTGACGGCGGTGGAGAAGTCGGCGTCATAGCCCTGATCCACCATCATGGGGATGAGGATGGAGCCCAGGGACGCGGTGTCCGCGGAGGCGGAGCCGGAGATGCCGCCGAAGAAGTAGGAGGC
>DGGX01000098.1:248-2673 GCA_002392385.1 Lachnospiraceae bacterium UBA3863
GCCACGATGTTCACCATGGCCATGCCGCCGGTCATCCAGCCCACCAGGGAGTTGGCCAGGTCGATCAGCTTCTCGGAGATGCCGCCGCTGCCCATCAGACAGCCCATCGTGATGAAGAACGGAACGGCCATCAGGGAGAAGGAGCTGATGCCCTTCACCATCATCTTACACAGCAGGGCGAGGCTCGTGCCGTTGACCATCATGCACCCGATGGAGGCAATGGCCACGGCGTAGGCGATCGGGAAGCGGAGGAAAACCAGGAGCAAAAAGCCCACCAGCAGTACGATGATTGCGAGCGTCGTATTCATTCTCAGTTTCCTCCTTCCGCGACCTGCTCTTCAAGGCTGGCCTCTTTTTCCACGTACACCTTTTTGCCCAGGAGCCTGAGGATGTTGTTGAACAGGGACTCCAGCTCGAAGATGACCATGGCGATGCCGGCGATGGGGATGGGCAGGTACATGTACCGCTTGCTCAGCCAGGGCAGGCTGGGGTAGAAGCCCTTGCCGCCGATGCCGTCGGCATACTTGAAGCCTTCGACGATCATGATGATGCCGAGGGCCAGCACGCAGACGTCGGCCAGGATGTCCAGCACGTGGATCAGCTTCTTGGGCAGGTACCGGTCAAAGCTGGTCATGCGGATGTGGGCGCCCCTGCGGATGGCCAGGGCGCCGGAGAGCACCGCCATGTAGGACATCAGCGTCAGGGTGATCTCCTCGGTCCAGGTGGGATCAGGGATAAACGAAACGTAACGACCCAGCACGGTAAAACTGACGACCAGGATGTCCGCGATCAACAGGAGCTTGCAGAGAAACATCGTGATCTTGTACATCCAGTCGTAGAAGGCTTTCAATTTTTGCATGATGCAACCGCTCCCCCTCTCTTACTCAAAGATGCAGAGAGAGTTGGCTCTCTCTGCATCCGGTATGGTCCGTACCGCCCGGAGGCGGCAGGGTTTATGTTACTTCAGGTCCTGGATCTGCTGATACAGATCCTCGTAACCTTTGATCGCTTCCGCGATGACGTCCTGGCTCTTGGCGATCCACTCGGACTTGTCGACCTCGACCACGGTGATCTTGTCGCCCAGCTCGGCCAGGGTGTCCTCCTCGACCTTCTCGGACAGCTCCTTGTTGTAGGCCTGGCACTCCTTGGCGGCGATCTTCAGGCACTCCTGCTGCGCCTCGGTCAGCTTGTTCCAGGCCGCGTCGGTGATGACCAGCTCGATGACGCCCAGCTGATGGCCGTCCAGCAGCATGTAGGGAGCCACCTCGTAGAAGGACTGGGACTTGTAGTTGCCCACGGGGTTCTCAGCGCCGTCCACGACGCCGGACTGCAGGGAGGTGTACAGCTCGCTGTAGGCGATGACGGTGGGCGAAGCGCCGAAGGCCTCGATCATGCCGGTCATCGTGGGGTCGGTGGAGACGCGGATCTTCAGGCCCTGCAGGTCGTCCAGGCTGGCGACGGGCTTGTTGCAGAAGATGTGGCGGAAGCCTTCCTCGCCGAGGAACAGGCCGTGCAGGCCCAGGCCCTCTTCATACAGCTCGTCCATGAACTGCTGGGCCAGGTCGCTGGCGGCGAAGTTCCAGAAATGGTCGCGGCTGGCGAAGGTGAAGGGCAGGCAGAGCAGCTTGGACTTCGGAACGCCGTTCTCGCCGTAGCCGGTCAGGGTGGAGACGGACAGGCGGGCCATGTCGATGGTGCCGATGCCGCCGATCATGTCGTCGCAGAAGTCACCCTCGGAGCCCAGGACGCCAGCGCCCTGAACGTCGATGGTCACGGTGCCGCCGGTCAGCTCGTTGACGCGCTCGGCAAAGTGCAGGGCCACCTGGCCGACGACGGTGTCGTCCAGATTGTTCACCTCGGCGTAGACCAGGGTCACGGCCGGGTCGCCGGAAGCATCGGGCGCCTCAGCCAGCGCAAACTGGCAGAAGAGCAGGGCCGCCATCACGAGGCACAGAACAAAACGGAACTTTTTCATTGGGGATCCTCCTTAAGCCTTATTGTATATCAGGAATTCGTCTCCCTGATATGACTGTCTGTATTCTATCATATATCCGGCAGTTTTGTAAAGAGTGAACCATTATTTTGTAATGGCTGCCCAAATGATATTGTTTGTTTAACACCATTTAATCACATTTTGCGGGCAAAGTCTATGGCTATTTTCACGAAGAGCATTGCAAAAAACATCATTTTTCGGTTATAATGGTCGTAGCGCCGAAGGGAGGTGGCCGAGGATGAACATGTCCTATGTCTCCCCGTTTTTTGCCCGCCAGGTGATGCAGCAGAACGACTTCGAGATCTACCACCGCTTCGACCCGGCCTCGGGCCACATCGAGCCCCACAGCCACGACTTCTACGAGATCTACTTCCCCCGCACCGAGGGCCTGGAATACGTGATCGACGGCCACCGCTACCGGGTGGGGCCGGG
>DGGX01000037.1:0-11283 GCA_002392385.1 Lachnospiraceae bacterium UBA3863
CCGGAGGCAGTAAGCCATATTCCCGAAAAAGAGCTCCAGGGCTTACCCTCGCCCAGAGGCAGTAAGCCTTATTTCGGGAAAAAGCCCGCAGGGCTTACCCCTGCCTGAAGGCAGTAGGGCATATACCGAAAAAAGCCCCCCTCTCCGCCGCCCCGCCATTCAAGTCCTCAACCTTGTCGGCATCAGGTACGAAATGTGGTAGAATTGACATTAGTCCGGAAAGGGGGCTTGTATGAAATTCTTGCATTTATCTGACCTTCATATCGGTCTGAAGCTGATCAACAGGGATCTGCAGGAGGACCAGGAATATATCCTGCGGGAGATCGCGGAGATCGCCGGGGCGGAGCAGCCGGACGCGGTGGTGATCGCGGGCGATATATATGACCGGGCGGTGCCGTCCGCGGAGGCTGTGACGGTCTTCGACCAGTTCGTGCGCCGGCTGCGGGAGCAGGCGCCGGGGGCGGAGATCATGATGATCTCCGGCAATCATGACAGTCCCTCCAGGGTGAATGTCTTCCGGAGCGTCCTGCAGGGGCAGCGGATCCACATGATCGGTCTGCCGCCGATGATGCCGGAGGAGCATATCGAGCAGGTGACACTGGAAGATGATTTCGGGCCAGTGCATTTCTACCTGCTGCCTTTTGTCAAGCCGTCTATGGTCAAGCAGATCGTGGGCACGGACGAGAAGGGCAACAATCTGTCCTATGACGAATCCCTGCGGAGGCTTCTGGCCAGGGAGGAGGTCGATCAGGCCTCCCGCAATGTGCTGGTGAGCCACCAGTTCTACCTGCCCGCCGGAAAGACGGCGGAGGAGATGGACGCGGAGCGGACGGACTCGGAGATCCGGACGGTGGGCAATATCGACCAGGTGAAGGCGGATGTGCTGGAGCCTTTTGACTATGCGGCCCTGGGGCACATCCACAAGCCTATGAAGGTGGGAAGCGAGGTGTGGCGCTACTGCGGGACGCCCATTGCCTGCAGCGTCAGCGAAGCGGGGCAGCAGAAGGGCATCATCCGTGTGGAGATGGGGGCCAAAGGGGACGTGCGGACCTCGGTGATCCCCCTGCATCCGCTGCGGGAGGTGCGGATCCTGCAGGGAAGTCTGGAGGAGGTCCTGCAGCAGGGCTGCGACGATTACGTGCGGGTGGAGCTCACCGACAAGGTGGACCTGGACGTCATCGATATGCAGGACAGGCTGCGGCGGGCTTTTCCTTATCTTCTGGAGATCCGGCGGACGGCGGCTGTGCGGAGGCTGCAGTCTGTCGGCGGCCGGCAGGTGGCGGAGATGGATCCTCTGCAGCTGTGTGAGGCTTTTCTGGAGACGGCGGATCCGGAGGATGTGGAGATCCTGTCGGATGTGATCAATACAGTCAGGGGGAACGCATGAGACCGGTTAAACTGACAATGCAGGCCTTCGGCTCCTACGGGAGCGCGACGGTCATCGACCTGGAACAGACCCAGCAGCTCTTTCTGATCACAGGCGACACCGGCGCCGGCAAGACCACCATCTTCGATGCGATAGTCTTTGCCCTGTACGGGGAGGCCAGTTCTACCAGCAATAAGAAGAACGGGACGGAGCTGCAGAGCCAGTTCGCCCCCCAGGACCTGGAGCCCTTCGTGGAGCTGGTCTTCACCGAGGAGCGGGGAGGCGAGCCCCAGGAATACACGGTGCGGCGGGTGCCCCAGCACCGGCGGCCCCTCAAGAGGAAGGGCAAGGCAGAGTACCGCCTGATCGGCGAGAGCGCGGAGCTGACCCTGCCGGACGGGCAGCCTTTTACCGGCAGGCTGGCGGAGACCAATGCCAGGATCCAGGAGATCGTGGGACTGACTAAAAGTCAGTTCATGCAGGTGGCCATGATCGCCCAGGGCGAGTTCATGGAGATGCTGCGGGCGGACTCGGCGACTAAAAAAGAGATCTTCCGCAAGCTCTTCGGTACGGGGCTCTACAGGAATATCACCGATGAGCTCAAGCGGCGGGCCGACGCGGAGAGAGGGGCGGCCCTGGAGCTGAGTCACTATCTGCGGGCGGAGGCGGGCCATGTGCGGGTCCCCGCCATCTACGAGGAGGCGGAGAGCCTGGAATCCCTGCGGAGGGACCTTGTGGGTGCGCAGGAACTGGTGCCGGCGGAGCTGGAGATCTTCGCGGCCGGTCTGGAGACCCTCTGCAGCTGGCTGCACCAGCAGAAGAAGGAGACGGACGCCGCCTATGCGGAGGCCAGGACGGACAGGGATGCCAGGCGCGATGCCCTGCGCGCCGCCGAGGACCTGACGGAGGCCTTCCGGAGGATGGACAGGGCCCGGGAGAACCTGGCTATCTGCGAGGAGCAGGCCGGCCAGATGCAGGGCAAAAGCCGTCTGCGCAGGGAGATCCTGGACGCTCAGGAGATCCTGGGCAACTACAGGCGGCTGGAGTACGCGGAGCGGACCCTGGCGGAGACCGCCGGGAACCTGGACGCCCAGAAGAAAGCCCTGCCGCAGCGGCAGGCGGACAGACAGGCGGCGGAGGAGGCTGACCTTGCGGCCCGCAAGGCTTTTGAGGAGGAGACGGCTCTTTTCTCCCAGACGGATGAGAAGGTCCGGCGGGCGCTGGATGGCTTTAAGCAGCTGGACAAGCTGACCCGGGAGGCCGGGGAGGCCCGTGTCCGGCTGGAGGCGGCCGGCAGGAAGATGAACAAGGCCCGGGGAGATCTGCAGACCCTGGAAGCCCAGGAGCAGACCTGGCGGTCCGGGCTGGAAGCCTATGCCGGTCTGGACGGACGCCGCGCGGCCTATACCTTCCGCAGCGGCGAGGCGGCCCAGCTCCGGCAGGAGCTGCAGGCTGCCGTGAAGGAGCGGCAGGCCCTGCAGCAGCAGAATACAGACCGGGAAGAGGCCCGGAAGGCCTATGGAGAGGCTGCCCGGCTCTACGGGGAGGCGAATACGGCGTACGAAGCCATGTACCGGGCCTACCTGGATGCCCAGGCAGGTTTCCTGGCGGCGCGGCTGGAACCGGGCATGCCCTGCCCGGTGTGCGGCAGCACGTCCCATCCCCATCCCTGTGTCCTCACGGGAGAGGAGCGGCAGATCAGCCGGGAGACCCTGGATGCGTCTGCCCGGAAGGTAACGGCCCTGCGGGACCGCCAGGAGAAATGTGCTTCCGCGGCCCACACGGCGGCGGAGCTCTTCGAGACCGGCCGCTGCCATCACGCCCAGACCCTGCAGAGGCTCCGGGAGCGGATGGCCGCGAGCTTTCCGGATGTCCCGGAGGAGCTGAAGCTCAGGGAGGCCGGCGACCTGCTCAACGCCCATCTGGCGGCCCTGCGGGAGGAGGAGCAGACCCTGAAGGTCCAGGAGCAGGAGAGAGACCGGCTCCGCAAGGCCCTGGAGGGCATCGGCGAGCGCCGTCAGGCCCTCAAGGAGGCGGAGGACAAGGCGGCCGGGGAGGCCGCGGCGGCCTCTGAGGAGGCGGCTGCCAGGGATTCGGCGGTCAGCCAGATCAGGGAGACCCTGGAATATCCCTCCGCGGAGGCAGCGGACAAGGAGCGCCGGGAGGCCTCCCTCCGGCGTGCGGACAGGGAGCGGAAGGCATCGCAGACCGCGGCAGCCCTGCGCACGGCCTCTGAGGCGGAGACCAGGACCCAGGCCCTGATCCGCCAGTTCACGGAGGAGCTTCCCGGCAAGACCCAGGAGAGAGACCGTCTGCGCCGGGTCTACGAAGAACTCCTCGCGGACAAAGAGGTCACCGAGGAGGCCTGGAAGGATGTGGCCGACAGGTACCGGGCGGCGGACGCGGAGCGCCTGCAGCAGGAGATCGAGGCTTATGGCCGTCAAAAGGCGGCGGCCGAGGCTTCCCTCAGGGAAGCCCGGGAGACCATAGCGGGCCGGGAACGGCCGGCGCTGGAGGACCTGGACAAGGCCTGCCGGGCGGCAGAGGAGCGCCTGGCAGCGGTAGAGTCGCGGCGGAACGCCGTGGAGACCAGTCTGTCCGCGGACGAGGAGGCCCTGAAGCAGATCAGCCGGAAGCAGGCGGAATGGAAGACACGGCGGGAGGGACAGCTCCGTCTCTACGGCCTCTACGACCGCCTGTCCGGCAAGCGCCACGGACAGCGCATGGACATCGAGACCTTCGTCCAGCGCTATTACCTGGAGAGGATCCTGGACGCGGCCAACGTGCGTTTCTCCGAGATGTCGGCAGGCCAGTTCGAGCTGCGCATGTGCAGCCTGGACCAAGCCGGCGAGGGCAGGAACCGGGGCCTGGACCTCATGGTCTACTCCCAGGTCACCGGCAGGGAGCGGGCAGTCAACACCCTGTCCGGCGGCGAGTCCTTTATGGCCGCCCTTTCGCTGGCCCTGGGCATGGCGGACCAGATCCGGGAGAACGCGGCGGGCGTGAACCTGGACATCCTCTTCATCGACGAGGGCTTCGGCTCCCTGGACAGCCACTCCCGGGACCAGGCCGTCAAGGTCCTCCGCCAGATGGCGGGCGGATCCCGCCTCATCGGCATCATCTCCCATGTCACGGAGATGAAACAGGAGATCGAGGACCAGCTCATCGTCAGCAAGGACGACCAGGGAAGCCACGTGCGGTGGCTGATCAGCTGAGCCGGACCCCCGCAGATGCGCGGCGGGGCCCGGACCCGCGGCTTATGTCCGGCTGAGTTCCGGTCCGCGGTGGCAATAATCATGAGGACCTGTTATGATTAGGAAACAGGACCTGTCCTGTATGTTTTGATGCGGTCCTGTCTGTTTTCAATCGGGAGGAAAGACTATGTATGCACTTGTCACCGGTGCGAGCGCCGGCATAGGGAAGGAAATGGCCATCTATCTGGCGGAGCTGGGCTATGACCTGATTCTGACGGCCCGGAGCGAGGACAGACTCCGGGCTCTCAGGGAGGAGATCCTGGCGGCCTATCCGGAGCGCCGGGCGGCGGTGCTGCCGGCTGACCTGTCGGTCCGGGAGGAGTGCTGGCGCCTCCACCGCGAGGCCCGTGAGATCGCGGAGGCGGACGGCAGCCGCATCGGCATGGTGGTCAATAACGCCGGCATGGGCGTCTACGGTAAGTTCCTGGAGACCGACCTGGACAAGGAGCTGACCCTGATCGACCTCAACGTCACCTCCGTCCATATCCTGAGCAAGCTCTTCCTCCGCGACCTGACGGAGGAGGGGAGCGGCGTGCTCCTCAATGTGGGGTCCTGCGCGGGCTTCACCTCGGGGCCTACCTTCTCCAGCTATTATGCGTCCAAAAATTACGTGGTCCGTCTGACGGAGGCCATCCACGAGGAGCTGCGCCGGGCCCACAGCCCGGTCAAGGTGAGCTGCCTCTGCCCCGGCCCGGTAGCTACGGCTTTCAACGACAACGCGGGCGTCAAGGTGTCCGGCCGTCAGATCACGGCCAGGCAGGCCGCCCGGGAGGGCATCGACGGGGCCCTGGCCGGCAGGATGCTGGTCATTCCGGGACTCAAGATGAAGCTGGTCACCATCGGCTCCCACATCCTGGGCGAGCACCTGTCCACCCGCCTCAATTACATGATCCAGGTCAAAAAGGCGGGGGAGAACTGACAGACAGAAAACACGGCAGACCGGCACAAGGCGGGGTTTTAACATGTTTAAGATCGGCGATGTACTCAATGAGACCTACCGGATCGAGGGGATCCTCGGCGCCGGAGGCGGCGGGGAGGTCTATAAGGCCTATCACCTGCGTCTGAAGACGGACGTGGCCGTCAAGCGCGTCAAGGACAGCGTGAAGGGCCAGATGGACAACCGGGCGGAGGTGGACGTCCTGAAGAAGCTCAGGCACACCTACCTGCCCAGGATCTATGATTTTGTCAGCGATGACGAGGATATCTATACGGTCATGGATTTCATCCCCGGCAGCAACCTCAAGCAGGCCGCTGCCGGCAGGGGCAAGTTCGACCAGAAGCAGGTCCTGAAATGGGCGGTGCAGCTGTCAGAGGCCCTAACGGCCCTGCACAGCCAGAAGCCGCCGGTGATCCACAGCGATATCAAGCCGGAGAATATCATGCTGCAGCCGGACGGGGACATCTGTCTCATCGACTTCAACGTCTCCCTGGCCTTCGACGCCTCGGCGCGCAAGTCCACCGGCATCAGCGTCGGCTACGCGCCGCCGGAGCAGTACCACAGCATCGACATGTACGGCTATATCAACCGCCTGATCCGAACCATGCCCCGTCCGGCCCCTGCCAGAGCCGCACAGGCGACGCCGGCGCCCCAGCGCTCGGCATCCCAGCGTCCGGCACCTGTCAGGCCGGCCGTGGATCCTGAAGCCACGGAGGCCGCTTTCGGCGCACAGAGCCCTGTCGGGCAGACCGCCGGCAGCAGGGAGACGGTCACGGAGGCCGCCTTCGGCGGGCAGGGAACCGTCGGGCAGACCGCCGGCAGCGGGGAGACAGCCACAGAAGCCGCCTTCGGCGGGCAGAAGACCGTCGGGCAGAGCACCGGCATCGGAGAGGCGGTCACGGAGGCCGCCTTCGGGAGAAAAGAGAGCGCCGCTCCCTCCGGGGATACCGGGGACGGGCAGATCTCTCAGAAGGTGACAGAGGTGCCGCGCATGTTCACCAGCGTGCGGCAGCTGGCCCCCATGGACGACGCCATGGCGGACTTGCTGGACAGGGTCATCGGCGCGGGCGTCGACGAACGGTCCGATGTCTACAGTCTGGGCGCCACCCTCTATTACCTCCTGTCCGGCGTGAAGCCCACCGCCCGTTACTGGGAGATCGTGCCTATCGACAAGCTCCATCTGGACATCAGCGAGGGCCTGGCCCACATCATCAACACCTGCATGCAGCCGGATCCCGCCCTGCGCTACCAGAACGGCAGCGAGCTGCACTACGCCCTGACCCATATCCTGGAGCTGGATTCCCGCTACAAGGGCCTGCAGAACCGGCGGCGGAGCCGGCGGGCCATGCTGGCGGCCATGTACGCGGCCTCGGCCCTCCTGATCGGATCGGGCGCAGCCCTGCGGGTCAGAGAGATCAACAACAGCTACAGCACCGGTCTTCTGGACGCGGACGCCCTGATCGCGGAGGGCCGCTACGAGGAGGCCCAGGCGCTGGCGGAGGAACAGATCCGCACCCGGCCCGACCGGATCGGCGCCTATGAGAAGAAGCTGGAGTGCCTCTACAGGAGCGGGGACTATGACGGCTGTATCGAATACGGCCGGCAGGTGATCAACTCCCCGGAATACAGGGTCTCCACAGAGGAGGACCGGCAGACCCTGGCCGAGATGTACTACCTGATCGGCAATGCCTATTACGAGCGGGGAGATTATGACAACGCCGCCCGCGTGCTGGAATCAGCCCTTCTCTATAATCCGGACAACAGCCGCTATTACCGCGACATCGCCCTGTGCCTGGCAGTGGCGGGCGATACGGACAAGGCCCGGGAGTACCTGGACCAGGCCGTGGCCAAGGGCCTGGACGAGGATTCCGTCGAGATGATCGAGGGCGAGATCCTCTACCAGCAGGGAGAATACGCGGAGGCGGTCGGACACCTGAAGCGGGCGATCTCCATGGCCTCCTCGGACAGCCTGCGCAGCCGCGCGATCCTGCTCTGTGCCGGCGCCTACCGGCAGCTGGGAGAGGACTACAATGAAGAGGAGATATCTTTTCTCAGTCAGTACGCGGGAGAGCCGGGCGCTGCCTCCGCCCTCTCAGAGCAGCTGGCGGATGTCTATGTCTCCATGGGACGGACCGGGGACGCCATCGGGATCTACCGGTCGCTGACGGAAGGGAGCGGCGCTTCCTTCCGCACCTGGGAGAACTATGCTATCCTGCTGGAGACGGACGGGCAGCTGGAAGAGGCGGCCGGGGTCCTGAACAGGATGCTGGAGGACTATCCCAACCGTTACGAGACCTACAAGCGGCTGGCTTTTCTGGAGATCGACCGGCAGGGCGGCCTGCCCCAGTCGGAACGGGACTACACCGCCGCCGCGGGATATGCGGAGCAGGCGCAGGCACTGTATGACAGCACGGCGGGGGACGTAGAGATGGACCGCCTGGGCGGCCTCCTGGAGGACCTGCGCGCCTCCGGCTGGCTGGACTGACGCGGAGGGAGGCTGAGAGATGACACTGGGAATGATCAGTATCACGGCAGGGGCCCTGCTGGGGATCGCCGCCGTCGTGTGCACCTTTGTTTTCAGGGCACAGAACCGCAGAGAGAAGCAGGAACTGGACGCCTACACAGAAAGAGTCTACTGACAGGGGGACGGGAGGATGAAAAGATTTATGAGAAAATGTGTTTGTATGCTGCTCTGCGCGGGCCTGGTCATGGCCGCGGCCGGCTGCGGAGGCGGCGGCGGGACGGCCCCTGCGCCGATCCCCGCGGAGGAAGAGCAGCCGCTCTCCATCCAGGAGCTGCTGGAGCTGGGCGAACGTTATCTGGTGGAGCTCAACTATGAGGAGGCCATCGTGGCCTACAACCAGGTCCTCGAGATCGAGCCCAAGAATCTCCAGGCCTGGGAAGGTCTGGCCACAGCTTATGTGCAGACCGCGGACTATGGCAACGCGGCACAGGCCTACACCAACATCGCCGAGCAGAGGCCTGACGACGCGGATGTCCAGTTCATGCGCGGTATCACCAGCTACCTGAGCGATGACAATGACACGGGCGAAAACGCCATCACCGAAGGTCTGGGCCTGGTCGCGGACGAGAACGGCGCCGTCAGCCAGGAGGACTTCGACCGGCTGCTGGAGGATTTTGCCGAGCTGGGCATCAACGTCCTGCAGGATGAGGAGGCGGACTATTACCACACCTATGTGCTGGAGCTTCCGGACGGCAGACATATCCTGATCACCCGCTACAACGACGGCACGTTCTCCGTGGAGACCCTGGACGCCGGCGAGGAGGTGCCCGCCCAGTTCATTCCCGATGCCCTGGTCTACTTCAACTGGAAGAACCTGGACCCCGAGCTGAGCGCCTATTTTGACTACGCGGACTTCTCTGAGGACGGGACCGTCACCCTGTACGGCGGAAACGGACAGTCAGATACTCTGCCCTACTATTTCTCCGGCGGGGACGGATTCTATCCGGAAGGCACCATTTATATCGGAAGCCCGGACTTCATGTCCCCGGATGCCTACTATGCCTGCTTCTATGAAGAAGTGGAGGGTGTAAAGGGCATGGGAATCTCCGGCATCCACTTCGGCGAATACTATTTCCTGCAGCCCGTCAGGCCCTGAGAGAGCAGAAAGGAGCATATTCAAGCAGATGAAAATCGCAGTGACTTATGAAAACGGACATATTTTCCAGCATTTCGGGAGAACGGAGCAGTTCAAGGTCTACGATGTGCAGGATGGGAAGATCGTCGGCAGCGAGGTGATCGGCTCTAACGGGATCGGTCACGGCGCCCTGGCCGGTCTGCTGGCGGACCAGAGCATTCAGGTCCTGATCTGCGGCGGTCTGGGCGGCGGCGCCCTCAACGCCCTGACCAGCGCCGGCATCGAGGTCTGCGCCGGTGCCGAGGGAGACGCGGACGCGGCTGTAGAGGCCTATCTGGCAGGCGATCTTGTGGATACCGGCGCCAACTGTGATCATCATCACGGAGAACATCACTGCGGCCACCACGGCGAGGACGGAGACCACGAGTGCTGCGGCCACCACGGTGAGGACGAGGATCACGAGTGCTGCGGCGGTCACCATGAGGACGACGAGGAAGGCGGCTGCTGCGGCGGCGGATGCTGCGGATCCAGGCCCAACTGGATCGAGGGCCGGAACGTGGGCAAGACCGTGCGTGTCCACTATCGCGGGACCTTCAACGACGGCACCCAGTTCGACTCCTCCTATGACCGGGGCGAGCCTCTGGAGTTCACCTGCGGCGCGGGCATGATGATCCCCGGCTTTGACAAGGCGGTGGCCGACATGGAAGTGGGACAGGCCCTGGATGCCCATCTCATGCCGGAGGAGGCCTATGGCATGCCCGATCCTTCCCGCATCATCGTCCTGAACCTGAGCCAGGTCCCGGGGGCGGAGAATTTCCCCGTGGGAGAGAGGGTCTTCCTGTCCGACGGCATGGGCAGGCCTTTCCCGGTCACCATCGCGGCCATGGACGATACCACCATCACGCTGGACGCCAACCACGAGATGGCGGGCAAGGAACTGAACTTCCACATCGAGCTGGTGGAGGTACTGTAAGAGCTCTGAAAAGCCGGGCATATAACATTTGCTGAAGAGCCGGTCAGAACATCTGAGAGAGACAGACATGAAGATCAACGGACAGATCACTAACCCTTATCTTCCGGAATATGAGTACGTTCCTGACGGGGAGCCCCATGTTTTCGGAGACCGTGTCTATATTTACGGCAGTCATGACCGTTTCGACGGCAAGAAATTCTGCATGAACGACTACGTCTGCTGGTCGGCGGACGTGCATGACCTGACGGACTGGCGCTATGAAGGCATCATCTACAGACGGACCCAGGACCCGCGTATGGCGGACGGCAATCATGAGCTGTGGGCGCCGGACGTGGTCCGGGGCAGGGACGGGCGGTATTATCTCTATTACTGCCCGGATGACAAGATTCTGTCCATCGGTGTGGCCGTCTGCGACGAGCCGGCCGGGCGATATGAGTTCCTGGGGATCGTGCATGACCGTTATGGCCGGAACATCGGCGAGCGGGCAGGCGATACGATCCAGTTCGATCCGGGGGTCTTCATCGACGACGACGGAAAGATCTGGCTCTACAGCGGTAACGGTCCCAGGACCAGAAGCGCCATCGGCAAGGAACATAAGGCTTCCGTGGTGATGCAGCTGGAGGAGGACATGGTGACCGTGAAGACGGAGCCGCGCCGCCTCCTTCCCACCCTGGGCGAATCGGAGGGGACGGGCTATGAAGGGCATGAGTTCTTCGAGGCCAGCTCCATCCGCAAGATCGACGGCCGGTATTATCTGGTCTACTCCTCGGTCAATCTCCACGAGCTCTGCTATGCCGTCAGCGACCGCCCCGACAGGGGATACGTCTACGGCGGCGTCATCATCAGCAACTGCGACTCCTTCGTCGAGCCTCACTCAGTGGGAGAGGCGGCTGCCCGTGCCCTGTCGGCTGCCCGGGGAGAGGCGGAGGAGGCGGGGACCGCTCTCGCTGACGCGAGACGGGCCCGGCAGGAGGTGCCCTTCACCCCGGAGAAAAAGAACTGCTACGGCAACAACCACGGCGGTATCGAGAAGATCAACGGGGAGTGGTATATTTTCTACCACCGCCAGACCAACTGCTCCATGTTCTCGCGGCAGGGCTGCGCGGAGCGGATCCACATCCTGCCGGACGGCAGCATCCCCCAGGTGGAGATGA
>DGGX01000037.1:11328-11486 GCA_002392385.1 Lachnospiraceae bacterium UBA3863
CCCAGGTGGAGATGACCTCCCAGGGACTCACCTGCAGGCCGCTGGAGGGCCGGGGCGTGTATCCGGCGTCCATGGCGGCGAACCTGTACGGCAGGCACAGGCCGGTGATCTCCTCACCCATGGTCCTGCTGGGCGGGCACCCTTATTTCACCCAGACT
>DGGX01000037.1:11553-11933 GCA_002392385.1 Lachnospiraceae bacterium UBA3863
CGGACCCGGACGCGCCGGGCACCAAGCCCCGCCAGTATATCCGCGGCGGCAGGAAGGGGATGACCGCGGTCTTCAGGTACTTTGACATCCGGGGGATCATTGCCGTGGGCGTGCAGACCCGGGGCAGCGCCCGGGGACAGGTGGAGGTCCGCACGGAAGCGGGCGGCGCGCCGGTGGGGACCATAGAGATCACGCCGTCGCGGAACTGGACCTGGCACGATGGCGCGGTCAAGATCCCGGACGGCGTGTGTGAGCTGTATCTGACCTATACCGGCCGCGGCAGCCTGGATCTGTTGGAGATCCGGCTGGGCTGAGAGCCTGTCAGGCCCGGCGGACGGAGGCGATATTGTAGTAGAGGATGCCGCACAGGACGATGGCGG
>DGGX01000057.1 GCA_002392385.1 Lachnospiraceae bacterium UBA3863
GACAATGGTCATTACATATCAGTTTATATTAATGCACTTCTTAAAACTAGTTATACTAAAAATATATATTGTTTGCAATTGTTTCCGACGTATTTATTTAAAAATTGTTCAAATGACCCTTTTTGTACAATGATCCCATGAGGACCGAAGAAAAGGGGAAAACAGAAGTACACCCCTTATTTGCGGACAGCGGGGCGGACAGAGGGGTGGTCAGAACGGATCGGAGGTTAAGGGTATGATTATTGAACAGTCACAGGAAGTCAGGGACGGGATCATCCGTCTGTCCAGAGAGCTGGCGGAACAGGAGGATCTCAACTACCGGATCGGGGAGATGATCGAGAGGCGCATGGTGGTGCCGCTGGATGACCGTGACAAGCTCAATACGGTCTCGGAGCTGGCCGGCTTCTTCCAGGTCACCAAAAAGCGGATCTACCCCCTGGTGGTGCTGGGCCGCCGGATCGGTCTGGGGCAGGTGGAGCTGGGAGCCTTCCTGGAGAGGATGCTGCCCTATACCACCGTCTACAGCGCGGAAGAGCTCATGCAGAATCCCTACATGCAGAAGATCCGCAGCATTCCGGCCCGGGAAGGGGCCTTCCGCTTCGAGGAGACCAGGTTCTACAGCGGCGAGCTGTTTTTTGACAGGGAACCGGCGGCGGACGGGAGCCGGCGGATCAATACCCTGGGCATCCTGGACGGCGAGCTGTATTATCCGGCCTTCTACGAGGGCGACCGCTGCTGGATGAGCATCACGCCCAACGAGACCGTGACCATGGAGCAGCCCATCGAGGAGGCCTCCGGCGATGTCCTGACCCTGGGTCTGGGCCTGGGCTACTATGCCTACATGGCCCACCGCAAGGACAATGTCCGGTCGGTCACCATCGTGGAGAGAGAGCCCGAGGTCATCCGGATCTTCAAGGAGACCCTCCTGCCCCAGTTCGACCATCCGGACAAGATCCATATCATAGAGCAGGACGCTCTGGACTTTCTGGAGCATCTGGAGGACGGCGCCTACGATTACTGTTTTGCCGACATCTGGCAGAATCCTGTGGACGGCATGGACGACTACCTGCGGGCCAGGACCCTGGGCAACCGCTTCCGTAAGATGCGCTGCAGCTACTGGATCGAGGAGAGCTTCCTGGGATTCCTGGAGCAGTCCATCGCCAACCTGCTCCAGTTCGAATTCCTGGAGGAGGACGACAGCCAGATGCTGCGCACCCCCGGCTACGGCCTCATGAAGACCCTCCTCAAAGACCACGAGATCAAAAGCGAAGAGGACATCCGCGCCATGTTCGGCGGAGACTTCGTCCGCGGCCTGCTGGACAGACAGGGAGTATGAGGGGAGCCGGCCGGGAACTGCCTTGGGTCTGCCCGGCAACTGCTTTAGATCTGCCCGGCAGGAAGATTGAGAAGGACCGGCGCAGAATATAATTGTATTGCAAGGAGTAAGGGCGGGAAGGTATACTGATTGTAACGAGATTGTAATAAATGATGATCGGCTGCATGACCGGGGGCGGATCAGCAGTCGTTCAGGTGCTGTGGACAACCCGGAAGGTTGTCGGCGAGAGTTTGGGGTGATAGTTCAGGTGCTGCGGTCAACCCGGAAGGTTGTCGGCGAGAGTTTGGGGTGATAAGCCAGGTGCTGTGGTCAACCCGGAAGGTTGTCGGCGAGAGTTTGGGGTGATAGTTCAGGTGCTGCGGTCAACCCGGAAGGGTGTCGGCAAGTGTTTGGGGTGACTTACAGGTGCCAGTATCAACCCAAATAGAATTGAAGTTACTATCTGGGTTGAGAACAAGTCACGCGAGTCATCCCGCATGACACTAGAAGACAGAATGGGTTGAGAACAAGTCTACGCGAGTCATCCCGCATGACACTAGAAGACAGAATGGGTTGAGAACAAGTCACGCGAGCCATCCCACATGTTATCAGCAGACAGAATGGGGTGGGAGCAAGGGCCAGACAGGTCGCCCCAGGACGGAATCACACATCGGCAGAGGTCCTGCCGGGAAAGGAGAGACGGATGAGAAGGAAGCGTTCTCCGGGAAACAGAGCGGTAAGGCTCCTGGCTGTGGTTCTTGCCGCCTTTCTTTCTGTAAGCGCTCCTGCGGCCGTTCTTGGGGCGGAGGAGACCGGACAGGAGGCTGTGCAGGAGCCTGCCGGTCAGTCGCAGGGCGCCGAAGAGAAGCAGAACGAGCAACCCGCCGTCACGACTGAAGGTGTTTCTGAAACAAAGACAGAAGAACCCGAAGTCACGACGGAAAACGTTACGGAAGGCACAACCGAAGCAGCTCCCGCCGTCACGACGGAAGGACAGTCTGAGGGCACGACGGAAAGCGCGCCTCAGATAACGACGGAAGGAGAATCTGAAGGTACGACCGAGGGGCAGTCCGAAGTCACGACGGAAGGACCTTCTGAAATTATTACAGAAGGAGGATCCGAGGGCACGACCGAAGAGACGCCTGGGGAAGAGGTTTCGGAAGCGACGACAGAAGTCACGGACGCTTCCATGACCGCGTCTGCGCAGGAGGAAGCGTACGCCGGCGACTGGGTGAAGAGCGGCAAGAAGTGGAGATTTCTCCTGCCGGACGGCGCTTATGCCAGAAACAGGTTCGTGACGGTCGACGGCGAGATCTATTATCTGGATGCCAAGGGTTACATGAAGACCGGCTGGATCACCGTGGGCAAGAGGAAATACTATGCCCGCGGGAGCGGCGCCATCCAGAGGGGCTGGAAAGACTTCCGGGTCACTGAAAAGATCAACGGCAAGAATCAGAAAGTCACGCGCTATTATTATTTCGGCCCTGCCACGGGAGTGATGAACACCGGCTGGCGGACCATCGGCGGCAAGTATTATTACTTCACTTCCGACGGGAAGAACCAGAAGAGCACCGGCTGGAAGAAGATCAGCGGGAAATGGTACTACATGCAGAAGGACGACGACGGGCATATCTGCGCGGCTGTCGGCTGGAAGCAGGTCAAGGACAGCAAGAAGGTCCTGCGCTGGTATTATCTGGAGCCTTCGAAGGAACTGCACGGCAGGATGAAGACGGGCTGGTTTACGGAAGAGGGCAAGACTTACTACTTCAACAGCAGCGGCGCGTCGGTGAAGGCCGTACAGACGATCAATAAGAAGAAATATCTGTTTATCAATGAGGACGGCCGGGGCGTTCTCGCCACCGGGAGCGGGCCCACCGTGATCGATGGAAGGACCTATTATTTCGGCAGCGGCAACGCGCTGAGGACCGGCTGGATCACAGAGAACGGCAAGACCTATTACTATTGGAGCCACATGGCTACGGGCTGGAAGAAGATCAGCGGGAGCTGGTACTACTTCAACGGCGACGGAGAGAGGCAGACCGGCTGGCTGACGCTCAGCGGCAAGACCTATTACCTGCAGCCCGGCAAGAATGGGGCCATGGTCACGGGCTGGAAGACCATCGGCGGGGCCAGATACTATTTCAAGGGCGGCGGCGCTATGGCGGTCAATACCGTCGTGGATGGCATGAAGCTGGGTGCGGACGGCAAGATGACCGGTCCGGCACCGGATGCCATGGACAGGAAGGCCCAGGGCTACAGCTCCTCCACCCGGTATCTGATCCTGGTCAATCGGAGCACCCACAAGGTGTCCGTCTATCAGGGCTCCAAGGGCAAGTGGACCCGGGTGAAGCGGTGGAGCTGCGGAGACGGCGCCAGGGCCACGCCGACACCGGAGGGGACCTTCAAGGTCGGCATCAAGCTCAAATATTTCGACACAGCGGCCAATAACCGCTGCTGGTATGCCACCCAGTTCTGGGGCGATTACCTCTTCCATTCGATCCTGTATGTGAAGTCCGGCTCGCCATCCAAGGTGAGGGGCAGCACCTCTTCACAGCTGGGCCGGGCCGTGTCCCACGGGTGCGTGCGGCTCACCCTGGACAACGCCAAGTGGATCTACAACAATATCCCTTCGGGGACCAAGGTGGTCGTCTACCACTGATTCCGGATCCTGAGAGATCCCGGCCTGCCGGCACAGGCTGCCCGCGGTGACTCCGCGCGGCGTCTTCTGTACCGCAGGCCGGGATTTTATTGCACATTTACAAAAATAAAGAAATTGTTACAAAACTGAAACAAATACTTCACAAATAGACTGAAAGGGTGTATAATCACACTTGAAAGTTCGAAAACAGGTTCTCCGCACCGATGAGTGCCGGCTGCTTGTTCTTTTTTGTCATATTATACGTGCTTTTTTACAAACTTTTCACAATTTTGTACAGAATTATGATGGAAAAAAGAACTGATCAGCGGTACAATAACGGAGTGTCTCTATGCCCCGCTCACAGTCGGAGCTGTGAAACGGAAACAGAACAGACGCTGCAGACATCGCCAAGGAGAGCCCGAGGAGATGTTTTTGGCATATAGTAACAAGTTATTCAAAACTGTGAAGGAGTGAAACGATGGGTATGTTGAAGAGAAGGCTTGCAATGCTGCTCGCGGCGGCCATGCTGTTCACATCTGTGCCGGTCATGGACGTGACCGCTGCGGAGAACGGTGAACCCGCTGTGGAAGAGACGACAGAAAGCAGCACCGAGGCAACCACAGAGACACCTGCCCCCACCGGCGGTGACACGACGGAGGGCGAGACCCCTGCCCCCGAAGGCAATGAGGGAGGCGCTGCAGGGGAAGAGACGACCACTCCCGCAGTGACCGAGGGTCAGGGAACCGAACAGACCACTGAGCCCACCACGGAGGGTCAGGAGGGCACTGTTCCCGCTGAGAACCAGGGAACAGAGGAGACCACAGAAGAGCTTGTGGATGGAACCGTTGTTGACGAGGCCGCTGACGCTGTCGTGAAGGCGGAGTCCGTCAAGATCGTGCAGAAGGGCAAGAAGACGACCCCGACCAAGGTCAATGTCGGCTCGAGTCTTGCGCTGGAAGTCGTGGCGGAGCCGGAAGGCGCTGAGATCGGCGAGGTGATCTGGAGCTCCTCTGATGAGAGCGTCGTCACCGTATCTGCGGACGGCGTCGTCAAGGGCATCGTCGGCACCACGCCGGAGAACGCAGTGACCATCACGGCCAGGTCTGCGGATGATTCTTCCCTGACCGCATCCATCACCCTGCAGTCCTATGCCGGCACGTGGGTGAAGAAGAACGGCAAGTGGAAATTTAAGCTGCCCAACGGCAAGTATGCCAAGAACAAGTTTGTGACCATCGACGGCAAGATCTACTATCTGGCTTCCGATGAGTACATGGAGACCGGCTGGTTCACCGCCAGCAAGAAGAAATACTATGCCAACGGCAGCGGTGTGGTCCAGAGGGGCTGGAAGTCCATCAAGGTCACCGAGAAGGTCAACGGCAAGAACAAGAAAGTCGCCCGCAACTACTATTTCGGCCCCGCGACGGGCATGATGAACACCGGCTGGCGGACCATCAACGGCAAGTATTACTATTTCGCCTCCGACGGCAAGAACCAGAAGAGCACCGGCTGGGCCAAGATCAGCGGGAAATGGTATTACATGGAGAAGGATGAGGACGGCCACATCTGCGCGGCGACCGGCTGGCAGGAAGTCAAGGGCAAGTGGTATTATCTGGATCCCTCCAAGAGCCTTCACGGCGAGATGAAGACCGGCTGGTTCACTGAGACCGTGCAGGTCGCGGCCACCCAGGCTGTGGATGCGGCCATCGAGGGTGATGAGATCACTGCCGACATGGAAGAGCAGACTACGGCGGAAGAAGCTGTCATGGCAGGCACCGTTACCAAGACCTATTACTTCAACAAGAGCGGCGCGTCCGTGACCGGCCTGCAGACCATCAGCGGCAAGAAGTATCTGTTCGTTGAGGAAGGCGGCAAGGGCGTTCTTGCGGAGGCCGACTGGACCAGTTACAAGGACAACTGGTACTATGTGAACCCTACCAACAACGTCGTGACCACCGGACAGGCCACCATTGATGGCGAGGGCTATTATTTCGACACCAAGACCGGCGTTTCCAGGAGCGGTCTGATCTCCATCACCACCGGGTCTGGCAAGAGCGCTGTCACCAAGAGCTTCTACTATGAAAAGGATGCCCAGGGCAAGGGCGTTATGGTTAAGGATCGTTGGATCGACGACGGCCCCAAGCACTATCTTGCGGGTGCCGACGGACAGCTCCTCACCGGCAGCCAGGAGAGGGACGGACAGTTCTACTACTTCGACGCCAAGACATGCGCAGCCAAGGGCGGCGTGATCAAGATCGACGGCAAGTCCTACCTTTACGCAGACAATGCAGACGGACGTCCGGCCCGCGTGACTACCCCCGGCAAGTATGTTTACAACAACAAGCCCTACTTCATCAATGATGATGCGGAGCATTCTCTGAAGACCGGTTTCGTGAAGGACGGTGAGGATACCTATTATTACAAGTCCGATTTCAACATCGCGACCGGCTGGCAGAAGGACAACAATATCTGGTACTACTTCGATCCTGATACCGGTAAGATGCAGACCGGCTGGATCAAGCTCAAAGATATCTGGTACTACCTGAAACCTGAGAATGGCGCAATGGTGACCGGACCGCTGACCATTGAAGGCGACGGCACATACTATTTCGGCAAGAGCGGTGCCATGCAGAAGGGCGTTGTGCCCAGAGACGGCGGCTACTATGCCTACGACAACAACGGCCGGCTGGTGACAAGCAATGACAGCTGGAAGGATCCGGAAGGCAATACCTGGAAGGTCGATGCCAACGGCAAGATCACCAATTACAACAAGAAGATCGCGGAAATGGATGCCAAGGCCAACAAGGGGTCCGGCGCTTCCTCCAGCACTAACTGGCTGATCATGGCCAACAAGTCCAACCACATGATGGGCATCTATGAGAAGTCAGGCGGCAAGTGGGTCCGCAGGAAGACCTGGGCTTTCCACAGCGCGGACGGACAGAGAGACTGGAAGACCGGTCAGAGACATATCACACCGAGCAGGAAGTCCTCTATCGCGAAGTCCATCAGCTCCCGTAAGAGCAACCACACCACCGGTACCAACGGTGTCAGGCAGAGAGATTTCGGCGGTTCCACCGGTTTCTACTGCACCTACATCAACAGCGGATTCTTCATCCACACGCTGCTGTACAAGAAGGGGACACGTCTGGGCAGCAACGACGGCGAGAGCAGGGCGGAGCCCAAGTCGGCTCTTCTGGGCGGCCAGACGCTGAAGGACGGCATTAACGCCTCCGGCGGCAAGAACATCTCCCACGGCTGCATCCGTGTCAACTGGGCCAATGCCAAGTATGTGTACTTCCACATTCCGGGCGGAACTGCTGTCTGGGTATATGGAGGCTCCTTCTAAGGAACGGGCGTTGACAATCTGCATAGCAAGCATGAAAAGCTGCCGCTTCCGCGGCAGCTTTTTTCTATAATTAAATCAATCCAACCGTCCCAATCTACGTACTATCGTATATAATAAGAAGAGGCGGTTGCCGCCGCCCTGAGGAACCATATCACATATCAGACCTAAAGACAGGGGATACATCATCATGAAGAAAAGAGCTATATCCATCCTTTTGGCAATCGTCATGACCATGTCGCATGCCGCTGTCCTGTACGCGCAGGAAGACACTGCGCCTGCGGCAATGGAAGAAGCGGCAGAGCAGGCGGAAGAGCCTGCCGCAGAGAAGGAGGCGGAGCCTGCGCAGGAGCAGAAACCGGCACAGGAGCCGGTCCAGGAAACGCCGCAGGAACCGGTGCAGGAGGTAGTGCCTGCTGCCGGCCAGGAGACGGATGTTACAGAAGAGGCTGAGGAGCCTGCTCCGGAGGCGCCCGCCGCGGAGGAGGCCGGCCAGACCGAGCTTGAAGAAGAGACAGTAGAAACGACTGTCACCGAGCAGACGGAGATCGTGGAGGAGGAGACCGAGGAGACGACTGCCGCGGATCTTCCTGTGCTGTCTCCCGCCGGTCAGTCTTACAGGCCCGGCGGCAGCACGGACCCGGACGAGCTCTTCGCGTCCTATTTTGAGAACGCCATGAAGGGCGGCCCGTCCTCGGGCAGGAAGCTTCTGAAGAAGAGCGCGGCGAGCAGGCTCTCGGGCATGAACCTGGCGCTCTATGGAAAGATCATGGAGCAGATCCCCCTGATCGCCAGCGGCGAAAGGGCCTCCACGGTCATCGAGATCCCGGTGGAAGAGCTAGTGGGACAGGACAGATGGACAGCTCAGGAACTGGGCGTGGAGACGATCTTCGCGGACGGGGCCTTCACAGAGGAGGCACTGGCGGCTGTCGACAGCAAACTCAGCTATGACCTGAGCCTGCTCATCGATGTGCTCCTGGCGGAGAATCCCTACCAGATGTACTGGTATAACAAGACAGCCAGCACAGGGACGACTATGCCCGATTACGTGGGCGGGGTCGATGAGAACGGTGAACAGTATATTGAATGTCAGGGAAATATCACGATCTCCTTCCCGGTCGTGTCAAAATACGCAGCAGGGGAGTATACCGTCAACACAGAGATCGGCAGCAGCGTCGGATCGACGGTGACCGCGGCCCATGAGATCGTGGATCAGTATGCCGGCGCCACCGACTACGAGAAGCTTATCGGCTATAAGAACGAGATCTGCAGCAGAGTCAACTACAACCATGCCGCCGTGGATGAGAACCAGGAGTACGGTGATCCCTGGCAGCTGATCTGGGTCTTTGACGATGATGCCTCTACGGACGTGGTCTGCGAGGGTTATTCCAAGGCCTTTAAATATCTGTGCGACCTCTCTTCCTTCTCCGGCAATGTCAGCTGCATCACCGTGACCGGCAATATGGACGGCGGCACGGGAGCGGGCGGCCATATGTGGAACATGGTCTCCATGCCCGACGGTCAGAACTATCTCGTGGATGTGACCAACTGCGACGACGGCAGTATCGGCGCGCCGGACCTGCTGTTCCTGGCCGGCACGACAGATACCATAGAGGCTGACGGCCTCCAGACAGGCTATACCCTGCACCCGGACGGTGCGGACATCCACTATACCTATGACAGAGGCGACGCTACAGGCAGCAGCTCCGATATGTTCGCTGTTTTTGACGCCGCCGATCTGATGATCGCCGGATATAATTATAATTCCGCCGGCGATGAGCCTGTTGTGCACACGCACACGCTCACAGAAAATCCCGGGGCAGAGCCCGACTGCTGGAACGAAGGCATGATCACCTACTGGGTCTGCGACGAATGCGGGAAGATCTTCCGGGATGCTGCGGGAGAAGAAGAGATCACCATGGAGGACACGGTCCTGCCGCGGACACATGTGCTGGTCCATGAAGAGGGCCTGACGGTCGACGGGACTGCGGAATACTGGTACTGCGAGAACTGTGGCAGCATCTTCCTCGATGCGGAGGGCCTCTATGAGACAGAACTGGCGGAGACCATCATGGCGGAGGACCTGTATGTCTCCCTGCCCGACGATCTCTATGTGGGCGATGAGAAGCCGGCCCTGGTGACGATCCTGCCGGAGGACGCGACAGACAAGTCCGTGACCTTTGATTTCATAGACGAGAGTATCGCGGAGGCTTACCGCGGCGATGACGGTCTGTATTATATCCGTGCCCTGCGGGCAGGCACCACGGATGTCGATGTGTATACCAATGACGGGTCTGACCTCTTATGGGAGGGTACGCTTACCGTCCATGGGGAGACCAGCGCGTGGCTGAATGACTTTTATGCGGAGTACGATCAGTACGACGATGCGATCTCCCTGTATTCCTACCAGGGAGAAGGGACTGACATCCTGATCCCCGACAGCGGCATACTGGACGGCATCGAATCCGACAGGATCCGCGTCAATCATGGTGTTTTTCCTGCCGGTATCCGTTCTCTGACCCTGGAGCCCGGCGTGCTCCTGCCGGATGTCTGCGAGGGAGCCTTCCAATACTTCGCAGAACTGGAAGAGCTGCATCTGGCCGGCCTGGATGTCACGGGACGTACGGACATGTCGCAGATGTTCGAGGGCTGCGAGAGCCTCCGGACCCTCGACCTGACCGGCTGGGACACCCGTGATGTGGTCAAGATCACCCGGATGTTCAAGGGCTGCAGCAGTCTGGAGGAGCTGGATCTGAGCGGCTTCGATCTCTCCTCTGTAGCCGGTGTGAATGAAGATGTTCTGGCCGGCATGGACGCCCTCCGCGTGATCCGGGCGCCCCTGCACCTGAAGAAAGAGATCGCCCTTCCTGCCGTGTTCAGCACACCGGACGGAGAGCTCGTCACAACGCTCCCGCTGAATCTCTCGGAGAGCATCACCCTCACCTATGACCATCCCCTGGATGCGAGTGAGACCACGGTGAAGGAGGCTAAATGGAAGATCTCCGGCAAGGGCTCCAGCCTGACCCTGACCTTCTACGGAAACGGCTCCCTGAAGGGAATCAACCCCAATAAGGTTCCCTGGAAGTCCAAGAATGACAAGATCATCAAGATCGTGTTCGAAAACGGCGTCACCGACATGGGAGATCTGCAGTTTTATTACCTCAGGAATCTGCAGACGGTGCAGATCGGCTCCGGCATCCAGGTGATCAACCCCGCCGCTTTTGGCATGTGCTCTAAGCTCAAGACCGTCAAGCTGTCTCAGGGCCTGAAGGAGATCAGAGAATCGGCCTTCATGGACTGCACCGGGCTCAAGACCATTACCCTGCCGGAAGGTATCGAGATGATCGGCGAGTATGCTTTCTCCTATGCCGACAACCTGACCGCCATTAATCTGCCGGACAGCCTGGAGGCCATCGGAGAAGGTGCCCTGATGGGCACACAGATCCAGAAAGCGGTCATTCCCGACTCGATCACCCGGATCTCAGACTCTCTGTTCTGGGGCTGCAGGAAGCTGCAGAGTGTAACGATCCCGGATACGGTCACCCATATCGGTAACAGTGCCTTCGGTGAGTGCACGGCCCTTCCCGGTATCGACCTGCCTGCAGACCTGCAGGAGATCGGCTCTGGCGCTTTTGCCAACTGCCCGAAGATCAAGGGCTATACCCTTCCTGCCGGGACCAGGAAGATCGGCGAGAATGCCTTTGAGGGAGGATATACCGGCTATCTGGTGCTTCCCGCGGGCCTTGAGCAATTCGACGGCCAGGAGCCCGGCCTCGTCTACAGGGGCAACATCTACTACGGAGGCTCCAGGGCACAGTTCGATCAGCTTTTCGAAAAGATGGCGTCTTACTATGGCAGCATGGAGGATTTCGAGGACAATTTCCGCATCTTCTGCGGCATCAGCACCATCATCCCCGCAGAGAGCCTGTCCGTGGAGCTGCCTGACCTGGTGGACTATGAAGCGACAGACGGACCCTTCACGGCGGAGATCGGACCCTACTATGCCACCTGCCGGGATATGACCCTGGAGAGCAGCGATGAAGACATCCTCTCTCTTTCTGAGGAGGCAGACGGCTGGTACATGAGCGGCATGGAGGACGGCTGGGTCCGGGTCACAGCCACTGTCAACGACGGCTCCGGCGTCAGCTATTCCAAGATCATCCGCGTGTCGGGCAACGAAGCCTACGCCAGGAACAAGTTCACGGTAGTCTTCAACGCCAACGGCGGCACCGGCAAGATGAGTAATCAGACCGGTATTCCCTACAAGAACGGCAAGGCGCTGACAGCCAATGCCTTTAAGCGCAAGGGCTACCGCTTCACCGGCTGGAACACCCGCAAAGACGGCACCGGCCTGGCCATCGCCAACAAGGGCGTGGCTAAAGAGCTCACAAGGACCAACAACGGCAAGGTCACACTCTACGCCCAGTGGGAGCTGATCGATTACACGATCACCTACAACCTGAACGGCGGCACCAATAACGAGAACAATCCCGCCGCCTACACCGTTCTGGACGCGGTCACGCTGCAGAAGCCTGTTCGCGAGAACTACGTCTTCAGCGGCTGGTACACCGACAAGAAGTGTAAGACCAAGGCCGGCAACATCAAGAAGGGCACCACCGGCAACAAGACCTACTACGCCAAGTGGACCCCCAACAAGTATAAGATCACCTTTGTTAAGAACGGGGCCACAGGCGGTAAGATGTCCGACATGACCGGCATCGCCTTCAATGCAGAGAAGACCCTGACGGGCAACGCCTTCAGCCGCAAGGGCTATAAGTTCGTCGGCTGGAACACGGTACAGAATCCCACGGAAGAGAACCCCGGCGAAGCCTATACTAACAAATGTAAGGTCAAGGGCCTGTCTATGGATAACGGGGCTACGGTCAAGCTCTACGCCCAGTGGCAGCTCATTGACTACAAGATCACCTACAGCCTGAACGGCGGCACCAACAGCGAGGAGAATCCGGCGACCTACCAGGTCGTCACCGATACCATCACCCTGAAGAGCCCCACCCGCACCGGCTACACCTTCTCCGGCTGGTACAGCGACAAGAAGTTCAAGACCAAGGTGACGGCCATCAAGAAGGGCAGCACCGGCAACAAGACCTTCTACGCCAAGTGGACAGCCAATAAGTACAAGGTGGCCTTCGACAAGAATGATCCGGAAGCCACCGGCACCATGAAGATCCAGACGCTGACCTATAACAACAGCGCCAAGCTGACGGCCAACGCCTTTAAGAAGAGGGGCTACACCATGACCGGGTGGAACACGATGCCTGACGGGACCGGTACCGCCTATGCCAATGCCCAGGCCAAGCCCAACGTCACCCCCAACAAGGGTGAGACAGTGACCCTCTACGCACAGTGGAAGCTGACCAACTACAAGATCAACTACAATCTGCCTTCGGGCGCGGTCAACAACGAGCTGAACCCCGCCACCTATACCATGGACGATCCCACCTTTGAGATCCAGGCACCCAGCCGTCCCGGCTATGATTTCGTCGGCTGGTACACGGACGCCAAGCTCACAAAGGCAGCGAAGCTGACCATCGAGAAGGGCTCCACAGGTAATAAGACCTTCTATCCCAAGTGGAGGGCACACAAGTATACGGTAGTGTTCGACAAGAACGATCCGGACGCCAAAGGGACCATGAAGGAACAGAATCTTACCTACGGCAGCAGTCAGACACTGACCAAGAACGCCTTCACCAAGGCGGGCTATACCTTCGTCGGCTGGTCCACCCAGGCGGACGGCAGCGGCGATACCCGCAAGAACGGGGCCAAGGCCGCCAACCTGACGACGGAAGACAACGGAGTAGTCACCCTTTTCGCCCAGTGGAAGAAGAAGTAAATCAAAAATCAAAAGTAACACAAAGAAGGTACCGCCATGAAGAAATTACTCATTCTGGGGGCGGGCATTTATCAGGTGCCCCTGATCAAAAAAGCAAAGGAAATGGGTCTGTATACGGTCGTCACCAGCATGCCGGGCAATTATCCCGGCTTCGCGCTGGCGGACAAGGTGTACTATGAGGACACGACGGATCTGGAGGCCGTACGCAGGATCGCCGAGCAGGAAGGCATCGCCGGCGTCGTGACGGCCGGAACGGATGTCTGCGTGCCGACTCAGGGCTACCTGTGCGACACGCTGGGGCTCAGGGGACCGACCCTGGAGGCGGCGGAGAAGGCGCAGTCCAAACGGCTTATGAAGCAGGCCTTCCGGGAGTACGGCGTGAACACGGCACCTTTTATCTCGGTGCCGATGGACAATGAGGATCCGCGGGAGGTCTGTGAAGAGATCGGCTATCCGGTCATCGTGAAGGCCATCGACTCCTCCGGGAGCCGGGGGATCACGAGGGTGAACGGGCCGGAGGACCTGCCCCTGGCCTACCGGGAGGTGCGGAGCTGCACACGGGCCGATACCTACCTGATCGAGAAGTTCCTGGTGGGAGAGGAGTTCGGCGCCCAGGCTTTTGTCTATGACGGGACGATCCGCTTCATCCTGCCCCACGGAGACTACGTGTTCCAGGGGAGCACGGGCGTGCCGATCGGACATTTTGCCCCCTATGAGGTTTCTGAGGAGATCCTGGCCCAGAGCCGCGAGCAGCTGCAGAAGGCCGTCACGGCCATGGGCGTGGACAACTGCGCCATCAACGCCGATTTCATCCTGTGTGACGGCGTGCCCTATGTGCTGGAGATCGGCGCAAGGTCAGGCGCCACCTGTCTGGTGGAGATGACGGAGCAGTATTACGGTATCGATTATTATAAGCAGATCATCCGCTGCAGTCTGGGCGAGGAGCCGGACTTCACGCCCGGCAACGACAAGAGGCAGCCCTGTGTGGTCATGCTGCTGCGCTCGGACGAGAGCGGGGTGATCGAGTCCGTGGATATGGGAGAGCAGACGGATCCCCGCGTTCTGGATCTGTCGCTGGATTATAAGGTCGGCGAGGAGATCCGGGCCTTCCGCAAGGGACCGGACCGGATCGGACAGTGCGTTGTGATTGCTGACAGCGTGGAGGAAGGGAAGAGGATCCTGGACGAGGCGCTTAGCAAAGTAAAGATTGAACTGAGGAAGAACTGAAGGAGGAACAGGCATGTCGTACAGTATGGACAAGAAGCTGGAGAACATCTGGTATTTTCCCACGGATATGACCAAGGTCTACCGCAAGGTGCCCAAGGATCCCGCCAAGGTCAAGGCGATCCAGGACAGGAAGGTGCATGAGCTCATGCTCATCGCCTATGATATTCCCTTCTACCGCGCCCGCTTCGAGCAGTCGGGCACGACGCCGGAGGATTATCACAGCGCGGAAGACCTCTACAAGTTCCCCGTGCTGACCAAGGACGCTCTCCGGGACTGGTCCAATGAGGAGCTGGAGAAAAATCCCGAGAAGTACAAGGACTGGCATGTTTCGCCTACCAGCGGTTCCACGGGCATCCCGCTGAAGACCCCCTTCTCCCCCAGAGAGAATGCCATGGCCCACGCCAACTTCATGCGGTCCGTCATGATGGCGGGCTTCATTCCCGGCGTCCATAAGTGTATGCACAGGCCCAACAGCCTGCACGTGGTGACAGGCGGCAAGATGAGCCTGACCCAGAAGATCATCCAGACCCGCTGGAGAGATATGTCCGACGCCATCAAGAACAGGGTCCCTTCGGACGTCCTGCTCAAGGAGATCAACGACTTCAAGCCGGATTTCCTCTACATTCACAAGAACATCATGGTCCGGATCTGCCTCTATGCCAAGAGAAACGGGCTCTACATCCATCGTCCCAAGTGGTACGCGCCCATCAGTGAGATGCTGGACGCCTCCAGTGAGAAGCTCCTGCGGGAGATGCTGGGCGACGGCCTGATCAACCCCTACGGCCTCTCTGAGACGGGCACGGCGGCTGTGCGTCTGCCGGGAGATGATTTCTTCCGCGTCAACAGCGACACCCATGTGCTGAATGTCTATGACGATGACGGTCAGCCCGCGGACAACGGCGTGGCGGTGATCACCCCCCTCTATAAGACTGATTTCCCGCTTATCAACTATGTGGCCGGCGACAGGGTGGAGTCCCACATCGAGAACGGCCTCCGCATCATCACCACGGTCAAGGGCCGTGCCAACGACGTGATCCGCCACAAGGACGGCAGCGTGACGGAGTGGGGCAACCTGGAGATCCACATCAACTATGCCAGCGGTCTCGGCATCGCCCAGAGCCGCTTCATCCAGGAGAGCTTCGACCGGATCCGGATCCAGTGCGTCAAGGATCCCGCCTGCGGCAAGACCAACGAGGAGATCGAAGAGGCCTTCACGGCCATTTTTGCCCCGGCCCTCAACAACGAGTTCACCCTGGAGTATGAGTGGATGGACGAGATCCCCATGGATCCCAACGGCAAGCTTCGCATGATCGTCTGCAACATCCCCGAGGAGGAGCTGAAGGCACATGCTGAATAAGTTTCTGGACAACCAACGCAATGTATATATCCTGGCGATCCTGGCCATCGTCTTCGAGAGTCTGTCTTCATCGGTGCTGAAGTTCAGCAAGGACTATGCCTTCCTCTCCCCCATGTACCTCTTCTGGTTCGTGGTGGCGGTGGGGATCATGGGCCTCTACGCCATTGCCTGGCAGCTCCTGCTGGAGCGGGTGCCCCTGACCACGGCCTACCTGCGCAAGGGCCTGACCTATGTGCTGATCTTCATCTGGGCAAGGGTCTTCTTCCATGAGGAGATCAGCGTGAAGCAGATGATCGGCATGGCCATCATCATCGCCGGCATGATCATCAGCATGTCCGGGGATATGCACGGCGACACCGCGGACAGCGGAGAGCCGGCTGCGGACGGCGCCCAGGCCCCTGCGGCCTCCGGCGGAAAGGAGGTGTGACCTATGGAATTCACACCAGCATTCTGCTACGCCATCGCTTTTGTCGCGGTCTTCATCGCCACCGCCGGCCAGATCCTGCTGAAGAAACAGGCCGGCACCACGAAGGACAAGGGATTCCTCAGCAAGTTTCTGAACATCCGCGTGATCGCGGCCTACGGCATGCTGTTCCTGTCGCTCTTCATGAATCAGATCGCCCTCAAGGAGGTGCCTGTCTCGGTACTGCCCTGCATCACCTCCACCAGCTTCATCTGGGTGTTTCTGTTCGGGATCCTGATCCTGCGGGAGAAACCGGGCCCCAGAAAGATCCTGGGAGTGGCCCTGATCCTGCTGGGCAATGCCATATCGAGGCTGTAAGCAACTGACAGGGGGGGATAATTATGAACAAAAACGACAGTATCCTTGCAAGCTGCACCCGGTATCTGGGCGCGGCGATCGTGCTGTTCTGCGGCTTTCTGACAGGACGGTTCACGGTAGACTATCCTAAACACACGGAGATTGCGGGGACCCTGGACCTGGCGCATCCGCTGGCCACCTTCCGGGAACACGTGGAGCCCCTGTGGCATCTGTGCCTGCGCGGCATTCAGGCCGTCCTGCACTGCTCGCCACAGTCCGCCGGCGCCCTGGTCTCCGGCCTGGCCCTGGCGGTCTCCTACCTGATCGCCTGGCATGCCCTCCGCAGAGCCGTGCGGAGCGCCTCGGCCCTGCAGGTGACGGCCCTCTGCCTGGTCCTCCACCTCTGCGCCGCCATCTACGTTCCCTGGTTCAATGAGCACCCCTATCTGGGACAGGGCACCCCGAACGTATGGCATAATCCCACCCTGATCATGCTCCGGCCCATCGCCCTCCTGGCCTTCCTTCTGACTGCCTGGCAGCTCCAGAAGATCAAGGACAGCGGCTATGAGAAGAGCCTGTCCCCCATCGTCGGCATCCTGATCGCCATCCTGCTGGTCTTCGCCAACCTGGCCAAACCTTCCTACGCCCAGGTCTTCTATCCGGCGATCTTCCTTCTGATGCTGGGCTGGCTGGCCGCCTCCAAGGGCAAAGCCTGGAAGCACTGCCTGCAGTTCTTCTTCATGTGCCTGCCCTCTGTCATCCTGATGGCCTTCCAGCTGGTCTTCACCTTCCTGCGGGGAGGCGCTGAAGGCCAGGGCGCCGGACAGGCGGGCGGCATCATGATCGCCCCCCTGCAGGCGGCAAGCATCCACACAGACTCCATCCTGATCTCCACCCTCCTGGCCCTGGCCTTCCCTCTCTTCATGGCCCTGGTCACCCTGATCCGGCGCCGCTTCCGCCAGAGAGAGATCCTGGCCTGGCTCCTCCTTCTCACCGGCCTTCTGGAGAAGCTCCTGCTGGCCGAGACCGGCAACCGCATCGGCGACGGAAACTTCGGCTGGGGCTACCTGACTGCCCTCCTGATCGTCTGGTTCGTCAGTATCCGTGATTACGCGGATGCCTTCCTCGTCGCGGAGGCCACCGTCAAGCCCGACACCCCCACCATCGCGGTGGAGGCCGCGCCAACCGTCTCAGAAGCCGGCACATCCGCCGGCGAGGCCGTCGGTACCGCCGCACAGTCCGTATTCGGATCTGTAGCGTCCGCCGTCGGAGCGGGTGAGGGTGCCACCGGTGCCGCCATGAAGCCGGAGACCGCGGCTGCGGCAGCGTCTGCGGAAGCAATGCCTGCGGGTACTCTGTTTGAAGATGCCGCGAACCATGAAGACATTCCCGCCGCGACTGTGCCGGTCCTGGAATTCACCGAAGAGAGCCCGGTGATGCCGGACAGTGCCGCAGAGCCTGCGCCTGAACGGACCTTCCCTGTGCCTTCTGAGGAAGACGTCCATGCCGCGGAGCCTGTATCAATGACTCATCCTGTTCCTGTATCGATGACAGAGCCTGTTCCTGCATCGATGACGCACCCCGTGCCGGCAGAGGCGCCCATGTTTGCGGAGGAGCCCGCGCCTGCGGAGACGCCCGAACCGATGGCGGAGACCTCTGTGACAGAAGAGACCGCCGTGCCGGCGGATGCCGCCGAGACCGCGCCCGCCAAGGGAGGCGTCAAGGACTTCTTCATCCGCACCTTCCGGGGGATCGGTTTCGCTATCTCTTCCGTGATCCTGGCGGCCCACTTCGCGTCCGGCCTCTTCTACCTGGTCTATTGGCTGCTTCTGAAGGGAAATAAGATCTGAGGAAGGAAAGACGATGCAACCGGTGATTACAGTACTATCCAACAAGATACTGCAGACAGGCGCCGCCGCCTGGGCCATCGCCCAGGTCCTGAAGATACTGATCCATGCCGCCGTGCACCGGAAGCTGGTGTGGGAGCGGCTGATCGGCGACGGCGGTATGCCCAGCAGCCATTCGGCCACGGTCACGAGCGTGGCGGTGACGACCGGGGTCCTTCAGGGATGGGACAGTCCGATATTCGCTGTAGCTGCCATCTTGGCCATCATCGTGATGCACGACGCCATGGGCGTGCGCCGGGAGACCGGCAAACAGGCCATCGCCATCAACGATATCATCGATCACATCCTTGCGGATGACGCAGTAGACCTGTCACCGGAGAAGGCCCTGAAGGAATTTGTGGGCCACACACCTTTACAGGTGGCGGCCGGAGGCGTCCTGGGCCTGGTCGTGGCAGTGGTTATGAATTTGTGAGTGAGAAGATTTAGGATATCAAGATTCAAGATTCAAGAAAATCCGCCCTTCTGGAGGTCGTGAAGGATGCTCATGACCTCCAGAAGGGCGGATTTATTAATGCTCGTGTCAGTCGTTATTTTCGCTGTGAAATAAGCCTGATATCACAGAGAAGATAACGTTTCTCCTGCCAGTCGTTATTTCCGCTGTGAAATATGCCTGATATCACAGAGAAGATAACGTTTCTCCTGCCGGTCGTTATCTCCGCTGTGAAATTTGTCTTATTTCACGGTGAGAATAACGTTTCTCCTGCCGGTCGTTATTTCCGCTGTGAAATTAGCCTGATTTCACAGAGAAGATAACGTTTCTCCTGCCGGTCGTTATTTCCGCTGTGAAATTTGTCTTATTTCACGGTGAGAATAACGTTTCTCCTGCCGGTCGTTATTTCCGCTGTGAAATTTGCCTTATTTCACGGTGAGAATAACGTTTCTCCTGCCAGTCGTTATCTCCGCTGTGAAATATGCCTGATATCACGGCAATAATAACGCTCGCCCCCACTGGAGGTGGGAGGTGTCAATAGTTACCGACGCTCGTCTCAGAACTCCACCTGCTGCATATAGAGTCTGTGGTAGTATCCGCGGAGGGCGAGGAGTTCCTGGTGGGTGCCCTGTTCCACGATGCGGCCGTCCTTGACGACAAGGATGAGGTCGGCGGAGACGATGGTGGAGAGGCGGTGGGCCACGACGAAGGAGGTGCGGCCGCGGGTCACGACGGAGATGGCGTTCTGGATGGCCTTCTCTGTCAGGGTGTCGATGGAGGAGGTGGCCTCGTCGAGGATGAGGAGGCGGGGGTCGGCCAGGAGGGCGCGGGCGAAGGAGAGGAGCTGCTTCTCGCCGGTGGACAGGAGGCTGCCGCCCTCGCCGACTTCGCTGTCGAGGCCCTGTTCCATGCGGGCGACGATGCCGTCGGCGCTGACCAGCTGCAGGGCCTGCATGATCTCTTCATCGGTGGCTTCGGGACGGCCGTAGCGGAGGTTGTCCCGGATGGTGCCGGAGAAGAGGTGGGGGGACTGGAGCACGTAGCCCAGGTTCTCGTGAAGCCAGAGCTGGGACCGTTCGCGGGCGTCGCGGCCGTCGATGAGGAGCTGGCCGGCGGTGGGCTCGTAGAAGCGGCAGACCAGGTTGACGAGGGTGGATTTGCCGGCGCCGGTCTCGCCCACGATGGCGATATTGGTGCCGTGGGGGATCTTGAGGCTGAAGTGCTCCAGGACGTTCTCCTCGCCGTCCGGGTAGCGGAAGGTCACATCCCGGAATTCGATGTCGCCGTGCAGGGGCTCCCAGTTCTCCCTTTTAGGGTGGAAGGTGTCACCGTAGCGGGCGATGACCTCGGGGGAATCAGCCACGTCGGACCGCTCCGCCAGGAGGCCGGTCAGTCTCTCGATGTTGACCTGGATCTGCACGAAGGAAGCATAGTTGGCGATGATCATCTGCAGAGGCTCGATCATGTTGACGGCATAGTTGACGAAAACGGACAGGGTACCGATCTGCAGGAGGCCTTCGCGGGTCAGGCTCCCGCCCTGCTGCAGGACCACGGACAGGGCCAGGGCGGACAGGAGGGTCACGGAGGCGGAGAAAAGGGCGGAGTAGTGCACGGCGTGCACGCTGGTCCGCCGCATGGTCTCCGTGTCAGACTCGAAATCCCGCTGCATTTTCCCGGCGGCGCCCAGGAGCCGGATGGCGCCGGCCCCGGTGATGCCCTCGTTGAAATCGCCGGTGATGGTGGAGTTGATCTCACGGATCCGGCGGTTGAGGGTGACCAGCCTGCGCTCGAAGAAGGAGATCAGGAAGGAGGCGGCCACCATCAGGAGGATGATGGACAGGGCAAGCCTTGCATCGGTCAGGAGCATGACCAGAACGGCAAAAAGGATATAGGCGCCGTTCCAGATACAGTCCATCATCCGCCAGGAGACGGCTTCACCGATCTTGCCGGTGTCGCTCATGACACGGGCGTGGATGTAGCCGACGCTGTTATTGTTGAAATAGGAGAAGGACAGGGTCTGCAGGTGGTCGAAGGCGGCGCTGCGCAGGTCCCGGTCCACGGACATCTCCACCTTGCCGGCGTCCAGCATGCTGCGGTAGTTGATCACCACCTGCAGGGCCAGGACCAGGAGGTAGAGCAGGACCAGGCCGATCAGGCCGTCCGTGCGTCCCTCCGCCACGAAATGATCCAGCGCGTAGCGGGTGAAAAGGGGGTAGACAGCGTCGATCAGACTGCACAGTATGGCCAGGGACACCATGAAAATGATGGTGCCCCGGTATTTTTTCAGGTAGGGGAAGAGAAGAGGGAGACCGAAGAAACGTGTTTTCATCAATTTTCCCCCTTTCCGAACTGAAGGTCGTAGACCTTCCTGTAGAGTCCGCCCAGGGCCAGGAGCTCCTCGTGTGTGCCGGATTCGCGGATGCGTCCCGCTTCCATGACGATGATGCGGTCAGCCTGCATGAGGGTGGCGATCCGGTGGGAGACCAGGATGACGGTGGACTGTCCTGTGTATTCGCTGAGGCGGGACCGGATCCTGGCGTCGGTCTCGGCGTCCACAGCGGAGAGTGAGTCGTCGAAGATCATGACCGGCGGACGGCGGATCAGCATCTGGGCGATGGCTGTCCGCTGCTTCTGGCCGCCGGACAGGGTCACGCCGCGCTCGCCCACGAAGGTCTTGTAGCCCTGGGGGAAGCGGGCGATGGTCTCCTCCAGATCCGCCGTGCGGCTGGCGGCGTAGAGCTCCTCTTCGCCGGCGTCCTCCGCGGAGATGCGGATGTTGTCCTCCAGGGAACGGGAGAAGAGGAAGGGCTCCTGCTGGACCATGCCGATGTTCTCCCGGAGCCAGGAGGCCCGGATGTCCGCGATGTCAACGCCGCCGATGGTGATCCGGCCCTCGCCGGGGCCCAGGTCATAGAGCCTCTCCAGAAGGTTGAGGAGGGTGGACTTGCCGCTGCCGGTGGCGCCCAGGATGCCGACGGTAGAACCGGCGGGGACCGTGAAGCTGACATCGGACAGGACCTGGGTGCGTACCCCGTCCCGCTCGTAGGAGAAGGACACATGCTCAAAGGCGATGTCCCTGTCCATGGGCGGCATGACAGCGCCGTCCCTGTCTGTCTCGGGGGAGGCATTCATGATGGCCCGGAGACGGTCGATGGAGATGCCCGCCTTGCTCAGCTCGGCGATGACGCGGCCCAGGGACCGGACAGGCCAGATCAGCATACCGTTATAGGAGACAAAAGCGATGAACTGCCCGGGGGTCAGCTGGCCCCGGACGCAGTAGAGGGTGCAGAGGACCATGACCAGCAGGGTCTGCAGGCCGGTCATGACATCGCCGGTGACCCAGTTGAGGGTCAGGATCTTCATCAGATGGATCCAGTAGCCGGTGTATTTTTCATTCTGGGTGTGGAAACGCTGCCGCTCATAATTCTCCCGGCCGAAGGCCCGTACCACGCGGACGCCGGTGAGGTTCTCCTGGGCGATGGCGGAGAGACGGCCTTCCTCCGTGTCCGCCTTCTCGAAGGCCGACCCGATCCGGCTGTGGAAGAAGAGCGAATAGCTGACCACCACAGGGATGAAAAGGGAAGAGAGCAGGGTCATGAAGGGGTGGATCCGCAGCATGAAGGCCACGGCCAGGACGATCAGGACGATCACCCGCACCAGATTGGTCAGCTGCTCGGAGATGAAGACCTTGATGGACTCCACGTCGGAGGTGCAGCGCTGGATGATGTC
>DGGX01000011.1 GCA_002392385.1 Lachnospiraceae bacterium UBA3863
GCTAACAAACAAAAAAACAGCCGGGTAAATACCCGACTTCACAAGAAGGCTCGAACGAGCCCTTTTTGCCCGAAAAACGAGCCCTCCGGTCACGCCGCCTGAATCCGTATCAAAGACGTAGTGCAGTTTTCAAAGAAGATCAGGCCCGCCAACTTGTCCTGGAAGGCCTGCAGCCGTTTCTTCTGGGTGGAGAGTACGGCTATATCCCTTATCTCCTTCAGCTCTGTTTTCAGATCGTCCAGGAATAACGGGTCGATGACTTTGTGAATGTTTTCGATGGAGGTGTAGTGCACATGCCCGGCTCCAGCCACAGGATGAGCAGCGCAAGGACGCTGACAAGCAGGACCAGGTAGGCCGCAAAGGCCAGGAGCATGCGGGCCATCCACTGCAGGACCAGCAGCGGAATGAAGACCACGAGGCACAGGACCCGGTACATAAACTCGAACCGGATCAGTCCCTTGAAGTTGCTCCGCACCATCTGGAAGGGACCCGAGCGTACATGCCCGCCCCGCCTGTGAAGGATCTCTTTTCCTCTGAAAAAAAGCATCCGCGCCTCTCCTTTCGCCGCTGTGCTTTTTCCGGCACCGCTCCATTATATAACAGAAACGGCGGAAATGCGCGGTGGGATTTGACGCGGATGAGGATTTACAGGTTTAATGTTCTTTCAGGCTGCTGTGGTCAGGCCTCCCAGTCGAGCGGCAGCGGGAATGCGACGTCCTCCCCCATCCGCCGGGCGTTCTCAAACCACGGTGTGGGAAGCATGCCCGCTTCTACATAGGTCTGTGCATCGTTTTCCGTCTTCGGAAGGAGGATCGATGAAGCGTTTTCCCCTCCGAAATAGACTGTGAAGACGGCGTCCCGGATGGACTCGCGCTGAGGGCGGTTGATGCGTCCGGGTTTATTGCTGTTGACAAGTATCGGTCCTTCCGCAGGGACATCCTTGATGTCGCTCTTGGTGGTCAGGGTAAAGACGATCCTGTGCCCCTTTACGAACTTCCACTGACGGCAGTTCAGGAACATCTCCAATTCATAGATCTCCCCCGGCGTCAGGTAGTCATCATGGGTCAGCCTGGCCCAGACGTAGGTGGCATTGCCGTCCTCATCGTACCAGGTCTTATCCGGATCGACTTCTCTCTGGCTTCCCAGCACGACACCGCGGGCCACTTCTTTTCTCTCCGTCCCGTCATCGTCATAGACATTGGCAATCAGCAGCAAGTTTTCGGCAGGTGTGGAGGCATACAGTTTCGCGCTCACGGCCCCGGCGATGGTGTAGTCCTCCGCGAGTTCCTTCGTGCGGAAGGTCAGCATGCCCTTTTCCTCGTGAGGGTAGGCAAAAGCCAGCTCCGCCTCACCTTCCGCAGGCTTCTGTCTGTCTGCGGCGCCGTCTGCCCCGAGATACCAGATGTCGCTCCGTCTGCTGATGGGATACTGTGCGGTGTTGAACCAGCGATTCGATCCTCCCTCCCAGAGATGAAGCGGCTTCTTCGTATTCTGAAGGCCTGTATCCACACCCCGCATCCAGGTCTCCAGCCACTGCAGATTCAATCCGCAGTCCAGGGCCTGGACATGTTCCCAGTGACCGTAGATCATCTGCCACTTCGGTGACACCTCCTGGTCCGGCAGCATCTGCGCATCCACCGGGCGTCCGGCATACGCGTTCTGCAGAGCTGTCCAGGATTTGATGATCAGATTGTCCATCAGATCCCCAGTACCCGTGTGCAGCAGCACAGGGGTATCGCTTTCCACAATATTCTTTGCGAAGTGCATGGGCAGCCTGGTCGACCAGAATTCTCCGTCGTAAGCGAGTCCATCCCCCTCCTCGATGTCGTGGCGCGCTTTGGCGGACCACTTGCGGGATGCCGGCGTATCACCGTACAGGAACGGAATGGCATTGACATACGCCTCTCCGCCCATCGTCGGCACGCCGCTGATCAGCCAGCACTGGCGCATGCAGTTCTCGAAGGAATTATTGTTGGCGATGATGCACTTGACAGAAGGGTTCTGGGAAGCCGCTACCAGCGCCATGCCGGCCGGATAGGAGGCGCCGTAAAAAGCGACATCTCCATTGGACCCCTCGAGATTCTGCGCCCATTCCACCACGTAATGGGAATCGTCCAGGTCGCCTGTCATCAGCAGATCTCCGTCGGACCCGTTTGCGCCGCGGATCCAGACCATGGCGGAGATATATCCATAACCGCAGTACCATGTGTTGGGCAGCACCGGCTGCGGGCCGAATTCCTTATAGCAAGTCCACTCGACAAGGACCGGGAATGTCTCGTCCGTGACGATCTCGCCGGTCCTGAGATCTGTCGGAAAAGCGGCGGCCGCGCGCAGCTCTATACCATCGCCGGTCCTGATCCGGAATCCTTCCACCAGTTTTGAACCGTAACGGGCTTCGCCGGGTTCCCATCTGCCTCCCGGATATTTTGTTCTGTTCTTCATCTCGATCCTCTCTTTCAGATAACCAGTCTCTTATTACATCTTCGGTCTGGGCATGGACAGTACGATCCAGTAAAGCACGCCTACCAGCAGATAAATGGCGGAGAAGGCGGGGATCGCCAGTGCATAGGAGCCCGTCACATCATAAAAGGCCGCCCAGATATTGCTGCCGAATGCCGCGCCAATACCGGTTCCGATCGCGGTCAGGCCATTTATGAAAGCAAAATTCTCGGCGCCGAAGACCGCCCGGTTGATGATCGGTATCGCCATCAGAGACTCTGCAAGACCAAACCCTATAAACGCACAGGCGACGAGCATGACCGGATACTGTCCTCTGGAAAACAGCAGAAGTCCCAGGACCAGGGAAATGTTTGCCAGCATGGTGGCGTGCTTGATCTGCAGCCTGTTGAACAGCCAGCCCAGGAGGATCTTGCCGATGATCCCCCAGATGCTG
>DGGX01000225.1 GCA_002392385.1 Lachnospiraceae bacterium UBA3863
CCTGGGTCCTGCCCAGGATCTCATATTCTCCGTAGCCGCGGACCAGGACCAGGTGGGTATGGCCGCCGGACACCACCAGGCAGCCGAAGGGCGGCTCCAGCTCCGGGGCCGCGATATAGTTGGCGCAGATATGTCCTTCAATGTGATGGACACCGATCAGGGGAAGCCCTGTGGCAAAACACAGTCCCTTGGCGGCGGAAACACCGATCAGGAGGGGCCCCACCAGGCCTGGTCCGCGGGTCACCGCCACGGCGTCCAGATCGGAGAGCTCCTTGCCTGCCTCCGCCAGGGCCTGCCGGATCACCTGGTTCACCCGCTCCACGTGCTTGCGGGAAGCGATCTCGGGCACCACACCTCCGTAAAGGGTATGTATATCGATCTGGGAGGAGATCACATTGGACAGGACCTCCCGCCCGTCCGCCATCACAGCCGCCGCGGTCTCGTCGCAGCTGGACTCTATGGCGAGAATCAAGTTCTTTCTGCTCATTCTATGCCTTCTATGCCTTTCTGTCTGTCAGTCTCCGTCCTCCGGGAACCGCAGGGTCAATGTCCGTCCGTCTCTGCAGGTCTCACAGACACTGCAGATGCTCCTGACCAGGGGCTGGAACTCCTCGGCCCGCACCATGGAAGGGCTGTAGTGGGTCAGCCACATGCGCTCCGGCTGCGCCTCCCGGCCCAGCTCCGCCGCCTCCCGGAAGGTCATGTGCCTCTTCTCCCGGGCCTTGTCCAGCTTGTCGTCCTCGCCGTACATGCCCTCGCAGATGAAGAGATCCGCGTTTCTGGCGGCCTTCACGATGCTGTCGCAGGGGCGGGTGTCCGTGCAGTAGGTGAGGAGGATCCCTCTCCGCGGAGGTCCCAGGACCATGTCCGGCGTCAGGACTCTGTCCTCTGTCTCGATGGTCTCCCCCTTCTGAAGCCTCCCCCAGAAGGGCTTGGGAATATCCAGGGCCAGGGCCTTGTCCGGGTGGAAACGTCCTGCCCGGTCCAGGCAGAAGCTGTAGCCGTAGCAGGGGACAGAATGCCGCACCTTGAAGGCCCGGATGTGGAGATCCGGCTCCTCCGGCAGGGCCAGTTCCTCCTCCGGCGCCGCCAGCTCCCTGAAACGGATCTCAAAGGGCAGCTCCTGGCAGATCACCCGGAGGCTGTTCACCACCCTCTCCACGCCCCGGGGGCCGGCGATCAGCAGGGGCTCCCTGCGGTCGGCGTTGCCCATGGTCAGGAGCAGGCCCGGAAGCCCGCTGACATGGTCCGCGTGGAAATGGGTCAGCAATATCATATCGATGGGCTTGGCGCTCCATCCTCTTTTCTTCATGGCCACCTGGGTGCCCTCGCCGCAGTCCACCAGGATCTGCTTGCCATTATAACGCACCATCAGGGCTGTCAGATATCGGTTGGGGAGGGGCATCATCCCGCCGGTCCCCAGCAGACAGACATCGATCATATCGTTCCTTCTCTTTCTCGCGCGGCAGGCGCCCCGGCGCCGCCGCCTCCTCAGGTCCGGGCGCTGCCCGCCCTGTTCCACATGATCAGGGCATCCTCCGCAGGATTCTCGTAGAAGCCCCTGCGCACTCCCTCCGTGCGGAAACCCGCGTGCTCATAGAGGGCGATGGCGGGCCTGTTGGACGCCCGCACCTCCAGAGTGAAGGCCTCTGTGCCCTCCTCCGTCCCGATGCGGAGGGCTTCCCGCAGGAGCTGTCCGGCAATGCCTCTCCCCCGCCAGGCGGGGAGCACGGCCACGTTGGTGATCTCTCCCTCACCGGCGATCAGGCGCAGGCCTATGGTGCCCACGATCTCTCCCTCCGGGCTTCTGGCCGCCAGATAACGGACATAGGGCAGGAGCAGGGTCGCATGATAGACCGCCTCCGACCAGGCGTCCCGGAAGCAGGCGCTCTCCACCCGGAGAGCCCCCGGGAGATCCTCCATGGTCATCCGGGTCACCCGCACAAATGTGTCCTCTTCTCTCATATCCGGTAATCTCTCCGCTCGGCGTGTTCCTGTTCCGCCTGTGACAGTCTGAGATAGACCGGCCGGAAGTCGTCCGCCGATACCATGCAGGCCTCTCCCTCCCGTCTGTAGAGGGCGGCGGCCAGGGAAGCGGTGGCCGCGGCGCGCTGCCTGGCCAGGTGGGGCGGCGCGAACCGCACCGTCACGTCCTGTCCCTGCTCCGCGCGGAGCCTGTCATAAAAGGCCAGGACCTCCTCCCGGTAGACCGGGACACCGTCGCCGGCCAGGGTCAGGGTATGCAGGCCCTGCGCCCGCATAAGCTCTGCCGCCCTTTCCAGGATCACCGGCAGGTCCGTGACCAGCTGGGGCTCCAGGGTCTCCATATCCTCCCCCGCAAAGCAGTAGAGACCCGTGTAGACCTGGTGCCTGCGGGCGTCCATGATGGGGCATACCAGGCCTTCGGCGCCCCAGAGGCCGTAGGCGATGGCGTCCACGGTGGGCACAGGTATGATGGGGCAGCCCATGGCCAGGGCGGCTCCCTTGGCCGTGGCCGCGCCTATGCGGAGACCCGTGAAGGATCCCGGCCCTGCTGTCACCGCCAGGGCGTCCACCTGGGACAGGTCCAGCTCCACCATCCTCCGGATCTCATCCATCATGGGAACCAGGCTCTGCGAGTGCTTCTTGCGGTACTGCACGCTGTATTCCGCCGTCAGTATATCCCCGTCCAGCAGGGCGCAGGCCGCCACGGGACCGGATGCTTCAATTGCCAGTATCTTCAATGTTCTCTCCCTCAGTGCATGGTGATCCGCCGGAAGCCCGGATCCCTGCCCGGATCTCTGCGGATCTCGATATAGTGTGTGTGCGCGGGCAGCAGCTCCTCGATCCGCTGCGCCCATTCGATCAGACAGACCCCGCTCCCCTCCAGATACTCGTCCAGACCGACCTCCTCCATCTCCTCGGGGTCCTCGATCCTGTAGACGTCGAAATGGTAGAGGGGGAGCCTTCCCTCCTCGTAGATCTGAAGTATGGTAAAGGTGGGGGAATTGACCGTCTCCCGGATGCCCAGCCCCTCGGCAAAGCCCTTGCAGAAGACCGTCTTGCCGGCGCCCAGGTCGCCGTCCAGGGCATAGACCTCGCCGGCCTGGGCCGCAAGGCCCAGCTGTCTGCCGATGGCCCGGGTCTCCTCCGCGGCGGCCGTCTCCCAATATCTGCTGTCTGTCATCTGCTTCCTTCTCTCATTGTCTGTGATATTCTCTCTAAAAGCAACAGGCCTGCCTGCGGGATGGCAGGCAGGCCGGCAGCCGCGCAGAACAGGTTCTGCGCGGCACAAACTTACGTCCGGACTATTCAGCGCTGTGCGGATGCAGATACGACGCTTTCCTTCTCCATGGCCGTTCCGTACTTGATGATCGGGCTCACCTTCTTGTAGACCAGCATGGTGAGGACAGAGATCATACCGCCCTTGACCAGGTTCAGCGGCGCCACCATGAGCACCACGAAGGTGCCGATGCTCGTGACATTGCTGTTGATCGCCGCGCCCATGCCGAGGATGGCGTCCAGCGGCATGCCGTAGAGCGTTGCGAAGGCAGGCAGCAGATAGACCGCGTTGAACCATGTGCCGAAGACCGTCATGCACAGCGTTCCCGCTACACAGCCTATGATAGCAGTACTGCGGGATTTTCGGAAGCGGTAAATCACCGAAGCGGGAAGCACCAGCATGCTGCCCACAAGGAAATTCGCCAGATCACCGACAAAAGCGGTGGAAGTGGACTTGATCAGGATCTTGACGACCTGCTTGAGGAACTCCACCATGACGCCGGCCACGGGGCCGAAGGCGAATCCGCAGATCAGGGCCGGCAGCTCGCTGAAGTCCAGCTTGTAGAAAGCAGGCGAGAAGGGCCAGCCGAAATCAAAGCAGTACAGGATGCCCGCCACAGCGGAGAACATACCGATCATGACGATCTTGCGCGTGGCCAGCACTCTCTCGGTGCTGCCGTTCCTCTTCTTGGCGGCCTTCTCGAACAGGTAGGCCACGCCCAGCAGCAGGGCCACCGTCACCAGGCACACAGCCACGAAGCCCGCGTTGTCCATAATTGTCTGCATCAGACCGTTTCCCATAGCAACTCCTTTCCGCACCTTTCGTGCGCAGCGAAAAAATGATACGCCTTCAAGTTTCCCGCCGCACACGGCCGCGCCGGCCGCTCACGCGTGCCGCCCGCTGACCTCAGAAAAACCCCGTACACAGGTGTACGGGGTCTGTCATCTACGGAATAGGAGGCCGGCCATGAAATCTCCGAGCGGAGAGGCTTCTGCTGTACCCGCACACGGAAATACCGGTCATAACCTGAAGATTTCTTCCATCCAGACTATACTGT
>DGGX01000196.1 GCA_002392385.1 Lachnospiraceae bacterium UBA3863
ACCAGTGGGTATAGTGGGTGGCCCCTTTTTCCAGGGCCCAGTTCTTCATGGCCTCCGCGATCTCGTCGGCTGTGTGCAGGTCCAGCTGCCTGCCGTCGGAGACGCTCTTCTTCCAGGCGTCGTAGCTCGCCGAGGAGAGCCTCTCTCGCATGGTCTCTTCATTGAAGACCATACAGCCGAACAGTTCGGGCAGCCGCAGTGTCTTATCGCTCATAAAGCCTCCTGTCAGTAGTGCGCGGAGTGATCTGTACAAAGTTCTAACAGTTTTCTTACCATTCCTTCCCGGCCTTGTCAACCGATTCTTGCAGGTGCGATTTTCCATTTGAACTAATGGCCGGCTGGTAGTATAGTGTTGTGAGCAGAAAATAAAGATAGAAATCACTCAATAAGGAGAAGATTGAATATGTCTAAAGCAAAATGGGGACTGGGAATTCTGTCGGTCCTTCTTGCGGCGGCTGCGGGGACGGCCGGATATTTTATCTACGAGCAGATGCAGAGCCCGGTCTATCTGCAGGGCACGACCATCAACGGGACCAACGTTACGGGGATGACCGTGGAGGAGGTGGCCGACTCCATGGTGACAGCCTACGACGGATCGCACGTCGATCTCAAGGAGGGCGGCGAGATCGTCCTGTCGGGCGACCTGGGTGAATTCGGCTACGGTTTTGACAGGGAGGCGCTGAAGGGAGAGCTGACGGCCCTCTTCGAGGGACAGAAAAGGGAACCCAAGGCCCTGGTCAAGAGCCTGATCGACAGGGCTTCCGAGAAGTTCGATCTGGGCATTTATTACAGGAGCCGCTACGAGCAGGACCTGCCCCACAGCTTCAACCAGGCGGTCTTCAATGCCAAGGTGAATGCCGCTTCCCTGAGCGCGGAGCGGATCGACAGCGTGGATGCCGCCATCGTCTATGATAAGGAGCAGGAACGTTTTGTCATAGAGCCCGAGGTGCGGGGCACCCATTTCGAGGACGCGGCCCTGCAGGCCTATGTGAAGGAGCAGCTGGACGCCCTGACCGAGGGAGATCCCGATGACGAGGGCTTCTACAGGACGGTCATCCAGTTTCCGGAGGAGATCTACACCGACCCGCCCCAGGTCACGGCCCAGGACCAGGAGATCAAGGACCTGTGCACAGCCAAGAATACCTTCGTCGGCGCCAAGGTGACCTACGTCTTCGGGTCCAAGACCCAGGTCCTGGACTACGACAAGATCATGGAGATGGTGGATATCGACGGTCCCAACGCCACCCTCAACGAGGACAAGCTCCGCGAGTACGTGGCAGCGCTGGGGCGCAAATATGACACCCGCTACAAGGACCGCAAGTTCCGCACCACCTACGGGGGCGAGATCACCATCAGCGCCGGTCTCAACGAGTACGGCTACACCATTCTGGAGGACCAGGAGCTCAAGCAGCTGATCAAGGACATCAAGAGCTGCAAGCCGGTCAAGAGGGAGCCCATCTACCTCAAGACCAATGACTACGGCAACCCTTATTACTACAGCCGGGACGGTGTCTCTGACATCACGGGGACCTACGTCGAGTGCAACCTGTCGGCCCAGCACCTGTGGTTCTACAAGAACGGCAAGCTGATCTGCGAGAGCGACTTCGTCTCCGGCGACGTGGTCAAAAAGGGCCGCGCCACCCAGACAGGATGCTTCCCCCTGGCCTATAAGGAATCGCCCTCCATCCTCCGCGGCGGCGAGGGGAGCGGGGCCTATGAGACCAAGGTCCAGTTCTGGATGCCCTTCTACGAGGGACAGGGCCTGCACGACGCCACCTGGCGCGGGGCCTTCGGCGGCAATATCTATAAGGGCGACGGGTCTCACGGCTGCATCAACCTGCCCTACTGGGCGGCGGAGACCATCTACAACAACATCACGGCGGGCGTTCCGCTGGTGATCTACTACTGATCGGCTGCTGATCGGCGGCGGATCATCAGAGATCCGGACACAGGGCTGCTGCATCGGGAGATACCCGGTGCGGCAGTTTTTTTATACGCCAGGATGTTTCCATCCGGTGACGATTTTAAAAACGAATGTTACATCGATAGTACGAATTTTACAAAACACATCCGCAAAAGACTGTATTTGTAATACATGCACAATAAAAATGCCCGAAAATGGCCTGCAGCTATCAAAAATTATGCATTTTGCTGTTTTCAAGAGAAGCGCTTTGCTTTATGATAGAATATAAATTGGGCGGCCTGTGTTCGCTATGCCGAATCGGGCCATACAGCAGGGAGAGAGACGTGCGCAGCGCGTCCTTTCAGTCTGCTATGAGGAGGAACATGGCGGGTGCCGGAGACAAACTGAATCGTACACTGCGCAGGAACGCAGCCGGTGAGAGCAGCCGGGAACGCCGCGGCGGCAGGCGGAGGAAGATCCGCGGCAGCCAGGGCCGCAGGAGCCTGAAGGGAAGGTTCACATCCTGGCTCTTTCTGCTGCCCAGCGTACTGGGCGTCGCCCTTTTCTTCGTGATCCCCTTCGGTGTCGTCGTCTATTATTCTGTGGTCAACAACCCGGTGCAGCACGTCTACGTGGGCCTGGACAACTATGTGCGGACCTGGAACAACACGGCCTTCCGTCTGGCGGCCATGAATACCCTGCGGTTCTCCCTTATGGCCGTGCCCCTGGCGGTGGGACTGTCCCTCCTGCTGGCGGTGCTCATGGAGGACCGGATCCCGGGCAGGTCCACCTTCTGTTCCTTCTTCCTGAGCCCCATGATGGTGCCCATCGCGTCGGTGATCCTGATCTGGCAGGTCCTTTTCGACTTCAACGGCCTGGTCAACGTGTGGATCACGCGCCTGGGCTTTGAGAGGATCGACTGGCTCAAGTCGGCCCACGCCCAGCTGGTGATCCTGCTGCTGTTTCTGTGGAAGAATCTGGGCTACAACATGATCCTCTTCATGTCCGGCCTGGCCGGCGTTCCCCAGGAGCAGGTGGAGGTGGCGCGGCTGGAGAGCGCCTCGGACATGAGGATCTTCTGGACCATCAAGATCCGTTACCTGTCCTCCACCATCATGTTCGTGACCATCATGTCCCTCATCAATTCCTTCAAGGTTTTCCGCGAGGTCTATCTGCTGACGGGGGACTATCCCTTTGACGCGCTGTATATGCTGCAGCATTTTATGAACAATACCTTCCTGTCCCTGGACTATCAGAAGCTGTCCTCGGCAGCGATCATCATGTCGGTCGTCATGGTGGTCATCATCGGTATTCTGTTCGTCGCGGAGGATTATCTGGACCGCGATCTGGAGTGAGACTACATGGGACTATTCAGAAGGAAAGAGAGCAAGATAGAGAAGCGGGTCCGCACCGTGCAGACGCCTGCAGGGAGACGCCGCAGGAGACGGGCTTTCCGCCGCAAGGCGGCTGCCACAGTCTTCCTGGCCCTCACAGGTCTGCTCTTCCTGATGCCCATCGTCCTTACTTTTACCAATTCCTTCATGACACCCTCGGAGATCAGTGCCAACTATGGCGCGATCTTCGCCACCACGGAGCAGGGCGCCAGGATGTTCGTGGGAGAGACGGTCAACCTCAAGTTCATCCCGGACTGGGTGACCTTCAGCCAGTACATCACGGTCCTCTTCAAGAGCCCGGAATACCTGCTGAAATTCTGGAATTCCGTGATCTACGTGGTGCCGATCGTCGTCTTTCAGCTTTTTGTCGCCGCACTGGCTTCCTTCGGATTCGCCAGGTATAAGGGGCGGGTGAAGCAGCTGATCTTCTTCCTTTATATCATCCTGATGCTGATGCCCTACCAGGTGACGCTGGTGCCCAACTATCTTGTGGCCGGCAGGCTCCATATACTGAATACCCGCTGGGCCATCTGGCTGCCGGGGATCTTCTCACCCTTCGCGGTCTACATGCTGACCAAATATATGAGAAGGATCCCGGATTCCCTCTACGAGGCGGCCTCCATCGACGGAGCCGGAGAGTGGGAGATCTTCACCAGGATCTGCCTGCCCATCTGCCGGGGAGGACTCATGTCCATCGGCATCCTGATCTTCATTGACTACTGGAATATGGTGGAGCAGCCTCTGGTCCTGCTGTCGGACCCGGAGCTCCATCCGCTCTCGGTCTTCCTGTCCAGGATCAACACAGGAGAGATATCGCTGGCCTTCGCGGTGGCCGTCATCTACATGGTGCTGCCCATGCTCATGTTCCTCTACGGGGAGGAATATCTGGTGGAGGGCATCATCTACCAGGGCGGCGTCAAGGAGTGAGGCCCGCCTTCGAAACATACGGAATATAAAGAGGAGTCGTTTATGGCTGGTTCGGAAGAAAACAGAACGGAGATCACCCAGGACCTGGAGACACAGCAGGCACTGCGGTCCTACAAGCGCCGCAACGGGATCAAGAACGTGGTGATCGTCTTTCTCATCATCATGCTGGTGCTGACCTTTTTCTCCAATACCATTATGAATTACACCCTGCCCCAGGTGGCGACCCAGTATGTGGAAGCCGGGGAGATCTCTCCCAAGGTGCGGGGAGCGGGCACGGCTGTCATCGAGGATCCCTACAACGTGAATATCGCCGCGGGCAGGAAGATCGCTGCGGTGGAGGTGCACTCGGGGGACCAGGTCCACAAGGACGACGTGCTCTTCCGCCTGGAGGATACGGAATCGGACGACCTGATCAACGCCCGCAAGGCCCTGGAGAGCGCGGAGTCCTCCTTCCAGAAGGCCCTCTTCTCCGGCACCTTCAAGGACAGTGCCATCAACAGGATCAAAAAGGGCGACTTCCTCTCGGAGAAGGAGATGCAGGCCCAGGTGAGCGAGGTCACCGGCGCCTATGAGAAGGCCCTGCAGGAGAGCAACAGCGCGGCCGCCGAGGTGGCCAAATATCAGGCCACGGGCGGCAAGAACCTGAGCAACGCGGAGAGCCGCAAGGCCAGGGCGGACGCGGCCCTGTCCAAGGCGACCTCCGAGCGGGACGCCGTCGTGTCCAGCATTCAGGCAGAGATCGATATCAAGGCCCTCTACGACGCCGTGCAGGACGCCAAGAAGAAGGTCGAGACCCTGGAGAAGGAAGAGAAGAAGGCCGAGGTCACGGCACCCATCGACGGCACCGTGACCAACGTGGCCTATCAGGCGGGAGACACCGTGAGCGCGGATGCCCCGGCCGCCGTGATCCGGCGGGAGGGCAACGCCATGACCGTGAGCTTCACGGTCACCAAGGAGCAGGCCCAGGGCCTGCGCACAGGCGATGAGGCGCGGCCCCAGAATGCCTGGGCCTACAGCGAATTCTCGGCCAAACTGCTCTCCATCAGCGCGGATCCCACGGATCCCGGCAAGAGCAAGGTCCTCAAATTCGAGATCAACTGCCCCGAGATCGAGGCGGGCGAGCAGGTGTCCCTGTCGGTGGGACAGACCTCCAAGGAATATGACCTGGTCGTGCCCAACAGCGCCATCAGAGAGGATAACAACGGCAAGTTCATCCTGATCGTCAACAGCAAGGCCTCCCCCCTGGGCAACCGCTACACGGCTTCCCGTGTAGACGTCCAGGTCCTGGCCAGGGATGAGAAGATGTCCGCGGTGAGCGGCAATCTCGCCGGTTATGAGTACGTGATCACCACCTCCACGCGGCCGGTCAGCCCGGGCATGCAGGTGAGGCTGGCGGATGACGCCGAGTGACGCAGGAAATACAGGAATAAACAGGAAAGGCAGTGTTTTGAAGAGAAACAGAGCGGAAAGAAAGCACAGACAGGTGCTGAAAAGCTGGCAGAAGCGGGGGCTGGTCCTCTGCGTCTTCAGCCTGCTCATTTCCGCCGCCCTGCAGGGCGTCCGGACTGTTCGAAGCAGCACCCTGCCCGATCAGAACGAGGCGGCGCGATGGGCGCCGGGGGGCGGCTACGCCCAGGTGAGCGTCTTCTTCTCGGAGGGCGCGCAGGTCACCCAGGACAACCTCAAGGAGCTGGCCTATAATATCCGGGAAGGCCTGGCGGAGGACTCCGTGGGCCGGCAGGAGGGAGAGAGCGGACAGGACTGCCTGGACGCCTTCAGCACCTACGGAAGCCTGACCATCGAGTATGAGGGCAATACCCTGGATGTGGAGGCCGTCGGCATCGGCGGGAGCTTCTTCAGCTTCCACCCCCTGGAGCTGGTCACCGGTTCCTATTTCGACGGCGACGACCTGATGAAGGACCGGATCATCATCGACGAGGATACCGCCTGGAAGCTTTTCGGCTCCCCGGACGTGGTCGGACAGCCCGTCCTGATCGGGGACATGGAGCATTATATCGCCGGCGTCTACCGCCGGGAGGAAGGCGGATTCTACGAGAGCGCCGGTCTGGACAGGGCGACGGTCTTCGTGGCCTATAAGACCATGCTCCAGTACGGCACCAAGAGCACTTTCTCCCAGGGCGGCTCAGAGGGAGCGGCCACAGAGACGGAATATCTGTCCTCCGACCAGGGCGGCTATACCCAGGCCTACGCCCAGGACGCCTATGTCCTGCCGGAGACCCGGGATGCCGGACCGGCCGGCATGGCCAGCCCCTCCACCTATGCTGGGAGAGACTATACCGCCGATGCCTCCGCGGACGCGGCCTATGCGGCGCCCGGCGGCTATGAAGGCCCCGGAGATTATGAGATGCCCGGAAGCGACGGTCCCGGAAGTGAGGGACCGGGGGCTGATTACGGCGCTGTGGAGCCGGGCGGACCGGGTTCCTATTTCCCCGAGGAGGTCGAAGAGGAGGTCGAAGAGGATACGACGGCCGGAACGGCCGCGGACAGCGCCGCGGAGACGGTCCTGCCTGCAGACGCCGACACTGCCGGCGCGGACGCAGCCGGTGCCGCCGATGCCGGACAGAACGCGGCGGACACACCGTCCCTGCCCGAGGGCACAGGCACACAGAATACAGCCTTCACAGACAGCGGCAAGGTCCTCTGCTATGAGATCGTCATGCCGGATCCTGTGGACGGCTACGCGGAGAAGCTGGTCAGGTCCAAGATCGGCCTGGATACCGGCGATTATGCCGTTGTTGAGAATACAGGACGCTACGGAGGCGCTTCCCTGTCGGGCAGCTGGCTCCGGTTCTGGACCCGCAGCATGCGGGTGGGCAGCGTGGCCTATCCCTTCTGGGAGAACGCGGCCAGAGGCTGGGAGGACATCATGTCCCTCCTCTTCCTGGTCCAGTCCGTGCTCACGGCCTTTCCCATCCTGTACGCCCTGTATCTGATTCTCTATTACTTCACGCACAAGCACTGGACCCTGCTGGGGATCGTCAGAGATCTGCAGGACCAGGCCTATGAGCGGGAGGCTGCCCGCCGATATCCGGAACTTGTGAAACAGCTGGAAGCTGAGCGGATGGCTCTGAAAGGAGAGGCATGATGAGTAAATGGAAAACACTTACGGCAGTCTTTCTTGCCGGGACCATGCTGGCCCTGAGTGCCTGCGCGGGGCAGGACGGTCAGCCCCAGGGAGGCGCCCAGGAGTCCGGCGCCGGACAGGCAGGCACGACATCTCCGCAGGGAGAGATCGACACGGAGGAGCGTGAGTCTGCCCGCTTCACGGCGGAATATGCCTATAAGGCGGAGGAACTGGATGTCCTGCAGGCAGGCGACCTCTACGGCATGGATACCCTGTCCCTCAGCGGCGACAGAACGGCCGGCCTGCGCGCCGTGCAGAATGAGAACGGTTTCTACACAGGCCCCTATGCCCTGGTGAGTGTGGACAGTCAGGGACAGGACTATCTGAATCAGGCCCTGCAGATCCCCGAGACGGATATGCTGCAGGCCTGGTGCGTGGACGACATGGGCACGGTCTACTGTGCCACAGCCTCCGAGGATCCCGCGGCGGACCCGGATGACTACGAGAATTACAGCCTTCTCTACAAGCTCTACGCGGCGGATCCGGACGGCGACCTCCTCTGGACCAGAGAACTCAAGCCCTCCGGCAACAGTGATGAGGAGGAATACACGGTGAATTCCCTGTGTGCCGCGGACGGCAGGATCCTGCTCTGCGACAACGCGGGCGTCACGGTATATAACGCCGATGACGGATCCCTGGACGCGGAGATCACCACGGAAGACGCGGCGGACGGCCGGCTCTTCCACGCGGCCGGCGGCAAGGTCATCCTGGCAGGCTATGCCGAGGACGGCATGTACCTGACGGCCATCAATCCCGCTAAGGGAGAGGCCGCGGAGCCTGTCCTGTTCAAGGGAGGACAGCTCTATACCGGCATTTATGCCGGCGGAGAGACAGATCTGCTCATGACGACGCCCAACGCCCTCTATTCCCTCAACGTGGGGGAGGAGCCCGTGAAGGTGATCGACTATTTCGATTCTGACCTCTGGATCTCCGATATCTCCGGTCTTGCGGAGACCTCCGGGGAGGAGAGAGCCTTCACGGCCATCGCCCAGACCACGGACGGCGAGAAGCATTTCATCCGGCTGACACCCGCGGAGCCCGCCGAGGAGGAGCCCACCCTGGTGACCCTGGGCGGCTGCCAGATCGACGACGAGATCCGTCAGCAGGTCTACCTCTTCAACCTGGAGAACGAAGGCGTGAGGATCAGCGTGGAGGAGTACACGGAGCTCTATCCCGACAACAGCGCGGAGGCGCTGAGAGAGGCTGTTTTCTCCGGCCAGGGACCGGACATCCTCTATCTGTCCTCGGATACAGACACGGCCCCCTACATGCGGGGGGACGTGCTGACTGACCTCCAGCCCATGATCGATGGGGACCAGGCGATCTCCAAGGTGGAGTTTCTGGACAACGTGCTGGATCTCTACCGGCGGGGAGACGAGCTCTACGCCATCACGCCCCGGTTCGACCTGACGGTCATGGCAGCCTCGGCCGCACAGTTTGACGCGGCGGACAAGGTGACCCTGGACGCCCTGAACGACAAGCTCAAGGGAGCCGGCGTGACACCCTCCGTGGCCCTGGGCGGCATGACCAGAGACGCTTTCATCCTCTACGCTTTTGAGATGACGGGGAGAAAATATATCGATTCCCAGGCGGGCACCTGCTCCCTGGACCAGGACGGCTTCCGTGACCTCCTGACCTTCGCCGGCACCATTGCGGCGGACGAGGAGGAACTGGACAATTCCATGCTCTACCGGGAGGGCAAGGCCTTCCTCTATCCGGATACGATCTCGGAATTCGACGAGTACGGCTACCTGAAGCAGACCCTTTTCGGCGAGGACATCACCCTGGCGGGCTTCCCGCTGGACGGGACGACGACGGCCGTGATCTCCGGACAGATCCCCATGGGCATCGACCGGCGTTCGGCGGTCAAGGAAGAAGCCTGGGGATTCATCCGCCGTTTCCTCAACGAGGAATACCAGGCCTCGCTCTTCAGCGGCTGGCCGGTGAGCAGAAAGGCCCTGGAGGCGGAGGCTGAGGAGGCCCGTTCCCCCTTCTATATGGAGGACGAGAACGGCAACATGACGGAATCGGATTATTATGACCAGCTGGGCGATATGGAGATCAAGCGTACCCCTCTGACCCAGGAGGAGACGGATGCTTTCCTGACATGGCTTGAAGGACTGTCCCAGTACAGGTATTATGATGACGAGATCCTGCGGATCATCTTCGCGGAGACAGACAGGCTCTACGCCGGCGAGATCTCAGCGGAGGACTGCACGGCGGAGATCCAGAAGCAGGTGACGGAGTATCTGAAGGCAGACTGACACAGGAGAAGATACATATTGGATATCAGTACACAGGAGAGGATCCGCAATTTCTGCATCGTGGCCCACATCGACCACGGCAAGTCGACTCTGGCGGATCGAATGATCGAGAAGACAGGCCTCCTCACCAGCCGTGAGATGCAGAGCCAGGTCCTGGACAACATGGAACTGGAGCGGGAGAGGGGCATCACCATCAAATCCCAGGCCGTCCGGCTGATCTACAAGGCGCAGGACGGGCAGGAGTATATCCTGAACCTGATCGACACCCCCGGACACGTGGACTTCAACTACGAGGTC
>DGGX01000137.1 GCA_002392385.1 Lachnospiraceae bacterium UBA3863
AACCTGGAGGACATCTCCGCTCCCCGCTGCTTCGAGATCGAGAGAAAACTCAAGGAGCGCACGGATATCCCGATCTTCCACGATGACCAGCACGGCACGGCCGTCATCACGCTGGCCGGTCTCACCAACGCCCTCAAGGTGGTCGGCAAGAAGAAGGAAGACGTGAAGATCGTCGTCTCCGGCGCCGGCGCCGCCGCTGTCGCCATCGTGAAGCTCCTGCTCTCCGCGGGCTATGCCCACATCACCATGTGCGACCGCCGCGGGGCTGTCTACGCGGGCAGAGAGGGCCTCAACTGGATCAAGGAAGAGATGGCCCAGGTCACGAACCTTGAGAGAAAGGCCGGCTCCCTGGCCGACATGCTCGTCGGCGCGGACGTCTTCATCGGCGTCTCCGCTCCCGGCACCGTCACCACGGACATGGTCCGCACCATGAACAAGGACGCCATCGTGTTCGCCTGCGCCAACCCCACCCCCGAGATCTTCCCCGAGGATGCCAAGGCCGGCGGCGCTCTCATCGTCTCCACCGGCCGTAGCGACTATCCCAACCAGGTCAATAACGTCCTGGCCTTCCCCGGCATCTTCCGCGGCGCCTTCGACGTCCGCGCCAGCGACATCAACGAAGAGATGAAGGTGGCCGCCGCCAACGCCATCGCCGGCCTCATCTCCGACGAGGAGCTCAGCGCCGACTACATCCTTCCCGCCGCCTTCGATCCCAGGGTGGGCCCGGCCGTCGCCAGGGCCGTGGCACAGGCCGCCGTCGACAGTGGCGTGGCCAGGATCTGATCACCCATATAATTACACAGGTCTCTGAACCAGACAGGGCTGCCCTCCGCGGGCAGCCCTGTTTTTTCTCTGTATTCTTCTCAATATGCGCGGTCTCACCTTTTCTCACATGGTCGCGGACACCGAGGTCCCCATAAATCTGTAGGACAGGTCATAGTGATCCTGCAGAAGGCTCACAACTCAGGTCCGCCCGGCCCTGCGCAGGCGTCCCAGGTGGCGTTCAAAGGCACCGCTGTCGATAAAACTTGCCAACACATACTGGTCAAAGACCGGCACGGTGCAGGAGTAGAAGCCGAGTCCCTCCCGGTATCGCCGCAGCAGGGACTCCGGCAGGATCATGTAGGCGATACGGATCCCCGGGGCGATGCTCTTGGAGAAGGTGTTCATATAGATCACCCGCTCCCCGCCGTCCATGGCGTACAGGGTCTCTATGGGCTTCTTGAAGAAGGTCAGCTCCGAGTCAAAATCGTCCTCGATCACATAGCCGCCGCGCTCCAGCGCCCAACGGAGGTAGGCGTAGCGCTTGCCGGCGCTGGCCGTCACGCCCGAGGGATAGGAGTGAAAAGGCGTCACGTGAAGGATCTCCGCCTGTGTCTCGGCCAGGGCCTGGTCCGTGATGCCGTCCCCGCCCATCTCCAGGTGTTCCACCGTCACGCCGCTGGCCCGGTAGACCTTGGCGATCTTCTCATAGGAGGGGTCCTCGATCCCGAAGACGGTCTCGCGCCCGAACAGCTGCACGATCATCCCGTACAGGTACTCGGCACCGCTGCCGACGATGATATTGGCCGGCTGTACCCGCATGCCCCGGTACCTTCCCAGATAGGCGGCGATGGCGTTGCGCAGGACCGCGCAGCCCTCGTGGGGCGGCTTGCGCAGCATGATGTCCGGATGATCCGTCAGGATCCGCCGGATGATCCGGGACAGTCCGGCCGCCTCCGGCACCGTCCCCGCGCCGATGTCGGCCGGTTCCTCCGGCAGATAGCGGATCTCAGTGTCTCCCTGTCCGGACCTGGCCGGCAGGGCCAGGGGCCGCACATAATAGCCGCTCCTGGGCCGGGCCTCGATGTAGCCCTCCTCCTCCAGCATGATATAGGCGTGCTCCACCGTGATCACGCTGACCGAGAGATGCTCCGCCAGATCCCGCTTGGAGGGCAGCCGCTCCCCGGCTGCCAGCGTGCCGGCCAGAATATCCCGCTTGATCTGCTCATACAGATAGACGGTCTTGCTGCGGTTCCCGCGCGCCTCCATGTTGTAGGTCAGCATTTATCTTCTCCCGTCCGCCGCGCCGCTGTACCCGCGCCGCAAAATCTGCTAAAGTGGTAGAGACATCTCTTTTTCCCGTGAAAAGATGTCTCCGCATCCCGTCGTCCTGTCTCAATTCTTCGTAAAGGAGCCCTCTATGTATTCCTTTGATCAGTCTCTGTGTCTTGACTATCTCCGCCGCCTCATCGAGGTCGACAGCACCACCGGCCAGTATGAGGCCATTCAGTCGCTGCTCTGCAGCCTTCTGGACGAGACCGGCTGTCCTTATCATATCACGCACAAGGGCGGTGTCATAGCAGATTTAGGCGGGGAGGGCGATCCCCTCGTCGTCACGGCCCACCTGGACGATATCGGCCTCATGGTCCGCCATGTCAATGCCGACGGCACTCTCAACGTCTGCCCCGTCGGCGGCCTCTACCCCTTCTACTGCGTCACGGAGAACGTCCGCGTCTACACCCGCGGCGACGCCGTCTATACCGGCACCGTCTGCCGCACCCCCAACTCCATCCACGTGACCGAGGAGGAGCTGCGGACCGTTCTGCCCGATTTCCGCACCAACGTCTGCGTCGTCCTGGACGAGGACGTCCACACCGCCGCCGATGTCCGGGCCCTCGGCATCGACACCGGCGACATCATCGCTCTCGAGCCCCGCTTCACCCTGGCCGGCGGCTACATCAAATCCCGCTTCATCGACGACAAAGCTGCCGCCGCCATCCTCCTGACCGCCATGAAGGCCATGAAAGAAGCGCCGGAGCTTCTGCCCCGGCGCAAGGTCTATTTCTATTTTGCCATGTACGAGGAGATCGGCCACGGCACCTCCTGGCTCCCCGGCGGCGTCAGGGACATGCTCGCCATCGACATCGCCCCCACCGGCCCCGACCAGAACTCCGACGAGCACAAGGTGACCATCTTTGCCAAGGACTCCCGCTTCCCCTA
>DGGX01000203.1:0-1497 GCA_002392385.1 Lachnospiraceae bacterium UBA3863
GCGGCCGATGCCGTCCGTCTTCTTCATGTAGATGAAGGAAGTGTCAACGCCGCCCTGCTCGATGAAGTCCTTCATGAGGAGACCGACCTCATTGTCGGCAAAAGCCGTGAGGACAGCCGTCTTCAGGCCGAAGCACTTGTGCAGGCCGCGGATAACGTTGTACTCGCCGCCGCCTTCCCATGCGCGGAAGCTTCTGGCGGTACGGATCCTGCCCTCGCCGGGATCCAGGCGGAGCATCACCTCACCCAGAGAAACAGCATCAAATTTGCACTCTTCGCGCGGTCTCAGTTTAAGATCCATGTTTACCTCCCGTTATTTCATAATGCGAAACGATATTTCAAATAATGGCACAACGCATACTATAATTATAGTGTGACAGCGCAAAAAGTCAACACGGCACAATACGGAAAAAGTGATTGTTTTTCCAGAAAAACAATGGAAAACAGCCTTTTGGGAGAGGCTGGCGGCGGAAAGGATAAATGAAAGGAGGGGATTGCACAGAGGACTACAATGCGGTAAACTATTTCATATAGTGGAATATTGTAACGAGGCAGGTGATCAGGATGGAAGATAAGAATCCGATTCAGGTGGCAGGCAGACTGTTCGGGATGCTGGAGATGCTGGCGGCCCGCGGGCCCATGAGTCTGGCGGAGATGGCGCAGGAGCTGGAGCTCAACAAGAGCACGGCGCACAGGGTGGCCAGTTCCCTCCAATATATGGGCTATGTGCGGCAGAATGAGGATACGGCCCGGTATGAGCTGACATTCCGGATCGCCGGCATAGCGGAACAGATGAGGGAGCATACGGACATCCTGGGACAGGTGCGGCCCTTTCTGGCCCAGCTGGCCGGCCGCACAGGGGAGACGGTCCACCTGGTGCGCAGAGAAGGCGCCCAGATGGTCTATATCGATAAGGTGGAGTCGGAGGCCAACTCCGTGCGGATGATCTCGCAGATCGGCAGCACGATTCCCTTCTACCGGTCCGGCGTAGGCAAGGCCGTGGCGGCCTGTCTGCCCGCAAGGACGGTAAGGATGCTCTGGGACCAGTGCAGGATCGAGCGTATGACGCCGTATACGATCACCGATTACGATGAGTTCATCCGGACGCTGGAGGATGTGCGCAGGCGCGGATACGCGCTGGATAATGAAGAGAATGAGACGGGTGTGCGCTGCATAGCGGCCGTCCTGCGGCTGGGCGAGGAGGAACCGAGCTATGCTTTCAGCATTTCCGTGCCCATCAGCCGTATGGACAATGCCAGGATCCGGGAGCTCTCCGCCTATGTGCTGGACACACAGGCGCAGATCGAGAGGCAGCTGATGGGACCGGAGACTTACCAGAGTTCTTCTTCCTGATCCGTGGTGTCCTGTATGCGCGGAGCGGTGCCGCGCCTGTATGAAGATGTTTCCCTGCGGGTATCCGCGGCGCGTGTGCGCTGCCGGGTGCCCGCTTTCTGCGTGGAGGCGGAGCGGCTGCGGGAGGTCCTGCGCGCGGACGGGG
>DGGX01000203.1:1591-5680 GCA_002392385.1 Lachnospiraceae bacterium UBA3863
GACGGGGAGCCAGACAGGGTCCGGGTCCGGGAGGTCCTGCGCGCGGCTGTTCTGCGGGACCTCCTTCTGCGGGAGGTCCTGCCTTCTGTCGCCATATACAGGAGATAGCGAAGGCCTGTGATCAGGCCGATCAGGATCATGGAGAGCAGGACTACCATGAAGAGGGCGGAGGGCACGTCCACATAGAGGGTGCCGTTGGTGCCCCGGTGGAGCAGGCCCGTGAAATAGTCTATGAACATACCCGCGATGCCGTCGCGGCGCGATCCATAGACAGGGGCCGCGTTAGTGTCTTCATCGGCCGCCTGTTCCGCGGGATCCGCGTTCTGTGTGCCGACGAAGGCGGACTTCAGGAAGAGCACGTCCGTCGTGCCCACCTGCACGCCCTGATAGGTATATACCAGGGTGCCCATAATAATATTGCCGTCCTTGTCCAGCAGAGGCTCATAGGCGGCCTCCTCGGACGCGGTCTCCTGGGCCCCGGCATCCTGTGCGGCTGTGTCCTGGGTCGTTGTGTTCTGGGCGTCAGAGGTCGTGCCTGTCTCTGTCCCGGCCGTTCCGGCACCGTCATCGGCCTCTGTGCCGCCCATAACAGGCCTGGCGGCGGCGTCCGCCGCCTCGTCGGCCGATTCCTGTGCCTCCGCCTGGGCGGATTCCTCGTCGGCGCTGCGTTTGACCAGTGTGCTGGAGAGATCCTCGAAGGTCACGCCCTTGGGGACCGCGGCAAGACCGCCGCCGGCGACGGTGAAGGGGTCCACGCCCACACCGAACACATCATTGCCGTTTCTGAAGAAGCCCTGGGGCGCGAGAGTGAACCGGTGCTCGTTTTCCGAGAGACTGATGGTCGTGAAATTCTCGAAGCCGAAATCCAGAAGCTTGCAGGTATCCTCGTACTGCTGCGGCTTCTCCGACTGCATGACCACACAGATGAGCCGCATGCCGTCCTTCTCCGCGCAGGTCACGAGCGTCTGGCGCGCTTCGTCGGTGAAGCCGGTCTTGCTGCCCACCAGGGTGCTGCCGTTATACTCATACAGGCCGCGTGTGAGCTCGTTCAGCGTATGGACCCAGAAATCGTCGGGCTGTCCGGCAGAACGTTTGAAATGATAGGAGGGGGTATTGGATATGGCGGCCAGCTCTTCATGGCGGAAGAATTCCCGCCCGATCAGAGCCATATCGTAGGCGCTGGTATAGTGCTCCGGATCATGCAGGCCGCTGGCGGAGGCAAAATGCGTGTCCACGCAGCCCAGTTCCCGGGCCCGCGCGTTCATCATTCGGGCAAAATTGTCCTGGCTTCCCGCCACCTTCTCGGAGAGGGCCACGGCCACCTCATTGGCGGAGGCCACAAGGAGACCGTAGAGGCATTCCTCCACCGTCATCTCTTCTCCGACGTCGATGCCGATATTGGAGCTGTCGCGGTCGATGCCGAAAACAGCTTCATTGGAGAAACTGACCATCTCGTCCATCTTCAGATATTCGAAGGTCAGCAGGGCCGTCATCAGCTTGGTGATGCTGGCGGGGTAGCGGCGGGCATGGATGTCCTTGCCGTAGAGGATGGTGCCGGTCTCCGCTTCCATCAGGACGGCGGAGGCGGAATGGATCTGGGGCCCCTGCGGCCAGACGGGAGAGCTGTTGCTGTCCATGACAGGCAGTGCCGCCGCGGGATCCGTCTGCGCCCCGGCGTCCGTGCCGGCCTGGCCGGCAGCGGGCTCCTCACCCGTGGGCGCCGCGACCGTGTCGACGGCTGCCTCCGACGTGGTTTCCGAAGCGGGCTCTGTCTCCGCGGCCTTTTCGGTGTCCGCAGCCTTCTCGGTTTCCGCGGCCGCTTCCGTGTCCGCGCCTGCTTCCGTCTCTGCGGCAGTCACCGTGTCCGCGGCCGCTTCTGCTTCCGCGGCATATACCGGCGCCGTCAGAGGGCACAGAATCCCGCCCAGCAGCAGAATGCCGGTCAGGAACAGACAGAAGTTAAGCCTCAGGTACTTCAATCGGTGCCTCCCCTCTCGCGGTCAGGTCTTCTCACCAGAATATATTTGCAGATCTTATTGCCCAGCTGAGAGAATTTCTTCTCGTACTCCGTCATGATATTGCCTTCATTCATCGCCGGATCCCTGTGCAGATCATAGGTGATCTCCGCGATCCTGAAGACACTCTCTTCCGTCTCCTCGACGGCGAAATCGAAGAGACCGCGGTTGTCGGTCTTGAACTCGATCCGGCCGTCCGGGGTCAGGATCCGGTCGTAGCGGGCCAGGAACTCCCGGGAAGGGAGCCTGCGGCGGGCGTGTCTGGCCTTGGGCCAGGGATCGGAAAAGTTGAGATAGATCCTGTCGATCTCGTTCTCCGCGAAGTATTCCGTGATCAGCTCCGCGTCGCCGCGGATGAAAAGCAGGTTGGGGAGCTGCAGCTCGTCCTGTTTCTCCAGGCAGCGGAGCAGGACGCTGGAGTACTTCTCGATGCCCACATAGAGGACGTCGGGATGAAGGGCAGCCAGCTCCATGATGAACCGGCCCTTGCCGGTGCCGATCTCCAGATGGAGGGGCTTTCTGGCGGCGGTGTCTGCTGCGGGAAGGGCGGGAGCGGCGGCGGGATCCTGTGCCCGCAGGGCAGCGGCCCTTTCTTCAAACAGGGCCCTCCACTGTCCGCGGAAGGACTGGGGCTCCTTCACGGTCCAGGGGCTCTCCTGAATAGCATCGCGCGCGCCGGGTATATTTCTGAGTCTCATAGATTATCTTCGTTCACTTTCTCAAGGATGATGATCCGGCTGCCAGGGCCGGACCGGGCATAGTATATGCCGGAATTTCAGTATACCATATTTTCAGAAACGGCGCAGGAAACTTCGTTTCCCGCGCCGCTCTTTACCGGATCTCGTCGCCGCAGTGTACGTACTTCAGCTGACTGCCCATGATGGCCTGCATGGCCTCATAGGCCGGCTCGCCCGTGCAGTGGCAGGTGTAGAAGTGGGTATGGGAATAGTCCTTCTTCAGGGTCCGGGCGGTATCGATGATGTTATCGATGTCCTCCTGTGAGAAGCCCTGCTTCTGCATCATGTGGAATCCGCTGATCACCAGATCGGGGGCCGGTCCGGGAAGGATCCCTGCCTCGGCCAGCTGCCGGTAGCGGGCCAGGATGTTGAGGATGCCGTGATGGGCGCAGCCGCTCATCAGAATGGTCTTGCCCGCCTGCCGGATCACCAGGCACTGTTCGTGCCGGAAATCATCCTGCAGGGCTTCCGCCGCCTCTCCCTGGCCGCCGGGCCGGCGGATCTTCAGGTTCCGGTTGGCGGAGGGCACCGGCAGGTCGCGGCCGATCCCCCAGAAGAGAACCAGCTCCTCGTCCAGGACCAGATACGCGTCGCCGTCCTGTGCTTCCTGATCGGCCCGGATGACCTGCGGCAGGTCCCGGATGGCCGGGTCCAGGCCGATATAGCGGAGCGAGCCGTCCTCCTTGAGGCTGCAGTGATCACCAAAGGCGGAGGACTGCAGATAGATAGGGGCACTGGGATTGCGGGCCGCGAAGGCCGGGATCCCGCCGCCGTGGTCGTAGTGGCCGTGGCTGAGGACGACCGTGTCGACCGTGCCCAGGTCAACGCCGAGCCTGTCGGCGTTTTCCAGAAAGAGAGCGGAGGCGCCTGTGTCCATCAGGAGATGGTGCCTGTCTGTTTCTACATAGAAGCACAGGCCGTGCTCGCAGTCACAGCCTGTGCTTCCTTTAGTGTTTTCCGCCAGATTCAGGATTCTCATGGCTTCAGCTCCCGGATATCTCGCGATTTATGACTTCATTTTCTGCGGCGACCAGGAATGCTGCGCCGTACTTTTCACGCAGCTTGGGCTTTTCGATCTTTCCGGTAGGATTGCGCGGAACGTCGGCAAAAATGATCTTGCGGGGCCTCTTGTATCTGGGCAGGGCCTTGCAGAACTCGTTGACCTCCATCTCGGTGCAGGTGTAGCCGTCCTTGACCTGGATGATGGCCGTGGCGATCTCGCCCAGACGCTTGTCAGGCAGGCCGATGACGGCCACGTCGCTGACGGGCTCGAAGGTGTGGAGGAAGTCCTCGATCTGGACGGGATACAGATTCTCGCCGCCGGAGATGATGACGTC
>DGGX01000086.1 GCA_002392385.1 Lachnospiraceae bacterium UBA3863
TGGCCAGGTATTCAAAGGCCTCCACCGCCTCCTCGTCGGTCACCGGCACGTAGTCGGCGCGGCCGGTCTGGTGGAGGTAGGCATGCTCCGGTCCGATACCGGGGTAGTCGAGGCCGGCGCTGATGGAGTAGACCTCGTCGATCTGGCCGTATTCATTCTGGCAGAAGTAGGACTTCATCCCGTGGAAGACGCCCAGGCTGCCCCTGGCAATGGTGGCGGCGTGCTGGTCGGTGTCGATGCCCCTGCCGGCCGCTTCGCAGCCGATCAGGCGGACGCCGGTGTCCGGGATGAAATGGTAGAAGGCGCCGATGGCGTTGCTGCCGCCGCCCACGCAGGCCACGACGGCGGCCGGCAGTTTACCCTCCAGCTCCAGGATCTGCTGACGGGCCTCCTGGGAGATCACGGCCTGGAAATCCCTCACGATGGTGGGGAAGGGATGGGGGCCCATGACGCTGCCCAGGACGTAGTGGGTGTCCTCCACCCGGTTGGTCCACTCCCGCATGGTCTCGTTGACGGCGTCCTTGAGGACCCGGGTCCCGCTCTCCACCGGGTGGACCCTGGCTCCCAGAAGCTCCATGCGGTAGACGTTCAGGGCCTGACGCTCGCAGTCCACGGCACCCATGAAGATCTCGCACTCCATGCCCAGAAGGGCCGCCACGGTGGCCGTGGCGACGCCGTGCTGGCCGGCGCCCGTCTCGGCGATGACACGGGTCTTGCCCATCTTTTGGGCCAGAAGGACCTGGCCCAGGCAATTATTAATCTTGTGGGCGCCGGTGTGATTGAGGTCCTCTCTCTTGAGATAGATCCTGGCGCCGCCCAGGTCGCGGGACATCTTCTCCGCGTAGTAGAGGCGGGAGGGACGCCCGGCATAGTTGCGCATGAGATCGTCCAGCTCCGCGCAGAAGGCCGGATCCTTGCTGTAATAGGCGTACTGCTCCTCCAGACGGATGAGCTCGTTCATCAGTGTTTCCGGCACATACTGGCCGCCGAATTCTCCAAATCTTCCCCTGCTCATAGCTGCCTCCTAGAGATCTGCTTCTCTGACGGCCCTGACGGCCGCCTCCATTTTGACCGGGTCCTTGTATCCTTCTGTCTCCACGCCGCTGTTGAGATCTACCGCCCAGGGGCGGAATCCGCGGATCGCGCTTCCCACGTTCCGGGGGGTCAGTCCGCCTGCCAGAAACCATTTCCTCTCCGTCCGCTCCTCGCGCAGCAAGGACCAGTCGAAGGCCTGGCCGGTTCCTTTTCCATTGTCCAGGAGCACGTAGTCCGCCGTGCTCAGGGCTGCCTCCCGCAGGTCCGCCGGTCCCCGGACCGTAAAGGCCCTCATAAGAGGGGTATGGGCGGCGCCCCGCTCTTCCAGCAGCTGGCGGAGCTGCCGGATATAATTCTCCGACTCGCCGCCGTGGAGCTGGATCATACTGATGATTCCGCCGGCTGCCAGGTCGGCGATCTCCTCGGGCATGGCGTCGACGAAGACGCCGACAGGCACGATATGGCTGTCCAGGAGGCCGCGGAGGTCCCGGGCCTCTTCCGCTGTGACCGCCCTGCGGCTGTGGGGCCAGAAGATAAAACCGGCGTAGTCCACGCCCAGGCGGTTGACTGTCTCGATGTCCCGGGGTCTGGACAGGCCGCAGATCTTGATCCTCGTACGCTGTCCCGTCTCACGCATGGCATTGCCCCCGCAGTCTCTCCAGCTCCGCCCTCCGGTCCGGGCTTCGCATGAGGGTCTCGCCGATCAGGACGGCGTCCGTGCCCGCGCGATAGAGGGTGCCCACGTCCTCAGGGGTCCGGATCCCGCTCTCCGATACATAGAGAACGCCCGCCGGCACCATCGTCCTGAGCCTGATGGAATTGCGGATGTCCACGCTGAAGTCCCGCAGATCGCGGTTGTTGACCCCGACGATGCGGGCCCCGCTGTCCAGCGCCCGCTCCACTTCCCTCTCGTCATGGGCCTCCACCAGGGCGGACAGACCCAGAGAATCCGCGATCTCCCGGTATTCCCTCAGCTGGCCGTCCTCCAGGATGGCGCAGATCAGGAGGATGGCCGAGGCGCCGCCGGCGCAGGCCTCGTAGATCATATAGGGATCCACGGTGAAATCCTTGCGCAGGACAGGGATCTTCACGGTGCGCGTGACCACCTTCAGGTGGTCCATGCTGCCCAGGAAGTAGTCCTCTTCGGTCAGGACGGAGATGGCCGCGGCGCCGGCCTCCTCATAGCCCCGGGCGATCTCGGTATAGGGATAATCACCGGCGATGACGCCTTTGGAGGGGGATGCCTTCTTGCATTCGCAGATGAAGGAGATCCCGGGGGCGGCCAGCGCCGCCTCGAAGGGATATGCGCCGGTCTCCGCCTCTTTTCTCCTGAGGGCGGTCTCCTCCGCCGCGGCCCGCATCTCTGTCAGCGGCACCCCGGCCGCGGCTCTGTTCACGCGCTGCCTTGCGTGGTCCGCCAGTGTGTCCAGGATCGTCATGGTGCTCCTCCCTGTCCGGTCAGACCGGCTCGTTGGAAACGCGGATCAGCTTCTCCAGGGTCTCATAAGCGAGACCGCTGTCGATGATCCCGGCCGCCATCTGCACGCCCTCGGCGATGGAGGCGGCCCTGCGGGCCACATAGAGGGCCGCGCCGGCGTTGAGCAGGACCGCGTTCCTTCTGGTCCCCCTCACATCGCCCCGCAGGATGCCCCGGGTGATCTCCGCGTTCTCCTCCGCGGTGCCGCCCACCAGCTCATCCTTGGTGCCCCGCTCCAGGCCGAAGTCCTCCGGCTTGATGACAAAAGTCCGGTAATACCCGTCCTTGAGCTCGCAGACAGTGGTGGGCGCGCTGGCGGAGATCTCGTCCATCCTGTCCTGTCCGTACACCACCAGGGCCCGCTGCACGCCCAGGGAATCCAGCACTTTAGCGACAGGCTCCACCAGATACTCGTCGTAGACGCCCAGAAGGAACATCTCGGGTCTGGCGGGATTGGTCAGGGGGCCCAGGATATTGAAGACCGT
>DGGX01000139.1 GCA_002392385.1 Lachnospiraceae bacterium UBA3863
GGCGGCGCTTCCGGCGGCTACACCGCTGCCCGCCAGCCCATCGTGGATCTGCTGCGCCAGAAGAGCCGTCCCTACCTCTTCTCCAACACCGTGGCCCCCGCCATCTGCGCCGCCACCCTGGCCACCCTGGATCTGCTGGAGAGCTCCACCGAACTCCGGGACAAGGTCCACGCCAACGCCCGGTACTTCCGCGCCGAGATGGAGAAGCTGGGCTTCGATCTGCTGCCCGGCGAGCATCCCATCGTCCCCGTCATGCTCTACGATCCCAAGGTCGCCCACGAGTTCTCCCGCCGGATGCTGGAGAAGGGCGTCTACGTGGTGGCCTTCTGCTACCCCGTGGTGCCCAAGGGCAAGGACCGCATCCGCACCCAGCTCTCCGCCGGCCACACCAAGGAGGACATCGACTTCGTGGTCAAGTGCTTCGGCGAGGTCAAGGCAGAGATGGGTCTGTAATTGATTTTCTGAACTGCAAAGTCGGCGCTCCGACCGCCTGTGACGGTCGGAGCGCCGACTTTTTCACGCCGTTTTCCCGGATTGTTTTTGATACATATTTCTATTGGTCAAAACAGAATACGGTTCAGCGCGTTTCAATCTGCCCGTTCCAGATTGAGCCAGGTGGTGAAGCAGTCCTGCTCCCGGAGCTTCCGTTCCCAGCCGATCGCAAACACGGAGCCGGAGCCCCGGTTTTCCTGTACGAAGGCAGTCTTCCTGCGCCCGTTTGCCAGCATGACGGCACGGGTCTTTATGGGCCGCAGCGTGCAGGATGCCTCCTCCGCGTCCTCTACCCGGGCTTCGCGGCCCTGCCCCTCGCAGAGAATCGCGACGGAGTCCTCCTCCCCCGCTTCGATCTGCAGGATCACCCCGCTTGCATCCGGCCTGGACTGCGCGGTGCCGCAGCAGGCGGCCAGATACTCCTTGACCGTGATCTCGGCGGCAGGGTCGGAAAGGGAGAGCACGCGTCTGTCATAGCGGATGGAAGCGCTGCCTTCGGCGAAGGTAATGACGGTCTGGATTGACGCTCGGAAGCCGTCCGAGAATTCGAGCTCCACCGGATCCAGGGTCAGAACGCGGTCCTCCCCTTCCCGGTTGAACGCCGCCTTGGTTCGGCTGTGGCAGAGATCCAGCTCTTCGCCGTTCCGGCACAGCCTGGCCGAGCGGAGGGTGCCCGCTCCGAGCTCTGCCGCAATCCCGTCAGCTTGACGGACTTCCCGGATCAAAAAGGCCTCGTCTACAGCACTGCCATGGAACTCACCCGGATCCCCGGCGTGTTCCGATCCGGCGATCCGAGGACGCAAATCCACGATGGCGCCGCCCCGGTCCATGTCTATGCAGACCCGCATATAAGGATCGGCGTACCAAAAGCACTGCCTGTATGGATTGCAGAGATCGTCCTGTTGAAGGAAGCACTCCGGGGCGGTGGGATTCTTTTGCCGGGAATCGAATTCCGCAGCTTCAGCCCCAGGCAGATCCGTCAGCCCGTCCCCGAAATTCAGTGTTCCGCAATCGGCAGACTGTTCGCCATATTCCGGGGAAGCCGCAGTCAGCCGGATTGGATTGTCAATTGCTTTCTTTTTCATATGACTGTATCGATTCATCGTATCAAAACATCGAGCAAAACCGGGGCCCATGCGGGCCCCGGTATGCTTTGGTCGGATCATGCACAGAGCGGATGCGTCTGTGCGCGAATCACTCAGCCCTTCACAGCGCCGGCGGTAACGCCTTCCACGTAGTAGCGCTGCAGGAACATGAACAGGGTCACGATGGGGATCGCGACGATGACACAGCCCGCGGCGAACTGGGTGAACAGGTTGGTGTCGGGGTGCGTACCGAACATCAGGGAGTACAGACCAACGGAGACTGTCCAGTAGCGGGCGTTGTCCGCACCGATAATGACCTTGGCAAAGATGAAGTCCATCCAGGGGCCGGTGAAGCTCATCAGCGCCTGATAGATGATGATGGGCTTGGCCAGAGGAAGAATGATTCTCTGGAAGATCTTGAAGTTGGTACAGCCGTCCAGCTTCGCGGATTCCACCAGGGCGTTGGGGATCACGTCGAAGAAGCCCTTGGCGATCTGGAAGCCGAGGCCCGCGCCTGCGCTGTAGGCCAGAATCAGACCGATGACAGAGTACTGCGGATGCTGCGGGTTACCGGTCAGGCCGATGGACTTGAGCAGGAAGTAGATGGCGATCATGCTCATAAAGCCCGGGAACAGGCCCAGGATCATGGAGATGTTCATGAAGGGCTTGCGCAGCTTGAACTTCAGCTTGGACATGCAGTAGGCCACCGAGAGGACCAGGAAGGTGGAGATGATGCAGTCCACCACGGCGATGATCAGGGTGTTGAGCATCCAGCGGGGGAAGGCATTGGGCACGCCGTAATAGGTGGCGGTGAACAGATCCTTGAAGTTCTTCAGCCCGTAGGCCTTGGGGAAGAAGTTGCTGGTGACCCTGCCGATGAAGGTGCCGTCCGGCTGATATTGGCAGCGGAACGCGGAAAGAACGATCCATACAAGCGGGATGAGCCAGATGATGCCCAGGATGATCAGAATGGTGTAGGTGGCGGTCAGACTGACTCTCCGATTGCGCGACTGGCTGCGATACTTGGTTTTCTTGCTTCTCATTGGAACGTGTCCTCCTCATTATAGGCTTTGCTGCGGCGATAGGTGACGAGCGTGATCGTCGCGGTGATGAGGAAGGTGAAGATACCGATGACCGCGCCCGTGTTGTAGGAGCCCTGGTCGATGGTCACCTTATAGAGCCAGGTGACCAGCAGATCGGTGCCGCCCGCCTGATAGCCCACATAGGTCGGGCCGCCGCCTGTCAGCAGGAAGATCGTGTTGAAGGAGTTGATGTTTCCGATAAAGCTGGAGATCAGATAGGGCGTGGTGACGAAAATCACATAGGGCAGCGTGATCTTGAAGAACATCTTGGTGGTGGAGGCGCCGTCCACCCGGCCCGCCTCGTAGAGATCCGTGGGGATGTTCATCAGGATGCCGGAGGTCATCAGCATGGTGTAGGGGATGCCGACCCACATGTTGATGAGGATGACCATGAACTTGGCAAGCTGCTCGCTGTCGCTGGGATGCAGGCCC
>DGGX01000154.1:0-3770 GCA_002392385.1 Lachnospiraceae bacterium UBA3863
ACTAGGCGCGTGATTTGACGTTTACTTTCTGTCCCTGAATGCTGTTGACACAGCCTGTATACACTTATCTCAGCCCGTATGCACTTATCTCCGCGGGCAGGACTTGGCTCTCTCCGTCAGCGCGTCCAGGCCCAGATCTCCTCCGAAAAGATCGAGGGCACTTCCCACGGTCACGTCCAGGTATCCGCCCCCGCACCTATAGAGAGCGTCAATGTCCTCCAGCCTGTGTACGCCGCCGGCGTAGGTGACGGAGAAGGCGTTCTTCTCCGCCCAGGCGCCCAGGATCCGGGCGAGGCTCTCTTCTATGCCGCCTCTTCTCCCCTCCACATCGGCCGCGTGGACCAGGAATTCATCGGCACTCTCCATGAGCCTGTCCAGAGTCTCCTCACAGATCACCAGATCAGTCATCTTCTGCCAACGGTCCGTGACCACCCTGTAGAGGCCGTCGCCGCAGCGCCGGCAGCTCAGGTCCAGTACCAGTCTCTCCCTGCCGCAGGCGTCCAGCATCCGCCGCAGGCGGTCCTCATCCAGACGTCCCTGGGAGAATACGTAGGAGGTGACGATCACATGGGAGGCGCCGGCCTCCAGAAACTGCCCGGCCGTCTCCGGCGTAATGCCGCCGCCGGCCTGCATGCCCCCGGGATAGGCGGCAAGGGCCTTAAAGGCCTGTTCCAGATCCGCCTCATAGGCTGCCCGGTCAGACCGGCTGTTGAGGAGGATCACATGGCCGCCGGACAGTCCCCTGTCCCTGTAGAGCGCAGCATAAAAAGCGGCATCGTGCTGTGCCACGAAATTCTCCGCGGGACGGCTCGTGCCGCTTGTATCCTCTGTAATGGTCCCCCCGACGATCTGCTTGACCAGACCGTTGTGGATATCGATACAGGGTCTTATTCTCATTTCAGTACATCCTGCATGGAATAGAAACCGGGGCCCTTACCCTTGAGGAAGCGGGCAGCCTCCACGGCACCCTTGCCGAACACAGCCCGGCTGTAGGCCCGGTGCGAGAAGGTGATCACCTCATCCTGCCCGGCAAAATAGACATCGTGGTCGCCCACGATGCTGCCGCCGCGGACAGCGGAGATACCGATCTCCTTCACCGGTCTCTTCTCTCTGCGGGCAGACCGGTCATAGACGAACTCGTAGGGCTCCTCCAGACCTTCGTTTATGGCCTCCGCCAGGGCGATCGCCGTTCCGCTGGGAGCATCCACCTTCTGGTTGTGGTGCTTCTCCACGATCTCGATATCATAGCCAGCCGCTGCCAGCTTGCCGGCGTTCTCCTTGAGGAGCTGCAGCAGGAGGTTGATACCCAGGGACATGTTGGCGGACCGCAGTACGGCCGTCGTCTCGGAAGCCTTGCCCAGGGCGGCGATCTGCGCCTCCGACAGACCCGTGGTGCAGACCACGGCGGGGATCTTATGGGCGGTGATGAATGCGATCAGACCGTCTATGGCGGACGCTGTGGAGAAGTCCACCACCACGTCCGTTTCCGCGATCTCCGCCTCGCTCAGGTCAGTGAGAGCGGCATACACCGGAAAACTGTAGTTACTGGTCCCGTAGGCGTCGACGCCCGCGAGGATATCCGTACCCGGCGTCTGGTCGACGATCTGCGCGATCATATGACCCATGCGCCCATTGCAGCCATGCAGCAGAATCTTCGTGATCTGTCCCATTTCAGCCCTCCAGCAGTCCGTAACGTACAAGTGCTTCCCGCAGCTGCTCCGCGTGCGCGGGCTCCATCTCCGTCAGGGGCAGTCTCAGGGGACCGGCCGCGAAGCCCAGCAGGTTCATGGCCTTCTTGACAGGGATGGGATTGACCTCCATGAAGAGAAGGTCGCAGAGCTCGTCGATGTGCCTCTGGATCTGGGCCGCACCGGCCACATCGCCCTTATGGAAGCGCTCGCACATGTCATGCATAAGCTCCGGCGCACAGTTGGCCACCACGGAGATGACGCCCAGTCCGCCCATGGACATCAGCGGCACCACCTGGTCGTCGTTGCCGGAATAGAGTTCGATATTGCCGTCCGTCAAGGCCATCAGCTTGACCACCTGGCTGATATTGCCGCTGGCTTCCTTGATACCCACGATATTGGGGACGTCCTTCACCAGACGCGCCACGGTCGCCGGCAGGATGTTGCCGCCCGTACGGCTGGGCACATTGTAAAGGATGATGGGCGTCTCAGGCGCCGCGGAGGCCACCTTTGCGAAATGGGTGCAGAGGCCTTCCTGCGTGCCCTTATTATAGTAAGGAGACACCACCAGCAGACCGTCCGCCCCGTAACCGGCCACTTCCGCGGACAGCTCCATGGCCGTCCGTGTACAATTGGAACCTGTCCCCGCGATCACGGGAACGCGTCCGTGCACATGGTCGATGCAGAACTTGCACACGTCCAGATGCTCCTTCTCCGTCATCGTGGCCGCCTCTCCGGTGGAGCCGCAGACGACGATGGCATCTGTGCCGCGCGCGATCTGATCATCGATAATATCGGCAAAAGCCTCGTAATTGACCTGGTAAGCATCATCCTCTTTGAAGGGAGTGACGATGGCGACCGCTGAACCTGTAAAGACTGACATATCCTATCTCCTTATCCCTTGTTATCGAAAGCCTTGAAGGGGGTGCTGCTGATCTCCAGGATCTCATCCGCAAAGGCACAGATCCCCGGATCATAGGCTCTTCCCGTCATGATCACATCCACACCCCGGCTCTCCCTGCAGATCTCTCCCAGCTGGTCCGCCGAAATGATGTGGTTGCCCACGACCTCCAGCACCTCGTCCAGCACCAGCAGGTCACACTGGCCCGCGGCGAGTACTTTTCTGGCGAACTGAAGACCGTTCCGGATCTTCTCCGCTTCTTCTTTCTTCTCCTGTTCGCTTCTGTCCCTGTGATCCAGGCTGCACTTTTCGAAGCGGAACAGCTTGATCTCGGGCTCCAGCCTTTTGAGAAAATCGCTCTCCGCCATCCCGCTCCCCTTCAGGAACTGAATGATGACGGTCCTCTCTCCTCTGGATGCCCTGACAAGAGCGCGGCCGAAGGCCGCGGAGCTCTTGCCGCGTCCTTCACCGGAAAAAATGGTAATCTTACCCCGTCCCATAACGTCCTCCGATATGCCGGTGCCCGTTTTCAACAAAGATACCACTTTTCTGTCAAAAAGTAAACGACCCGGGTCTTACATGCGCTCCGGCGCGGAGAAGCCCAGCACGGAGATGCAGGTGCACAGGATCTGCTCCGTGAGCTTGAGTAGGGCGATCCAGCCCTCTTTCTTCTGCTCGTCCTCTTCCGCCAGGATCCTGGTCTCATGATAGAAGCTGTTGAAATCGTTGGACAGCTGGTAGATATAACCGCAGACTCTGTGCGGGGCCAGCTCTCTGCAGGCGTTCTCCATCATCTCGGAGAAACCGGCGATATCCAGCATGAGGGCCTTCTCCGCGTCGCTTCTGGGAGCGGCCACGGGCAGTGCCGCGGGATCCGCGGCGCCGGCCTGCTGCAGATACCGGCTCAGGATGGACCGGATCCGCACGATCGTGTAGAGGATGTAGGGACCGGTATCGCCCTCGAAGGAGGTGAAGCGCTCGATATCGAACACATAATCCTTGGAAGCCTGGTTGGAGAGATCGCCGTATTTAAGGGCGGCCAGGGCCACCTGACGGGAGGTCTGCTGTGCCTCCTCCTCGCCGATCTCGGGGTTGACGCTGATCTTGCCCAGCATCTCCGCGTTGATGTCCGCGATCAGGGCCGACAGCCGCATGACGCCGCCCTCGCGGGTCTTGAAGGG
>DGGX01000154.1:3830-6174 GCA_002392385.1 Lachnospiraceae bacterium UBA3863
CGTCCTTGCCGTTCATGGTGCCGAATCCGATGTGGACCAGTTCCGTCTCCGGACGCACCAGGCCGCAGCGCTCCGCCGCGCGGAAGACCTGCTGGAAATGAAGCTCCTGGCGCTTGTCGGTGAGATAGATGATCCTGTCGGGATGCCACTTCTCCTCCCTCTCCTTGAGGGTCGCCAGATCGGTGGTGGTGTAGAGGGAGGCGCCGTCGGACTTGAGGATGATGCAGGGAGGCATCTCCCTGGAATCCGTCTCCCGGGCCACGTCCACGACCAGGGCGCCGTTGCTCTCATAGGCCAGGCCGCTCTGCCGCATATCCTCGACCATGCCCGGAATGACGTCCTGCACGCTGGATTCGCCCAGCCACAGGTCGAAGGACACGTCCAGGTTGGCGTAGTTTTTCTTCATGTCGGCCACAGAGACCGAAACGATCTGCTGCCAGAGGGCCCGCAGTCCGCGCTCGCCGTTCTGCAGTCTGTGGGTGTGGTCCATGGCCTCGGCGTAGTAGGCGGGGTCCTCCTTGGACCTGGCGCTGGCGAAGGGATAGATCTCCTCCAGCTCGCCCACGGTGAAGGGGGCCTCAGCCGGATATTCTCCCGTATAGGACTGGTCGAAATAAGGAAGGTCAGGCTGCCGTCTCTTGAGCTCCGTGATCACCAGGCCCATCTGCAGGCCCCAGTCGCCCAGGTGGATGTCGCCGATGACCCGGTCGCCGTGCCAGCGGATGATCCTCTTGATGGACTCGCCGATGATGGCGCTGCGGAGGTGTCCGATGTGGAGAGGTTTGGCCACATTGGGGCCGCCGTAGTCCAGGACGATGGTCTCCGGCTTCTCCGGCAAGGGCATGCCGAACCGCTCGTCCTCCTTCATGCCCTGCAGATAATCGCGGATGAAGTCCCGGCTGAGCCTGAGGTTGAGGAATCCCGGTCTGACCACAGACACCTCGGAGAAACAGGCCTCGCCCTCCAGCTTCTCTCTGACCGCCTCGGCGATGTTCAGGGGCGCCGTATGGTACCTCTTGGCACCGGCCATGGCACCGTTGCACTGATATTCACAGAGGTCGGGACGTTTAGACACCGTCACCCTGCCCAGGGTCCGGTCATAGCCCGCGGCCTCAAACGCCTCTTCCACTCTCTCTGAAACAAGCTCCAGAAATTTCTTCATACTCTGTTCCTCTTACTCTCCCGTTCTTCTCTGGAGAACTCACATCCGCAGTAATCCTGCCTATAGAGGCAGAATGCCTGTGACAGCTCTACGGAACGCCGGTACCCGTTCCTCTTCTTGAAATCACCGGGCAGCCAGACGGCGCCGGTCTGCCTGGCGCAGGCCATGCCGATGGCATTGAGGCGCTGTGCGTCCTTGAGGGGGCTGATGGTCAACGTGGTGGTGAAATAATCATAGCCGCCCCGCACTGCCTCCCGGGCTGTCTTTAAGAGCCGCAGGCGGAAACATACCGCGCACCGGGCCCCGCCCTCCGGCAGGTCCTCCATGCCCCGGACCGCTTCCCGCCAGACCTGCGGATCATAGGGAGCCTCCAGGATATCGATGGTCCCGGCCCGCTCCGTGGAATGCATGCCCGCGAAGTTCCCTGTCCGCACCTGCTCATTGTAGGCCCGGATCAGTCTCTTCTCCTCCTCCAGGCGTTTCCGGTACTCGGCCTCCTCCGTGATGTTGGGATTATAATAGAAGACCGTCAGCCGGAAATACTCCCGGAGATATTCCATGACATAACTTGAGCAGGGACCGCAGCAGCTGTGCAGCAGCAGGCGCGGAGCCTTGTCTCCGCCCCCGGCCGCCGCCAGCTGTTCCAGTACCCTGTCCAGTTCTCTCTGATAATTGACTTTCTGTCCGTTCATCCGCGACGCTCCCGCGGCCCCTCCTTACAGGAAATACCTGACACCGGAGGCGAAGATCTTCATATCCTGCTCGCCGACGATGTTCAGATTGACACCGTTTCCGCGGCGCTCGCAGTGGGCCATTTTGCCCAGGATCCGGCCGTCAGGGGAGGTGATGCCCTCAATGGCCGCGTAGGAACCGTTGATGTTCCACTCCTCGTCCATGGAGACGTTGCCCATGGGGTCGCAGTACTGGGTCGCCACCTGACCGTTGGCAAAAAGCTTATCGATCCACTCCTTGGGTGCCACGAACCTTCCCTCGCCGTGAGAGGCGGGGTTGGTGAAGACACTGCCGGGCTCCACGCCGGCCAGCCAGGGAGACTTGTTGCTCACGACCCTGGTGTAGGCCATCTTGGAAATATGTCTGCCGACCGTGTTGTAGGTCAGGGTCGGAGAGGTCTCCGTCTGTCCGACGATCCTGCCCTCCGGCACCAGGCCCAGCTTGATCAGC
>DGGX01000199.1 GCA_002392385.1 Lachnospiraceae bacterium UBA3863
CGGGGGCGGGGCGCTTAACTTAACGCCATTGGGACGGTTCTCTGTGTGAGCGCCTGGCTGTAAGGGCAGAAAAGCCAGGTTTTATGCGGCTCGCACAGAGAACCGTCCCCTGTGTGGACATGATCCCGTTGTACAAAGTTCGGATCCGGAAGATATCCCCGCCTTTCGCGATGTCGAACTGCAGAGATGTATCTGTCCGGATCCGGATGCATACTTCAGGATCGCGCCGCTGGCGGGCTATCCGGATTCCATCCGGTATATCCGCCTGACGGACTGTGTTCTGGGCAGGCGCACTGAATGACGGTCACGCCCGCAGGGTGCGCACGGCGTTCAGGACGCAGAGCACCATGACGCCTACGTCGGCGAAGATCGCCAGCCACATATTGGCAATGCCCAGGGCGCCGAGGAGGAGGCAGACCAGCTTGACCCCGATGGCAAAAACGATGTTCTCATACACGATGCGGATGCAGCGTCTGGCGATCTGCACCGCCCTGGCGATGCCTCTGGGATCGTCGTCCATAAGCACCACGTCCGCCGCCTCGATCGCGGCGTCGGAGCCCAGGGCTCCCATGGCGATGCCCAGATCCGCCCTGGACAGCACGGGAGCGTCATTGATCCCGTCCCCGACAAAAGCCAGGGTCCTGCCCTTCTTCTGTTCGCCGAGGAGGCGCTCCACTTCCGTGACCTTGTCGCCCGGCAGCAGCTCGGCCCGCAGCTCACGGATGCCCACTTCCGCGGCCACGGCCTCCGCCGTCTGCCGCAGGTCACCGGTCAGCATCACGATCCGGCTCACGCCCGCCGCCTGCAGGTCCCTGAGGGCGTCCTTCACGCCCGGCTTGATCTCGTCGGCGATCACGATGTGCCCTTCATAGGCGCCGTCCACGGCCACATGCACGATGGTCCCGGTGCTGTGGCAGGGCACCGCTTCTATCCCCAGTTCCTCCATCAGCCGGCTGTTGCCCACGGCCACCGTGTGCCAGATGGGCGCCGCGTCTGAGGTATCGGCCCCGCCGGCGGCATCAAGGACCTCCGCGACCACACCTTTGCCGCTGATCTCCTTCACGTTGCGGACCCGGGAAGGATCCGCGTCATAGGCGCCGGCCGCCTCCCTGGCCCGCCGGAGACTCCCGGCGATGGGATGGCCGGAGTGCATCTCCGCCAGCGCGGCCAGCTCCAGGAGCCGCGTCTCCCCGATCCGGCTGTGATGGATGCCGGTCACCTCGAAATTACCCTTTGTGATCGTGCCTGTTTTGTCCAGGACCACCGTATCCACCCTGGACAGGGTCTCCATGAAGTTGGAGCCCTTGATCAGGATGCCGCGGCTGGAAGCGCCGCCCAGTCCGCCGAAGAAGGAAAGCGGCACGCTGACCACGATGGCGCAGGGGCAGCTGATGACCAGGAAGGTCAGGGCCCGGTAGATCCAGTCTCCCCACAGAGCCGCGGTGGAAGGCTGCCCGCCTATGAGCATGGTGCCCAGAGGGCCCAGCAGGGCCAGGGCCAGAGCGGCCGCGCAGACAGCCGGCGTGTAGACCCGGGCGAACCTGGTGATGAACTGCTCTGAACGCGCTTTTCTCGAGCTGGCGTTCTCGACGAGCTCCAGGATCTTCGATGCCGTGGACTCGTCGAATTCTCTGGTGGTCCGCGCCTTCAGGAGACCTGCGCCGTTGATGCTGCCGCTCAGCAGCTCGTCGCCCTCCCGGACGGTCCGCGGCAGGCTCTCGCCGGTCAGCGCCGCGGTGTCCACCGTGGACGTGCCTTCTGTCACCACCGCGTCGATGGGCACCTTCTCCCCGGGCTGGATCAGGATCACCGTGCCCGTCTCCACCTCGTCGGGATCCACCTGCAGGATCTGTCCATCCTCCTCGATATTGGCATAATCGGGACGGATGTCCATGAGGGCGCTGATATTCCGCCGGCTCCTGCCCACCGCGTAGCTCTGGAAGAGCTCCCCGACCTGGTAGAAGACCATGACCGCCACGCTCTCGGTATACTCTCCCAGGATCATGGCGCCGATGGTGGCGACGGCCATCAGGAAATTCTCGTCGAAGACCTGGCGGTTCATGATGCCCTTGAAGGCCTTGCGGAGGATATCATGCCCGGCCGTCAGATAAGGTATGAGAAAAAGCCCGAACCGCAGCAGGGGGTAGTCCTTCAGCGGGAGCAGGGCCAGGACCACCATCATGACGGCGGAGGCCACGACCCGCAGGAGCAGGTTTTTCTGTTTCTGAGTCATCTGTGCTAACATATTCTGCCTCTCAATATCATGCGGGAACCCCGATCACCGATCGAAAGCCCCCGCGGATCCGCGCTGCCCTGCCGGCAGCCGTTCACTATTTACAGAAAGATCTGGCAGTCATCCTCCACGATCCTGCAGTTTTTGATCACATCCTGCATGACTGCGTCCACATCCGCGCTGTCCTCGAACTCCACCTTCATCTTCAGTGTCATGAAGTTTACGGTCGCGTCCTTCACGCCCTCGGTCTTCTGGGCGGCAACTTCCATCTTGTTGGCACAGTTAGCGCAGTCCACGTCGATCTTGTAG
>DGGX01000164.1 GCA_002392385.1 Lachnospiraceae bacterium UBA3863
AGCTGTCGGAACGTGAGGTAAAAAAGGAATGCGCATTGGTACAGGATATGATGTCCACCGCCTGGTGGAAGGAAGAAAGCTGATCATGGGAGGCGTGGAGATCCCTTATGAAAAGGGGCTTCTTGGCCATTCAGACGCGGACGTGCTCTCCCATGCCATTATGGACGCCCTCCTGGGAGCCGCTGCCCTGGGAGATATAGGCAAGTTCTTTCCGGATACGGATCCCCGCTATAAGGGGGCCGATTCCATGAAGCTGATGGAAGAGGTCCGGGAGATCCTGGCAGACCACCACTACCTGGTGGGGAACGTGGACGCCACCATTGTGGCCCAGGCTCCCAAAATGCGTCCCCATATCGATGCCATGAGAGAGAACATCGCCCGGGCTCTGGGAGTGGAGACCGGCCAGGTCAGCGTCAAGGCCACCACGGAGGAGAGGCTGGGCTTTACCGGAAGCGGAGAAGGCATTGCCGTGCAGGCAGTGGCCCTGATCGCCTCCCCCATGGATCTGGAAGCAGTAAATCCCATGGGATGCGCCGGCTGTCCGGGAAGAGGATAAATCCGGCACCGGATATATGATGCAGAGGAAAAGTCAGTTTATATAAGGGAGAAACACCAGTTATGAGTATTCAGATCTTCAACACACTCAGCAGATCCAAAGAGGAATTTAAGCCCATCGTTCCCGGCGAGGTCAGAATGTATGTATGCGGCCCCACTGTCTACAACCTGATCCATATCGGCAACGCCCGCCCCATGATCGTCTTCGATACGGTGCGGCGCTACTTCGAGTACAAGGGCTATAAAGTCAATTATGTGTCCAACTTCACGGACGTGGACGACAAGATCATCCGCAAGGCCCAGGAGGAGAACGTGCCCGCGGAGGTGATCTCCGAACGCTATATCGCGGAATGCCGCAAGGATATGGAGAGCCTCTCCGTGCGGGAGGCCACGACCCATCCCCAGGCAACCAGGGAGATCGACGGCATGATCGAGATGATCAGCACGCTGATCGACAAGGGCTATGCCTATGTGGCGGCGGACGGCACCGTCTACTACCGCACCCTCAAGTTCAGGGACTACGGCAAGCTCTCTCACAAGGACCTCACCAACATGCGCAGCGGCTTCCGCCAGCTGCAGGTGACCGGAGCCGACCAGAAGGAGGATCCGCTGGATTTTGTCCTCTGGAAGCCCAAAAAGGAAGGCGAGCCCTACTGGGAGTCCCCCTGGTGCAAGGGCCGTCCGGGCTGGCACATCGAGTGCTCGGTCATGTCCAGACGCTACCTGGGGCAGCAGATCGACATTCACGCGGGCGGCGAGGACCTGATCTTCCCCCACCACGAGAATGAGATCGCCCAGTCCGAGGCGGCCAACGGCGTGCCCTTCGCCCGCTACTGGATGCACAATGCCTTCCTCAACATCGACGGCGCCAAGATGTCCAAGTCCGCCGGGAATTTCTTCCTGGTCCGGGACGTGGTGGCCCAGTACGATCCCCAGGTCATCCGCTACTTCATGCTCAGCGTCCACTACAGAAGGCCGCTGAACTGGGCGGAGGAATTCGTCGCCGCCTCCCAGGTGGCCTATGAGAAGATCCTGAACTGCGGCGACAACCTCAAGTTCCTGCTGGGCTCTGCCGGCGGGGCCCTCTCCGCGGAGGAGGAGGCCATGCTCGCCGAGGCGGAGGCCTACAGGCGCAGCTTCGAAGAGGCCATGGACGACGACTTCAACACGGCCGACGCCATCACGGCCCTCCTGGAGCTGGTCAAGTGGATCAACAGCCACGTGAACGGCGAGTCCTCCCGCGAATTCCTGGAGAAGGTCCAGTATCTCTTCGAGGAGCTGGCCGGCGTCCTGGGTCTGGAGACGGAGCGCGACGACGCCCTGGAGGAGGATCTGGCCTCCTATGTGGAAGCCAGGATCGAGGAGAGAAAGGCGGCCAAAAAGGCCCGCGACTATGCCCTGGCGGACAAGATCCGCGATGAGCTCAAGAGCAGGGGCATCCTTCTCGAGGACACCAGAGAGGGCGTCAAATGGAAGAAGATCTGAGAACGGGAGCGGGATCCCTGAGAGAGCAGATCGCCGCCGCCTTTCCCCACGGTGAGGCGGACATACGGAGCTATTCTCCGCTGGCGCTGGCTTTTCTCGGGGACGCCGTCTACTCCCTGATCATACGCACGGCACTGCTGGACAGGGGCAACAGGCAGGCAGAGAAGCTCCACAACGAGAGCACCTACTATGTCTGTGCCTCCGCGCAGGCGGCCCTGGCGGACGCGGTCACCGATCTGCTGACAGCGGAGGAGGCGGCCGTCTACCGGAGAGGGAGGAACGCCAACCCCTTCCACTACGCCAGGAGCGCCTCAGCCGCGGATTACCGCAAGGCGACGGCCCTGGAGTGCCTGTGCGGCTGGCTGTGGATGCAGGACCGCACGGAGAGGCTCGTGGAGCTGATCCGGACGGGACTGGAGAGGACAACAGGAATCATATGAGACGTGATACAGACAGGACACACAGAGAGATCCGGGAGGAGAGCGGCAGCGACCGCATAGAGGGCCGCAACGCCGTGATCGAGGCCTTCCGGTCCGGCAGGACCGTGGAACGCCTCTACATACAGTCGGGGCCCCGGGAGGGCGCCATGAATACGGTCCTGCGGGAGGCGGACAAGCACGGTACCACCGTCCGCTACCTGCCCAAGGACAAGCTGGACAAGATGTCCGAGACAGGACGCCACCAGGGCGTCATAGCCGTCCTCTCCGCCTATCATTACGCGGAGCTGGAGGATGTCATGGACCGGGCCCGTCAGAAGGGCGAGGACCCCTTCCTGCTGCTTCTGGACGGCATTGAGGACCCCCACAATCTGGGAGCCATCATCCGTACCGCCAACCTTGTGGGCGCCCACGGCGTGATCATCCCGGAGAACCGGGCCGTAGGGATTACAGCCACCGTCGTCAAGGCCTCCGCGGGCGCTGTCCACTACACCCCCGTCGTCAAGGTGACCAACATGGTCCGCACCATCGAGCAGCTTAAGAAAGAGGGCCTGTGGTTCGTCTGCGCCGACATGGACGGGACAGCCATGACCCAGCTCAATATGCGCGGCCCCATAGGCCTGGTCATCGGCGCGGAAGGTAACGGCGTGAGCCGTCTGGTACGGGAGAACTGCGATATGGTGGCCTCCATTCCCCAGAAGGGCGAGATCGATTCCCTGAACGCCTCTGTGGCGGCAGGCGTCCTGGCCTACGAGATCCTGCGCCAGCGGACACAGTAACGGAGCACAGCATGTACAGGTACGAGGAGCGGAGAGCGGATGACCGCTACAGCCGGCTCACAGACGAGGAGCTGGCGGCGGAGAGCAGAGAGGACGACGGACGGGCCACGGACGAGCTCATGGAGCGATACAAGGAGACTGTGCGCTCCCGCGCCCGTTCCATGTACCTTCTGGGCGGAGACGAACAGGACCTGATCCAGGAGGGCATGATCGGCCTCTTCCAGGCCGTCAGGGACTACGACAGCGGCCGGGACGCCAGCTTCCGTACCTTCGCCCGTCTGTGCGTGGAGCGCAAGCTCTACGCGGCCGTCAGGGCCTCCTCCAGGAAGCGTCACATGCCCCTGAACAACGCGGTCCCCATGGCCGATACCCAGGAGACCTCCGGCGTCTCAGCGGTAGAGGATCCCGCGGAGATCCTCCTGCACAGGGAGAACTACCAGGAGCTCCTGGAGCGGATCCGGACACGGCTGAGCCCCCTGGAGCGCCAGGTCCTGGACCTCCACCTGACAGGCCTCACCTACATCCAGATCGCCCACGTCCTGGGCCGCCAGCCCAAGGCCACGGACAACGCCCTCCAGCGGGTCCGCGCCAAGGTGCGCCAGCTCCTGGAAGAGGAGTGAGCCGGACCTTTCCGGTCCCTGAAAAGATTCTTCAAATCTGAGAAAATATTCGTTGACAAAACAATTCGTCCATGGTAACATCTGTTTGTTGCCGTCAGACAACAGGCTGCTGTAGCACAGTCGGTAGTGCGTCGCATTGGTAGTGCGGAGGTCACGGGTCCGATTCCCGTCAGCAGCTTTTTTATTTTGCCCGCAAAAGTACTGGGAAATATTGAATTCACTAGTAAAAACGGCTGTTTGGGTGTCACCTAAAACGGACAAAAATCTGTAGAAATAGACACCGAATATGATACTTTTTACAGCCTATGATACACAAATGATACAGGAAAAGCTCGGAAGGAGAGATCCCTCCGGGCTTCTTTTTATGTCATCAAAGAAGAGAAGTGGCTGTTCGCCCGTGCCGTCATGACCTGATCCTGATCAGCCAGGGTGTGCCTGTAGACTGCTTTGAGAGTCTGGTCCGTAGTCCAGCCGCCGCGCTTCATGATGTAAGCGTCCGGCACGCCCTGGGCATGGAGCGTGGACGCTGCGTAGTGCCGTAAATCGTGGAACCGGAAGTGAGGCAGATCCTTGTCTCTGAGGAATCGTAGGAAACGCGTACCAAGCGCTGCTACGGTAAGGTCGGTCACCTTGCCTTCCTTACGGATCCTGTCGATCACAAAGTCCGGATACTCTATGTACCGGTTGGAAGCAGCCGTCTTGGGCGTCTCCTTGTATTCCCAGCCGCCTCCGTCCAGATAAGCCACATCTCTGTGAACGTGGACAACATTCCCCTTTATGTCATCCATGGTCAAGGCGCAGATCTCGCCTTCGCGCATCGGCCCGAAGGCAGCCAGCATGATCGGGATCTCCAGGACCGTCCCCTTTGCGAGAGCAAGGACCTGCTTCATGATCGTATCGTCCGGAACGTAGATCTCCGGCACGGTCTTCTCCGGGAGCACGATGCCGGTCAGGTGAATGTCCTGGGACTTCAGGACAGAGTTTATGAAGCCCCAGTAATTACGGACTGACTTGGCAGACAGCTTCTTCTGCCTCAGATCTCCCAGGAGATCCTGCACTGCCCCACGGTCTATATCGCTGATCCGCATCTTCAGGAACGCGGGAAAGCGCTCCTCGAGGTTCCGGAGGAAGGACTCATAGTCCCGGTATGTGGTCGGGGATACCATGGGCTTCTTCCGCTTCTTGAACAGGTCTGCGGCTTCCGCAAAGGTAAGCGGACTGTATTGCTTCGTGTGGCGCTCATCGCGCAGCCGATCTGCTTCCATGCGGACCTCTGCGGACGAAAGACCTGTCACACGCTTCTGGATCCTCTTGCCATCGGTATCCTTGCCGAGGTATACCACGGTAGTATAGAGGCCTTTCTTCGTTTTGGAGATTTTATATTTCGCCATAAAAAACTCCTTTCGGGTTTGCTTAATACGCCCCGGAAGGAGTATACTGATCGTGTCTAGGGAGCAGTATATCCCCTCCGGGAAACTGTTTCTGTGCCGCTCATCCTGCTGCAACAGGGTGGGCGGTTTTTTTTATCTCTTCAATTGTTCTCTCCAATCCTCTGGAAAATCCAAGTGTTTTAGGATTATACGATTTTTGTATTTTTCCACTATTTCACAAAGTGGTTCTACAAATTCTGCATTCCAATCTCTTGATGAGGGATATAAAAATCTAAGTACATATAACTGTGCGAATAGTCGTCTGGTAGGTACGTAGCTGTAACCATCAGGCATCTTTGGCAGGGCAGAAAACTTTCTATAGTATAGCCGTGAATAATGAGCACAGCAGTTACGTAGATCGGTAAGGCATCGCAACCAACTTTCAACAGCTTGATAGTTAACGCCGAATAATGAAATTGCAAGATAGGCCTTGTCTTTGTTTTCCATACCGGCATAAAAGTATGAAAGCATCCCCATGGAAAAATATTCAATTATTGTCCATAGAGGAAAATGTCCACCATACTCCTTTTGATGATGCATAATCACATGACTTTTCTTATTGTCTTTCTTGCACTGTTCTACTCGTGAAAGGAAAGAAATATGGTCAAATGAAACATCGAACGAATTTGAATCTAAATAACCCTCTGGGCCATATTTCACGGAATGATAATTGGCAATTTGAGAGCGAAGAAATATTTCGATTGTTTCAATCGTTGAAAGAAGCAATGCTCTTAATTCTGCATCAAAGTAATAAGCTCCAGTTATTCGATCAAATGGTGTTAGCTTAAAACACTCATTTTTTTCCCTATCCATGTATGGTAGGTAATATCCAGACAAACGATAATAGTTTACTTGTTTCAAAAAGTCCAGGCATGATGATTCATCTGTGATAACGATTTTCTTTTTTCTGAGCCGTTCGATTTGTTCTTCAAATGATGTTGCAGGCTTAATAGGTTTCATCGAACCTCCCTTAAATAAAAAATGGGCTCCCATTTGACACATCGTTGAGAGGTGCGGGAGCTACTGTTAAATATAATATAACAGACTCCACCAAGAATCTCAATTGAGTTTCGTTAAAAGTACAAAGTCCGAAATAGCCAACAAAATGACGTGTTTCCGCAAAAACAACATCACCTCACCTCCATAACCCCCAGCGGCTCCCAGAAAATCACGCAGCCTTCGTACCTGGTGCAGATCCCGTACTTCTGCCGGTACCGCTCCAGGGCTTCTGCCAGCAGCTCCTCCGTGACGCCCAGCTCCTCGGCCATCTCATATCTGTTCCGGCAGCCGCGCCGGTAGGCCCGGACGATACCGGAGAGCCCGATCAGGCGATCGTAGGCCCACATCCGGCCGCGCTGCTCCTGCTTGCGGTTCCCCGCCCGGCTCTGATCCAGGATGTCTCCTGAGGCCGTGAGGTGGTGGCCGATCTCCTCGGCGAGGATGGACACCTCTTCGGCGGATGTTTCGAGCCTGTCACTTACGGCGATAATCCCGTCGCAGTACAGGCCCTTGATCCTTTCTGATTTAAACCTTCTTTCTATCACCTCAGCGCCGCTGTCTGCGGCCTGCTGAATAAGCTCCTCCATGACGGTCATGCTGTTGCCCTCCCAATCAGAGGGTAGTACAGGAGGTGTCCCAAAATCTGGACAGGCTCATTTGCGCTTGGACTTGACGAACATTTTGAACTTCTCAATTTCTTCCCATTCATCAGATGTAAATTCATCACCTTCGTGGTGAGCGGCGATGGTGGTGGGAGCGGAGTAAACAATCTTACCTGAAGCCAGGCTTTCCACATCGAGACCCAACTCGGTCGTGATCTTCAGAATGTTCTTAATGTTCGCCTTCTCAACACCGCGCTTCAGAATACTATCTAAAGTTGTCCATGGTATATCGATCTTCTTACAGAAGTCGGATAAGCTACCGTACTTGCTCAGTATGAGATTCCTAAGTTCCATTTCTACATTATTCATACGCTTACCTCCCGTAATCCTAATGATACATTCGCTGTGACGAATTTTCAATAGATATTCTCGAAAAATAGATATTTAATATTGACAGTCACGAAATTTAGAGATATAGTTTACATGAGCCACGAAAATTCGAGATTCAAATAGAAAGGAGGTTATTTATGTTTCCGAATCTGGATGCTGAGATGGCAAGAAGAAAAATAACAAGAGGAACACTAGCCGGTCTTCTGCATATGACTCCCAGTACTCTCTCTATGAAGCTCAATGGCAAGGCCACTTTGACACTGCCTGAGTGCATAAAGATCAGAAATGCTGTGGATGAAAAGCTGGAGCTCGGCTATCTTTTTGCGTCCGACGAAGACGAAGTGTTGCAGCACTGAAACAGGAGAACGGAGGGGAAAGATGAAGAAATACGTTTGGGTAGTGAGCTACCTGGTGAAAGGCAACGACGGCGATGTCGCTGGCTACAGGACGGCTTTTGAGGCGGCGGACGTGATCATGGCGGCTCTGCAGGCCGGGGACTTCTTCCGGGTAACCTATGGGCCGGACTATGAAACGATCATCACCGGTGTCGCGATCGGCGGTAAGGCCAACGAGTCGCTGATCGGAGAGGTGGTCGGAGACCCGTTCGCAGTCGACTGGCCGGAGTAAGGAGGTGGGGAAGTGATTACAAGAGCAAACCTGATCCGGGGACGGACGAAGATGACCGGGCTTACCATCGCTCAGCTGGCCCAGAGAGCAGGGATCGTCAGGCAGACGCTGTACGCCCATCTGAAGGATCCCGGCAAGATCACCCTGGCGGAGCTGCGGGCCATCGACATGCAGGTCCACTTCTCTGACGAGGAGCTGGTGCAGCTGGTAAGGAGGCGGACATGATCACAGCGAGAGACGTAGAGACATGGAGCTGCCCGGATCCGAAAGCGGAGCGGCCGGCAGTCAGGGTAAAGCGCAGGCCGGCAGTGAAGCCCCGGTTTGAACCGATCATCTACAAGGAGCCGGCGCCAAAGACGGAAGAGCCCAAGGTCGTCCAGACGTTCTACGAGACGCATCTGGAGAAGGGTACGGTAAATGACAGCGCCGCATCCCTGATCGGCAAGAAGACCCAGTGGACCCGGTGGACGATAAATGACCTGTTTGCTGCGGTCCGGATGGACACTGAGGGCCTGACCTACGAACAGATCGGGGAGAAGCTGGGCCGACCGAAGGGCAGCGTACAGAAGAAGATCCAGGAATGGAGAAAGACACACGGATTAGGCAGGAAGAAGCCGAGGAGGAAGGAATGAGGATCATCACAGATATCGCCGTATTCGGACTGATGCTGTTTGGGAGCATGCTGGACAGTGAGAGCCCGCTCCCGATCCTGGCCTGTGCGGTCTGCCTTGTCTGGCTGTTCATCGCAGCATTAAGAATGCCCCGGAGCGCTGGCACGCTTACCGGAGCAGAAGAATGAATCTCTAAGGTGATTATATCACCTGGAAAGGTAAGGAAACAATGGGAGCTAAGAAGGTCCTTGAAACGATGGACCACGGTATGTTCAAGAGACTTGACGGAAACAGACCAGTCTCTGAGCTCCGTGTCAAAAAGATTATCGGAAGCATCAAGAAAGTTGGGTATGTAACTTCTCCGATCGTAGTCAATGAACAGTATCAGGTGATTGACGGGCAGGGCAGACTCGAAGCACTTAAACGACTGAAGATGCCAGTCCATTACATCATCGTGCCGAACGTAGGAATTGATGAATGCATCGCCATGAACATGAATCAGTCCAACTGGACGCTGATGGACTACATCGGGAGTCACGCGGAAACAGGAAACACTTCCTATATGTACTTGCTCAACCTGATCAAGGCCTATGGGAAGACTCTCCAGAACAAAGTCATCTTATATGTCGTCACTGGAAAGATCGACGGAAACTACTCGTACATAAAGGACGGAAGGCTTACCTGTACAGCCTAGGACTACAATCGCGCGCAGAGGATCCTTTCATTCCTTACAGGATTTACGCCTCTGTTCAGAAGAGTGCAAGGGCACAACGAATACTATTATGAAGCGCTCGCATTCTGCTTTGAAGATCCGGAGATCGATAACGACAGGCTTGTTGAGAAGATGACACAGCTGCAGGGAAACCTTTATCCGGTTACCACGATTCTGCAGGCATTCGATGTGCTCGAGGAGATCTACAACAACAGAGCAAGGAAGCGGGTATACATCAAGACCAATTACCGCAAGGCGATGGATGACAAGTACAGCTGGTATAACACAAGGTACGGAAACAAATACGAGGAGGAAAACTAATGACGATTCAACTTACTTTTGACAGCTTTGACGACTACTATGCGGGAATCCGCAAGCTGGCTGACTCAATGATGCAGGAGCCTGCAGCGGAAACAGAGTTCGTCCCGGAACCGGAGAAGCCGATCGTGATCACCGAGGAGCCGGCAGAAAAGGCACTTGAAGCGGTGCAGGAGCCGGAGAAGGCGGAGCAGAAGGAGCCGAAAGCGGAGCCGGCAGTCACTGAGGACTTCCGGGTCGAGGTCCGCAGGATCCTGTCCAGGATCAACAAGACGACCGGGACCAAGCTCGCCAGCAAGCTGATCAAAGAGGTCACCGGGAAGGAACGACTGACAGAGGTGGCGCTGGAGGATCTGCCGGCCCTCATGGAGAAAGCGAAGGAGGTTCTCGATGCCCAGTAAGCACGCCAGGCTCTCGCCCTCCAGTGCAGAGCGGTGGAAGAACTGCCCCGGATCCGTGGCGCTCTCTGAGCAACTGCCGGCGCCGCCGTCTACATCCTATGCGGATGAAGGGACACTGGCCCACTCCGTGGCAGAACTGAAACTGAAGAGAAATGAGATCGGGAAGGCAAAGTACCAGAACACTTTCAGGAAGCTGACCAAAGGGAACGAATACTGGTGCGGCGAGATGGACGAGGCCACCGACTACTACGCCGATACCGTCATGGAGCTCCTGGCAGCCGCCGGAGACGACGCGGAGCTTCTGGTGGAGCAGCAGTTCAGCCTGAGCGAGTGGGTACCGGAAAGCTTCGGCACATCTGACGCGGTGATCATCGGCGGCAGCACGATTCAGGTGATCGACCTCAAATACGGCAAGGGCGTGAAGGTAAACGCCGTGGGCAATCCGCAGCTGCGGCTGTACGGCCTCGGAGCTGCCGGCCTTTTCGGAGACCTGTACGATTTCGACACGGTCCGTATGACGATCATCCAGCCCAGACTTGATCATGTGAGCACGGAGGAATTGCCGCTGAAGGAGCTCCTGCGGTGGGCAGAGGAGGAGATCCGGCCTGCCGCGAAGGAAGCGATGGAAGGATCTGACAGGACACAGTGCGGTGACTGGTGCCGATTCTGTCCGGCAAGGGCCGTCTGCAGGACCCGGGCGGAGTACTGCCTCGAGGTCGCAAAGGACGAGTTCAAGGAGCCGCCGCTCCTCACAGACGAGGAGATCGGGGAGATCCTGAAGCGGGCTGATACGATCCGCAAGTGGGTAGAGGAGATCAGCAGCTACGCCCTTCAGCAGGCGCTGGACGGCAAGCACTACGACGGCTGGAAGGTCGTGGAGGGCAGGAGCGTCCGCAAGTACGCAGATGAGGCGAAGGTCGCCGAAAAGCTGATCGGCGAAGGATTCGCGGAGGCCATGCTGTATGAGAGGAAGATGCTCGGGATTTCCGCGATGGAGAAGCTGGTCGGCAAGAAGAGATTCGCAGAGACACTTGAGGGACTGATCATCAAGCCTGCCGGCAAACCGGTCCTCGTCCCGGAGAGTGATAAGAGGGAAGCTATCAACACTGTAGAACAGGCAAGAGAAGACTTTAAGGAGGAAGCATGAGCACAAAGGTCGTAACAGGTAAGGTCAGATTCAGCTATGTCAACATCTTCAGGAGCAGAGCGTTCACGCAGGATCAGGACGCCAAGTACAGCATCTGCCTCCTGATCCCCAAGAGCGACAAGGCGACGGTCAAGAAGATCCGCGCCGCGATCGACGAGGCGGTACAGGAAGGCATCAGCTCCAAGTGGAACGGAAAGAAGCCCGCAAGCCTCAAGCTCCCGCTGCGCGACGGCGACGAAGAGAGGGCCGCCGAGGCTCCCGAGTACGAGGGCATGTTCTTCCTGAATGCCAACAGCACCCAGAAGCCCGGGATCGTGGACAAGGACAGGAACGAGATCCTGGATCCGGATGAGGTATACAGCGGCTGCTGGGGACGCGCTTCGATCAACTTCTACGCCTTCAACACGAACGGCAACAGAGGCATCGGTGTGGGCCTCAACAACATCCAGAAACTGAAGGACGGGGAGCATCTGGGCAGTGCCAGGATGTCCGCTGAGGACGACTTCGACGATGACTACGAAGACGATGAGGACGACTTCTGATGAGAACGATGGGCGTGGACATAGAGACATACAGCTCCGTGGATATCGCGGGAGCAGGCGTCTACAAGTATGCCTCATCGCCTGACTTCGAGGTCCTCCTGATAGCATACTGCTTCGACGGTGGAGAGGTGAAGGTGCATGACTGCACCGCTCCCGGGTGTTGGCCAAGGGACTTCCTCGACGCCCTTACGGATCCTGATGTGATCAAGACCGCTTTCAACGCCAACTTCGAGCGGACCTGTCTGTCCGCAGCACTGGGGGAAGAGATGCCTCCGGAGCAGTGGCGGTGCACGATGGTAAAGGCCCTTACGATGGGCCTCCCCGGTTCCCTGGCAGCCGTAGGCACTGCTATGGGGCTGCCGGAAGACAAGCAGAAGGACAAGCAGGGCAAGGCCCTGATCCAGTACTTCTGCAAGCCCTGCAGGCCCACGAGGGTCAATGGCGGGCGGACGAGGAACCTTCCGTATCACGATCCGGAGCGCTGGGACCTGTTCAAGGAGTACAACCGGCAGGACGTGGTCAC
>DGGX01000013.1 GCA_002392385.1 Lachnospiraceae bacterium UBA3863
CGATTGCCAATAAGCAGCTTTCCATGTGGGATTTTAAAGCCGATGATGCACTGGTGCGGGGATACCGGAATTCACTGGCAGTAGGGTATCAGTCTCATCCGAAGGTCAGCCGGATCGAAGAAAGGATCGCTGAGATCGACCGGGAGATGGACAGTCGAAACAACATCCGCAGCCGGGTGCGCTCGGCAGACTTTCAGACAAGGCAGAATGAACTGGCGGCGGAGAGGGATATGCTCCAATCCGATCTGGAGATGATGAAAGACAACAGAATAGAAATGACAGAGGAACTGCTCTCGCTGATACACAGCGTCGGCGGTTCTTTTGATTTTGAAGATACATTTCAAAAGATCACAGAGACCGTGACGATCCATGACCGCAGCGTCTTTACCGTCCGGTTCCTCTGCGGCCTTGAGGTTTATTACGACGGGAGGTAACAGCATGACTACAAGAACAGCAAATGCCCCAAGGGTCAGAGTCCTGCGTGGAGAAAGATCCCCGGTGCAGCGGGTGCATGCGCCAGCGCTGGAAGAAAAACGAAACCGGATCAGGGTAGCGGCCTACTGCCGTGTGTCCACAGACCATGAGGATCAGGAAACGTCCTTTGAAGCTCAGCAGACACACTTCACAAATCTGATCAGCGGGAATCCCGGCTGGGAGCTGGTAGGCATTTATGCCGACGAGGAATCCGGCACACGGGCACAGACGCGAGAGAACTTTATGCGCATGATCGCTGACTGTGAGGCAGGAAAGATCGACATGGTGCTTTCCAAGAGCATCAGCCGATGGGCCAGAAATACGCTGGATTCCCTGAAATACATCCGGAAGCTGAAAGCGCTGGAGATCCCGATCTTTTTTACCAAAGAAAGCATCAATACGATGGACGCGGGCGGAGAGGTTCTGGTCACCATCCTCGCATCCATTGCGCAGCAGGAATCAGCCTCCATCAGCCAGAACGTGCAGATCGGTGTGCGATACCATTACCAGGAAGGCAAGGTGTGCTCCGGTGTCCACAGGCTCCTTGGTTACAACCGTACACCAGAAGGTTCCCTCGTAATCGTGCCGGAGGAAGCGGAGATCGTTCAGCGCATCTTCCGGGATTACCTTGACGGCTATTCCCCGAAACACATCGCCCGGATGCTGGCGGAAGAAGGGGTGGACGGCAATAAGACCACTTCCGGCGGCACGGTATTTGAGCGTAACTGGAATGATCAGGGAATCACTTACATCCTGGAGACCAAGTTCATGCAGGCAGGCAACGGCCTGTCAGATCAGGGAGACCCCATGGTCTTCGAATTCAACGCCGACCGTTACCTGGACAAGGCTGTTTTCTCCCTCCTGGACAGCGAGGGACACGCGGTCACCGACGTCACCATCACCAACCTGCAGACGGGCGAGACCATCACACCGGATGCGGATAACCGCTTCACCATCCCCAAGGCAGGCTGTTACGACAGCCTGCCTGATCTGTTTACGGGGGTTACTGCCTCAAAGATGTATGAACATCGCAAGTCTCCTTCAATTGACACTTCTCATGGAAGAGGTTAGAATACTAAGAGATTTCGTTTTATAGCTGATAGTAAATAGGAGGCACAGGTGACAGATAAGGAACTCCGTAAGCTGAGACGTAATGAGCTTCTGGAGATCATGCTGGCGCAGAGCCGTGAGATCGATGCCCTGCGGCTGCGGGTGGCGGAGCTGGAAGCTGAGGTGGAGGATCGAAAGATTCAGATCAGTGAGGCCGGCTCGATCGCACAGGCAGCCATGAAGCTGACGGGAATCTTTGAAGAAGCCCAGAGGACAGCGGATCTGTACGTGGAGAATGTGAAGCGGCAGATGCAGGCAGCTGTCGCAGACACAACCGGGGGTGACGGCCATGCAGAAGTATAATGAGCCGGAGACCGCCATCACTGAGAACCTCGCCGACGAAGGTAACGCAACAGACGTCGCCGTCCCCTCTTCGGAGGCATCGAAGGCAGCGCCAGCGGGTGACATGGCGGGAACGCAGTCGGAGCTGCCCTCCACGGAAGTGATCGAGGGTGTCTACCGGCAGGCCATGTACACGCAGAGGTTCAGGGAGACGCTGAGAAGTACCGTTTTCACGCTGGTGGTCGTGGCCGCGGCGGCGGTCCTGGTGGCGGTCCTGCTGCTGCCGGTGCTGCGGATCTACGGCACGAGTATGCACGGCACGCTGGACAGCGGCGACATCGTGGTGTCGGTCAAGGTGTCGGACTTCGAGACGGGCGAGATCCTGGCCTTCTATTACAATAACAACATTCTGGTCAAGCGCGTGATCGCCCAGTCGGGGCAATGGGTCGACATCGACCAGGACGGCAATGTCTATGTGGACAATCGTCTGATCGACGAGCCCTACCTCATGGAGGACAAGGCCTACGGCGAGACCAACATCGAGCTGCCCTACCAGGTACCGGAGGGAAGGGTCTTTGTCATGGGAGATAACCGGTCGGTATCCATCGACTCGCGCAACACATCTATCGGCTGCGTATCCTCGGAACAGATCGTCGGCAAGATCGTCTTCCGCGTCTGGCCGCTGACAGCATTCGGTGCCGTGCATTGAGCCGGGCGGCGCAGCCACTTTACAGCTTTTCAGGGAAGGGCGGGAGCCCTTCCTTTTTTATGGTAAGGGCACAGTCAGCTGTACAAATAGCACAACAAATTCGAATAAATTTCATTCATAATTTCGAAACAAAGAAGTATGAACAACTCGCGTTTCCCGATTGACACCTATGGATTTACTGGGTTAAAATAATAACGGATTTATAACAGATATAAGGGTAAGTATGCCCTTTTAACTACAGAGCAGCGCGAAAGCCCCTTGTGGGATGTCGATAACTCTTAATCACTTTTCGAAAACGATTTCGTGATTGGCACAGACAAGCGAAATGGTTTGAGATATCAGCAGTCTGGGGTTTCAGCCATTTTGTTATGTGTCACGGCGGAGGAGTCAGAAACAGGATTTGAGCGATGAGAAACTAATAAATGAAGGACAGCAAGATGAATTTTATTGCAGCCATCATTGACAGGGTCATGAATCTTCATAAGAAATCCGCCGCATGGCGCCGGTTTATATCGGTGATGGCGGCTATTGTGGTGTTTACTACCACCTATGCAATGATTCTTCCGGCGATCACGCTGGACAGCAGGGCGGCCCGCGCGCGGGCCGGCATTGAGGTGGAGGAGACTGCAGAGGCAGCTCCCGAGGCACCCAAAGAGGAGATCAAAGAAGAGCCCAAAGAGGACAAGCAGGAGGCCCCTGAGGAAGAACCCAAAGAGGAGCCTCCGGCGGAGCCTGCCCCGCAGCCGGAAGCGGAACCTGTCCAGGAACCGGAGCAGCCTTCAGAGAATGAACAGCCTGCGGATCCGGCACCTGCCGGGGATGGCCAGGAGACCGCTCAGGAAGGCCAGACAGAAACCGGCCCGGAGACAGAAGAGACAGCGGATGCCCCTGTCGCCGACGAGCCGGCCGTCGATGAGACAGAGGAGACGGCTCTCGCCGAGGTCCTGGAGACAGAGACCGGTGAGACGACCTTCGAGTTCAAGGGCAAGGATTATACTGTGACTGCCACCTTCGGCCCCGAAGCGGGACTGCCGGAGGATGTTGTCATGCAGGTGGCGGAGATCCGTCAGGACAAGGAAGCGGAGCTCTACACCCAGTACTACGACAAAGCCCTTGAGACCATGAACGAGGAGCATGACAAGGCCCAGGAGCTGACCCACGCCAGATTCTTCGACATCACCTTCCTCTCCGAAGGCCAGGAAGTTCAGCCCACCGGTCCCGTGGCCATCAAGATCACCTACGATAAGGCCATTAAGGTCGAGGACGAGAAGGCCCTGAACGTCCTCCACTTCGAGGAAGAGGACAAGTACAAAGGCGTCGACATGGACAAAGCCGACGTCCAGATGCTAGACAACAAGGATATCGAGACCAAAGGCAAGGGAGAGAAGGTGGAGGAGATCGCTTTTGCCACCGATTCCTTCTCCGTCTACGGCATCGTCTACACCGTGGATTTCGAGTACTCCGTTAACGGCAAAATGTACCAGTTTTCGCTTCCTGGAGGCGGATTTGTCAGCTTCACAGACCTTGTAGAAGTGCTGGGTATAATTGGTGATACGAACGCTGAGGAAAATGGGGATGAAAACGGGTCTGTAGTTGTAGAAAACACAGAGGAAAACAGCATCAATGAAGGGACAGAAGAGAATGGTATAAATTCCGATCCGAACACAGCACTTACACTGGGTGATGTGGAAGTCAGTGCTGCGGCGAAGGCGTTCGTGGCGGATGTAACTTCTGTGGAATTCAGCAGTCCTAAACTGGTTGATGTAAGCAAAGTGGAGAACCAGACAACGGTCGGTCAGATTAAGGAAAGACGTGGGCTGAAGTGTGAGTATAGTGCAGGGCTGACGGAAGAGCATATTGCGGAGATCAATGCGCAGACGGTGAAAGCCGGGGACTGGGCTTTGATTAG
>DGGX01000006.1 GCA_002392385.1 Lachnospiraceae bacterium UBA3863
ATGAGATCCTGGGCAGGACCCAGGACGACGCGGCGGGCGAGGCCTTCGACAAGGTGGCCAGGGAGATCGGCCTGGGCTATCCGGGCGGTCCCAAGATCGATAAGGCGGCCAGAGAGGGAGATCCTCACGCCATAGAATTCCCCAGAGGCAGGGTGGCGGGCTCTGCCTACGATTTCAGCTTCAGCGGGCTCAAATCCGCTGTCCTCAACTATCTCAACAGCTGCCGGATGAAGGGCCTGGAGATCTCCGTCCCGGATGTGGCGGCCTCCTTCCAGCAGGCCGTGGTGGACGTGCTGGTGACCCATGCCATGGAAGCGGTGGGAGAATACGGACTGAAGAAACTGGCCCTGGCAGGCGGCGTCGCCTCCAATACGGCCCTGCGGGCCGCCATGCGCGGCGCCTGTGAGGAGAGAGGCGTGGACTTCTACTGCCCGCCGCCCATCCTCTGCACCGACAACGCAGCCATGATCGGCTGCGCCGGCTACTATGAATTCATCGCGGGAAGGACCAGCGGACTGGACCTGAACGCCCAGCCCACCCTCAAGCTGGGGGACAGACCGTGAGCGCCCCGCGCTGTACGGCCGTGGTCCTGGCAGCGGGACAGGGCCGCAGGATGGGGGCACAGGTCCCCAAACAGTACATGGATCTGGGCGGACAGCCCCTTTTCACCCATGCCTACGCCCGTCTGGAGGCCTGCAGCCTCATCACGGACATGGTCCTGACGGTCCCCGCGGGGGATGAGGACTATGCCCGCGGCATGCTCACGGCCCTGGGCCTGGGCAGCAAGCTCCGGGCGGTGACCTTCGGAGGCGCCGAGAGAAGCGACAGCGTGGCGGCCTCCCTGGAGGCGGTGACCTGGCCCTGCGACGTGGTCTTCATCCACGACGGCGCCAGACCCTTCCCGGAAGAAGGCTTCGTGCGGGCCCTCTATGAAGCGGTACAGGAGGGGGCGGACGGAGCGGTGGCGGCCGTGCCGGCCAAGGATACCATCAAGGTGGTGGACGAGGACGGATGGGCCGTATCCACACCGGACAGGTCCCACCTGTGGCAGATGCAGACGCCCCAGGTATTCCCCTATACCCTGATCCGGGACGTCTACAGAGAGCTGCAGGCCGCGCATATACCGGTCACGGACGACGCCATGGCGGCAGAGGTCATCCGGGGCGCCAGGATCCGGATGGTCATGGCCTCCTACCGCAATTTCAAGGTGACCACCCGGGAGGACCTGGTGACGGCGGAGGCTTTTCTCAGGGAAGAGAGAGAACAGAAGCAGGCAACAGAAGACTGAAGTAGAAGACGGCGGAGGGCTGCGGCGACATGGCATTCGTTCATCTGCATGTTCACACTGAATATTCTCTTCTGGACGGCTCCAACAAGATCCAGGAGTATGTCCGCCGCGTGAAGGAGTTGGGCATGAACGCCGCGGCCATTACGGACCACGGCGTCATGTATGGTGTCATCGATTTCTACAAGGCCTGCCGGGCGGAGGGGATCCGCCCCATCATCGGCTGCGAGGTCTACGTGGCGCCGGGCTCCCGCATGGACAGGGAGCGGACGGTGGGTGACGACCGCTACTATCACCTGATCCTTCTGGCGGAGAACAATACCGGCTACCGCAACCTGATGAAGATCGTCAGCCGGTCTTTCACCGAGGGCTATTATTACAAGCCGCGGGTGGACCTGGACCTTCTGCGGGAATACCATGAGGGCATCATCGCCTCCAGCGCCTGTCTGGCCGGCGAGGTGGCCAGAAATATCGTCCGGGACGACGAGGCAGAGGCGGAGAGAGCGGCCCTGCGGCTGCAGGAGATCTTCGGCGAGGGCAATTTCTTCCTGGAGCTGCAGGATCACGGCTACAGCGACCAGCAGAAGGTCAACGCGGCGCTCCTGCGCATGCACCAGAAGCTGGGCATCCCCCTGATCGCCACCAACGACGTCCACTATACCAACGCGGACGACGCCGAGGCCCACGACATCCTCCTCTGCATCCAGACCGGCAAGCGGCTGGCCGACGAGGACCGCATGCGCTACCCCGGCGGACAGTTCTATATCAAAAGTGAAGAGGAGATGCGCAGGCTCTTCCCCTACGCCCAGGAGGCTCTGGACAACACCCAGAAGGTGGCCGACCGCTGTCAGGTGGAGATCGAGTTCGGCGTCCTCAAGCTCCCTCATTTCGACGTGCCCGAGGGCTATGATTCCTGGTCCTACCTCAACAAGCTCTGCGAGGACGGCATGCAGGAGAGGTACCCCGAGGATGACGGCACCATCCGGGAGCGCCTCAACTACGAGCTCAATACCATCCGGCAGATGGGCTACGTGGACTATTTCCTCATCGTCTGGGACTACATCAACTACGCCAGGAGCCAGGGCATCATCGTGGGCCCCGGGCGAGGGAGCGCTGCGGGCAGCGTGGTCTCCTACTGCCTCCATATCACCAATATCGACCCCATCCGTTATAACCTTCTCTTCGAGCGCTTCCTGAATCCCGAGCGTGTCTCCATGCCTGATATCGACGTGGACTTCTGCTTCGAGAGGCGGGGCGAGGTCATCCGCTATGTGACCGAGAAGTACGGCCACGACAAGGTCATGCAGATCGTGACCTTCGGTACCCTGGCCGCCCGCGGCGTCCTGCGGGACGTGGGCCGGGTCATGGACCTGCCCTACGGCTTCGTGGACACCATTGCCAAGATGGTCCCCAACGAGCTGAATATCACCCTGGACAAGGCCCTGAAGATGAATCCGGAGCTCCACAGGACCTATGAGGGCGACGAAAGAGTAAAAAGGCTGATCGACATGTCCCGGCGTCTGGAGGGGCTGCCCAGACACACCTCCGTCCACGCCGCCGGCGTGGTCATCTGCTCGGCCCCCGCGGAGGAGCTGGTCCCCCTGGCCAGAGCCCAGGACGGGAGCGTCACCACCCAGTTCACCATGACGACCATCGAGGAGCTGGGCCTTCTTAAGATGGACTTCCTGGGTCTGCGGACCCTGACCGTCCTGCAGAACGCCGCCCGCATGGCGGACGTCCGCCTGGAGGATATTCCCTTTGACGATGCCGCCGTCTACGCCTCCCTGGGAACAGGCAGGACGGACGGTGTCTTCCAGCTGGAGAGCGGCGGCATGCAGAACTTCATGAAGGAGCTGCGGCCCCAGAACCTGGAGGATGTCATCGCCGGCATCTCCCTCTACAGACCGGGTCCCATGGACTTCATCCCCCAGTACATCCGGGGCAAGAACAACCCCGGCTCCATCACCTATGCCTGCCCGGAGCTCGTTCCCATCCTGGAGCCCACCTACGGCTGCATCGTCTACCAGGAACAGGTCATGCAGATCGTCAGGGACCTGGGCGGCTATACCCTGGGCCGGAGCGACCTGGTCCGCCGCGCCATGAGCAAGAAGAAACAGAAGGTCATGGAGGCGGAGCGCAAGAACTTCATCTACGGCAATCCCGCGGAGGGCGTGCCGGGCTGCGTCGCCAGGGGCATCAGCGCGGACGTGGCCGGCGGCATCTATGACACGATGATGGATTTTGCCAAGTATGCCTTCAATAAGTCCCACGCGGCCTGCTATGCCGTGGTGGCTTATCAGACAGCCTGGCTCAAATACTATTATCCCAAGGAGTTCATGGCGGCCCTGATGACCTCGGTCATCGATTTCTCGGCCAAGGTCTCGGGCTATATTCTGACCTGCCGGAGCATGGGCATCCGTGTGCTGGCGCCGGACATCAACACCGGAGAGGCCGGCTTCTCCGTCTCCGGGGACGCCATCCGCTACGGCCTCATGGCCGTCAAGGGCGTGGGAAGACCTGTCATCGACGCCATTCTGGAGGAGCGCCGCCTGCGGGGACCCTTCCGGGATATCCGCGACTTCCTGACCCGGGTATCCGGGAGCGGCCGCGACCTGAACCGGCGGGCCATCGAGAATTTCATCAAGGCCGGCGCCCTGGACTGCCTGGGCCGCAACCGCAGGCAGCTCATGGTCTCCTATGAGCGGATCCTGGACGAGCTGCAGGCCTCGAAGAAGAACGACATGGCCGGGCAGATCAGCCTTTTCGACCTGGTCTCCGATGAGGAGAAGGACGCCTACCGGGCCCCGCTCCCCCAGGTGGAGGAGTACGCCGACGAGCAGAAGCTGGCCTTCGAGAAGGAGGTCCTGGGCATCTACGTCAGCGGCCATCCCCTCCAGGAATATGAGGGCCTGTGGCGGCGGAAGATCTCTGTGAAGGCCGCGGATATGATGCTGGACGAGGAGACCGGGACCTGCCATGTACAGGATGGCGCCAAGGTGACCATGGGCGGCATGATCACAGAGAAAAAGGTCAAATACACCAAGAACAACAAGGTCATGGCTTTTCTCACTCTGGAGGATCTGACGGGAAGCGTGGAGGTCATCGTTTTTCCGGGCGCCTATGAGGAGGCCGGAGAGGAGCTCACCGAGGAGAGCAAGGTCTTCATCACCGGCCGGGTCTCCGTGGAGGACGAGCGGGATGCCAAGCTGATCTGCGAGAAGGTGGTGCCCTTCTCGGAGGTGCCCCGGACACTCTGGGTCCGCTTCCCCGATATCGCCGCCTGGAAGGCCGGGAGCGAACAGCTCTACAGAGAGGTGGAGGAGCACGGCGGCCGGGACAAGGTGGTCATCTACATCGAGCAGCCCCGCCTCCGCAAGACCCTGCCCGCCGGACAGGGCGTCCGGGCGGACAAGGCCCTGATCATGAAGCTGGCCGGCTTGTTCGGAGAGCGCAACGTCATCCTGAACTGACCGGGCGACCCGGGAAGACGCAAGTCCATTGCAAACGAAAGACAGATAGAATACAATGGAACAAGAACAAATGCCACAATGATTTCCAGAGAGGGCGGGAGATATTTATGAGCAAAGAGATCAAGACTATCGGTGTGCTTACCAGCGGCGGCGACGCGCCGGGCATGAACGCGGCCATCCGCGCCGTGGTGCGGGAAGCCCTGTACCACAAGGTGAAGGTCAAGGGTATCAACAGAGGCTACCGGGGTCTTCTGAAGGAAGATATTTTCGATATGCGGTCCGTGGATGTATCCAACATCATCCAGCGGGGCGGCACGATCCTCGGGACCGCCAGGTGCCCTGAGTTCAAGGAGGAAGAGGTCCAGCAGAAGGCAGCGGATATCTGCCGCAAGCACGAGATCGACGGCATCGTGGTCATCGGCGGCGACGGTTCCTATCGCGGCGCCCAGGCCCTGGCCCGCCACGGGATCAACACCATCGGCCTGCCGGGCACAATCGACCTTGATATTGCCTGCACAGAATATACAATCGGTTTCGATACAGCTGTTAACACAGCTATGGAAGCTAT
>DGGX01000018.1:0-436 GCA_002392385.1 Lachnospiraceae bacterium UBA3863
CGGGTCAACGCCGGCGAGATCGCGCCCACGGAGGTGATCCGGTACTACGCGGACAGGATCGCGGAGCGCGATCCGAGCCTGCACGCTTTTACCTATACGAGGATCGAGGAGGCCATGGAGGAGGCGGCCCGGCTGGAGCGGCGCCTTCTGGCGGGTGAGAAGGCCGGTCCCCTTGCGGGTGTGCCGGTGGCGCTGAAGGATTTCCTCCCTTCGAAGAAGGGGTGGACGCACTCCCACGGAGGCGTGCGGTCCCTGATCCGGGAGGATCCGGAGGATTCTGAGTTCTATAAGGCCGCCGCGGCGGCGGGCGCCATCGCGGTGGGCAAAACAAACGCCCCCGCGTTCGCTTTTCGTGGGACGTGTGACAACTATCTCTATGGGCCGACTTCGACCCCTTTTGCCATCGGGTATAATTCCGGCGGATCTTCCGGCGGCA
>DGGX01000018.1:480-8528 GCA_002392385.1 Lachnospiraceae bacterium UBA3863
TCCGGCGGCAGCGCGGCGGCGGTGGCGGACGGCCTGATCGCCATCGGCCAGGGGACGGACGGCGGCGGATCCATCCGCATTCCGGCTTCCTGGTGCGGCTGCGTGGGCTTCAAGGCCTCGGTGGGCACGGTGCCCAGCATCTGCCGGCCGGACGGCTGGACGGCCACCCATCCCTACTGCTTCGACGGACCCATCACGCGGACGGTGGAGGACGCCGCCGTCATGATGAACTACATGGCCCGCTTCGACCCCCGGGATCCCCTGAGCCTGCCCCGGCAGCACGGGGACTTCACGGAGCTCATGAAGCGCCCCCTCAAGGGCCTGCGGATCGCCTATACCGATGACTATGACCTCTACCCCGTGAACCCGGAGGTGGCGGCCATCGTCCGGAAGGCCGCCTACAGCCTGGAGGAGGCCGGTGCCCATGTGGAAAACGTGCATTTCCGCTTCCCCCACAGTCTGCGGGAGTACGCGGAGCTCTGGTGCCGCAGCATCTCCGTGGACACGGCCATCGACCTGGCCCACTGGAAGCGGGACGGCCTGGACCTGGTCGGCGATTACCGCCAGGAGCTTCCCGCGGAATTCATCCGCTGGAACGAGGCGGCCGCCCGGTCCACAATCATGGACTACCGCTATTTCAACGACCTGCGCACCGAGATCTACGACGCGCTGCAGGACGTTTTTGACAATCATACGCTGCTCCTGTCGCCCGTGACCATCTGCCCGCCCGTGCCCAACGACGCGGACGGCAACACCCGGGGACCGGAGACCGTCAACGGTGAGGAGGTCGAGCCCCTTATCGGCTTCTGCGAGACCTTCCTGGCCAACTTCACCGGCCACCCGGCCGCCTCCGTGCCCGCCGGCCTGACCGCTGCCGGCCTCCCCGTCGGCCTCCAGATCATGGGACCCCGCTTCGACGACGCCGTCGTCCTGGCCGCCGCCCACACCTACGAACAGATCCGCCCCTGGTCCTACCGGATCCCCCGGGACAGAAAGATCTCCTGAGTCCAGAAGGATCTCATGAACAATAAGAGAGGCACTTGGCAGTTTCAGCCAAGTGCCTGTTTAATTCTTCACATAGTGGACAAAATAGTGTATAATATGTTTGGGTGTTGTATATGCCCTTTTGATCAGAGGTAACGATCCACATTCGAAAGGAGATTAATACTATGCTGAACAAGATTCCGGATGATGAACTGGGCAAGGTAGCCGGCGGCGTTAAGGGCAAGAGCGGCTCCAAGGATGGCCCCTGGATGGAAGTTGCCAACCTCAAGAGCGGCTGGCTGGCTCTGAGAAGCAAACCCGCCTATGACTACAACAACGAGATCGGCAAGCTCTACAACGGCGACGATGTCCAGATCGTGGGCAACAGCTCCGGCGACTACTCCTGGGTCTGGGCTCCCAAGCTGAACAAGAGCGGCTATGTCAACAGCAGCTTCCTGAAGAAAAAGAGCATCAAATACTGATAACGACTGAATAATTTTGGGGATTATAAAGAGCCTGCCGCACGCGGCAGGCTCTTGTGGTGCGGAGAGAAGATGGCCGGGGGAGGTGATCCTGACCGCGCTGTCAACCCAACTTGCTTAATAAAGCTTGCCGGGTTGATATCTGGCCGGGTTCAGCCAACCCAACTTGCATAACGAAGTTGGTTGGGGTGATATTAAGCCAAGAGTGTCAACCCAACTTGATTTACGAAGCCAGCTGGGTTGATATCTGGCCGGGTTCAGTCAACCCAACTTGCTTTACGAAGCCAGCTGGGTTGATATTTGGCCGGGTTCAGCCAACCCAACTTGCTTTACGAAGCCGGTTGGGGTGATATTAAGCCAAGAGTGTCAACCCAACTTGCTTAAAGAATCCTGCCGGGGTGATCTCATACCGAGAATTGTCAACCCAACTTGCTTAAAGAATCCTGCCGGGGTGATCTCATGCCGAGAATTGTCAACCCAACTAGCATAACGAAGCTTACCGGGTTGACCGCGCTGCCACCCCAGCAGAAACAGCCCTGGAGTCAGGTGCACAATTGTCTGAAAAATGCTAGTATGGAAGCAGAAATAATTCAAAAAGAGCGCGGCAAGTCTTCTCAGGCAGCATCCTTCACTCACCAGCCTTATCAGGGAGGTGTCAGGCATGAAACGGCATTCTCTTTCCATTCTTCTGCTGTTATTCTGCAGCCTCTTTCTGGCCGGCTGCACCGGCTACGGCGGCAAGAACGACACGGAGCAGGACGGAATCTTCTACAGGGTCAGCGACTCCGGCAGACATGCTTTTGTCCAGAGCATCTACTGGGATCTGGATCCGGACCACAACACCTTCACGATACCGGACAGTGTCGGCAAGGCCCAGGTGGAGAAGCTGGGCGGCTTCTACGGGACGGGCGTGCCCTGCCCGCTGGAGATCCGCCCCCGCCAGGGAGCGGACTACATCCTCCTGCCTGATCCGGAGACCTACGAGAGCGACGTGCCCTACACCTGGCAGAACCTGATCTGCACCATCCGGCTCGGCCCCGGCATCCGTGATGTCACACGGGCCATACCCTGCCCCTACCTGGGCACGGTGCAGGAGGACGGCTCCATCGCTTTCTACCATCCCGTGATCTATTTTGAATGCGATCCGGCCAACGAATACCTCTACAGCAAGGACGGCGTCCTCTACTACAAGAAGGACGACACACCCGTGTCCGACGTGGAGGCAGCTCAGGAACTCTTTCCGGAGGGATCCTGGCCATAATAAGTGACTTCAAAAGGGGGCGATGCCCCCTTTTGTGATGTCCTGACTGCAGGCCTTCCTCCTTCCCAGCAACCTATCCACGCCCATCAGGATCCCTCCAATACCAACGAAGGCAACCAGAAGTCCGCAGGACCAGAGCAGGATGCCGGACAGGCCCACACGGTCGGGATTGAGGAAGAAATAAGGATAGATGACCGGGTCTGTGCCCGCGTAGTTCATGACGCTGGCGTCAAAGCCCCTCACCGCGGCGTGTACGAAGACGAAGGCCAGGTAGGCGGCGGGCAGGGCGGCGGCGAGCAGGGGCCATGTGCGGCGGACCCGCCCGTGCTCGTAGAAGAGGATCCAGTCGATCAGGTAGAGGATGGGCAGGACGATGTGGCAGAGAATGCACTCGACCTGGAAATTCAGAGCCGGGTCCCGGGCGGGATCGCCCGCCAGCAGGAGGTTGAAGACCAGGAAGGTCACGATCAGGCCGGGGATGGAGATGAACCGCAGGACCGGCAGGGCGGAGACATAGGAGTCCTCCTTTTTGCGGGCCGTCTGGACCAGCTCGGCGACCATGATGCCGGCGCAGAGATAGCAGGAGAGGTTGGTGAAATAAGTGTAGAAGTCCCCTGTGAACTTCATCTGGAAGAAACCCACACTGCCCACGCAGGCCACCAGGGACAGGGTGACATAAAAAGTCTCAAAGATCAGCTGCAAAGTCCGACTGCAGGCAATACGTTCCGGCATATCTGCCTCCTTTGATCCGGAGGCCGCCGGCCTCCCTCTGAACAAACACGGAAAGCATCCGTACAAACGCCAGCCCAGGTATCCGCGCAAACACCAGCCCAGGCATCCGCACCAACACTAGTCCAGGCATCTGCTCAGTCATCCTCAGGTGTCCGCTCAGGCATCCCCCCAGGCGCCGTTCTCTCATTGAAGGGGGTGACGTCGTCGCGGAGGACCCGGTCGAACCAGTGGAACCTGCGGTCGACGTAGAGGATGGCCAGGTAATAGAGGAGCTCGGACAGGCCGCTCAGGACCAGGTCCGTGACGGTCGTCTGGGAGGAGAGGGTGCTCCAACCCAGGCCGATCATGTAGAAGATCAGCATGTTGTTGACGATGTGGAAGGCGGCGGAGGCCTCCAGGCCCCTGGTCTTGCGGATGATCAGGCACCAGAAGAGGCAGGTGACGGCGATCTCGAGCATGCCGATCCAGTTGTAGGGATGCCCGAGGACGAAGATAAGGGTGGTCACCGCAATGGCGATCACGGAATTGCGGGTCCAGGAGCCCAGGGTCTGCAGGATGAGGCCGCGGAAGAGAAACTCCTCCGCCACGCACTGGAGGGGCCCCAGGATCGTGAGCAGGAGGAAAGAGAGGACGGAGAAGCGGTTCACGCGGTCACCGCCCGTCAGGAGGTTGGAGATCACGATCGGCACCCCGCCCGCCACAAGGCCTGTGACCAGACACCGGGCGAAGATTCCCCAGTCCCAGCCGCCCCGGGAGGAGGCGTAGGAGGAGAAGGGCCTGTCCCGCACAATAGCGGCGGCGATCCACAGGGCCGGCAGCATGACGGCGACCCCGCCGACGGTCCCCAGAACGCCCTGGACGGTGTAGACGTCGAAGCTGTCATAGCCGGCCAGCAGATTGTTCATATAGGTCGCCGAGCCGACCCCGCTGCCGGCGGCCGCCACAGAGCCGGCGACGATCATGACCGCCTGGAAGAGGGTCCCCAGCACCACGGTGATCAGGCCGACCAGAAGGGGCTTGAACCACTTGTAACGGGTGTAATTACGCGGATAGGTGATATAGTCACGGTCGATGACGACAGGAAGCTTCTCTTCGGGCACTGGGCATCTCCTTTCGGAAACAGATGTAGGTTACGTCTACGTTATTATACGCCGCCGCCGGACAGACTGCAAAGAGGCCGGCGCCAGATTCCCGGGGAACCCCGCACATTTCGCACAGCTTCATATAGCAGAAAGCACGTTACTGTTCACCGCCCAGCCAGAATCAATACCTGAGAGCGGTGCTGAGTACATGTCAGAATCCCTACAGACATGTACTGCAATCTGCAGTACACCTCTGTAGGAACTGAAAACACATATTTATGGGCAGAACAGCGCGGGATATGCTTGAAATAATAGCCAACCGGGTCCCGAAAATGTTTATGACTTATCCACAAACATCATCCGGGACCCGGCTTATTTATTGATTCTGGCTGGGCGGTGAACAGCAGCACAGACCCCCGTACATATGTACGGGGCGTTTTTTTGTACATATGGTCTGAGAGAATGAAGACAACAAAAAGTGCAGCAGTCAAGATTTGTAGCAGTGAAAGGAGTACGATGATGAAACACTTTTCTGAGAATATGCACATTCTGTGCGAAAAGGGGGACGAGCTGGTCCGTCTGCTGACACAGAACAGCGGACAGGAGAAGGAGCTGCTGGAGCACGCGGTGTACGAAGTCCGCTACCTGCTGCAGCAGGGGCTGATCACGGAACAGATGGCGAGGAATGCCGCGCTCCTGTTGGGTGTACAGCTCGGGGAGAGGATGAACCGAGAGGCAGGGACCGACTGGACGGTCGGCGAGGGCAGGATGCCCTTCATCCGGGATGGAGAGGGGGCATGCTTCTCTCCGATCGAGCAGCTGTACGGGATCTTGATCAGCGGAGAGGTGCAGGAACAGAAAGGAGTCTTCTGAACGGTTATATCTGCTGCAGGGTGCTGCCGGGACCATAGGGGGGCTGTCGCTAGCGTGCGACAGCCCCCGGTTTGTCAATTCAGTGACTTCTGCGCCTGTTCCGATAGCGCTCCGGGGTTTCGGAAACAAGCTTTTTGAACTGGGCGGTGAAGTAGCTCTGGGAGGAATAGTTCAGGTGAGAGGAGATGTCGGGGATGGCCAGGTCGGTGTGCTCCAGAAGATAGCGTGCTTCGTCGATTTTCTCGCGCTGTACGTAGTCGACGATGCCGATGCCCATTTCCTTTTTGAAGCGCAGGGAGAGGCTGCGGCGGCAGAGGCTGCAGTGGGCCGCCAGATCCTCCACGCCGAAGGGCTCGTGAAGATGGACGGAAATGTAGTTCAATGCCTTTCGTACGGGAGGGGAGACGTGGTCGGGAAGGCGGCTGCCGGCTACTTTTTCACAGAAATCCATGGCCATGCCGAGGCTGAGGCGATCGAATTCCGATTGTTCCGACAGAAGGTCCATGCGCTGACAGTAGAGGTCACTGAGCAGGTAGGCCGTCTCCTCCGGCAGGCCGCCCTCCATGGCGGCACGGCTGACCAGTGTGACGAAGCTGATGAAGGTATACTGCCTCTGCCGCTGCGGGTTGAGCGACATGTAGCCGACACTGCCGCCGGTCGATGAGACCAGGGCCTTCTGCAGCAGGTCGGAGCGGCCCAGGCGGATCGCCTGCCGGAAGGCAGTTTCAAAGCCAAGCTTGGTGTGCTCCTCGGCTTCTTCCCGCTGGCGGAACTGCAGGGCGGACAGGCGCTTCTCGCTGTAAGGCCTGCGGCCTGTAATGTCGTTGAACAGGATGTCTTCCTCCGGAATGGCTATGCCGGAGAAGAGCTGCACCAACAGTCCCACACAGGCGCGCATCTGCGGCAGCGTCATGAGCGGCGCGAGCATGGCGGCGTCACAGTACTGCTGGATCCGATCCGGATAGACAGTGCCTGCGCACAGTTCCATCAGCTCTTTGCGGGTGTGGCGGTAGGGGCTGACAAGGCCGATGATCAGGTAGTGGCCGGCATCGATCTCAACGACTCCGACGAAATACCCTTCCTCGAGATAACTGATGAGCGGATGCAGCGCATCCCGGTCCTGCAGGACAAAATCCCGGATCACCAGCGCGGTCATCTCCGGCCGGATGCTGTCCTTGAAGATCTCCGGCCATGACTGCAGGATGCGCCCCTCTTCGTCCACAAGAGAGAAGGGGAGCTGCTGCATCGCGTACATCCGGCTGCAAATGTTCATGATCTCGTTCACAGATCCGCCCTCCTTTACCAGAAACACCCATTTACAAGAACATCATTTCGCAGAAACATCCATTCACAGGAACACCATTTCGCAGGATCATCATTTCCCATAATTATTCTATCACAAAATTATAATTTCGATCCGTATATTTGTATACCGCTCTCGGCTCTTTTGCTATTCTGGTTCCAGAAACAGACATCGGATTCATCAGAAAAGGAGTGAACGGCGATGAAAAGGAAACCTCTCGGGCTGGACAGTATGGGGATTCAGAAGACGATGCGCTTCGGCGATTATCTGGCGGACGCAGGCGGGCAGTTTGCGCTCAACGGCATCAGCGGCCTGGTCAGTGCGATCACCTACTTCTATACAGACAAGGTCGGCGTCTCCGCGCTGATGGCGGCGAACGTATTGCTGGCGGCTAAGGTCTGCGATGCTTTCACAGATCTGATCATGGGCAAGATCATGGACAGCGGAAAGAGCCCCAAGGGCAAGTGCCGCCCCTGGTTTCTGCGGATGGCCATCCCGGCATTCGTTGCGATCGTCGCCCTGTTCACGGTGCCCAAGGGGCTGAGCGGGATCGCCCTTGCGGCGTATCTGTTCCTCACAAATATCTTCGCAACGGCGATCGTCTCCACCGCCATCGCCATCCCCTACGGCGCCATCATGGTCATGCGGACCAAGAGTATTGAGGAACGCAACACCATGGGCATTTTCCGCGCAGCGCTGGGCTATATCATCGGCATGGTCATCGCCATCGCCCTGGTGCCCATCACCAACGCGCTCGGTCCGAACGGCGTGGCGGATCAGGCAGCCTACATCAAGTTCGCCGTGGTCGTCGGCGCGCTGAGCATGATCTTCCTCTTCATTCTCTATAAGGAGAGCAAGGAGACCGCAGCGATGGAGGATAAACCGGACGACGGGCTGCCTTTCCTCGACGCTATCGGCAAGCTCTTCCGGAACAAGTACTGGGTAATCGTCCTCATCGCCAATCTCTTCGTGCAGATCATCTACGCTGTGTCGGGCGCGGCCGGCACCTACTACGCCAAGTGGATCCTGGGCAACGACAACCTGATCGGCATCATGGGCGCGGTCGGCCTGATTCCCACCTTCGTGGGCTTTGCGGTGGTCGGTCCCATGACCAGGAAGTTCGGCGTCCGCAAGACCCTGCTCATCGGATTCGCTATCGGCATCGTCGGCGCGGCGATCCGTGTGTTCTTCCCCGCAAACCTCATCGTCACCCTGACGGCGGGTCTTCTGCCCAGCTTCGCTACCATTCCCATGATGTGCCTGGGCGGCACCATGAACAGCATGGCCATGGATTACAACGATTACATCTATGGCAACAAGATCATCGGCAT
>DGGX01000044.1:0-2341 GCA_002392385.1 Lachnospiraceae bacterium UBA3863
CCTTCATGCCGCCCTTGCCGACGATGACACGGACACCGGTGATCTTCACGAATTCATACTCGAATTTCTCCATGCGCATGGAGGTGGTGGGGCCGACGGAGACCATCTCGTACTTGTCGTCGCCCAGGGGGCGGATGATGGGGCCCGCGTGCAGGATGGCCGCGTCGCGGACGTCCACGGGGATCTGCCTGCCCTCCTCCACCACGCGGCGGTGCGCCACGTCGCGGCAGGTGGTGAGATCGCCGGTGAGATAGATGATGTCGCCGATATGGATATCCTTCAGGTCCTCCGCGGAAACAGGGGTGACCAGGATCTTCTTGCCGTCTCTGATTTCTACTGCCATTTTATGTACTCCTTTCCGGGTGCTTCCGGCACCGGCTCATGTTTGCTGTGATCGTCAGATCTGCCTTCGGACTGCTTCCGGAGCGCAGCTCTTCCGCTCTGATGAGGACTCGTTTCCGGAGCGCTCTCAGGCCTCCTTGTACTGGAAACCGGTGTGGGTGTCCACGGTGAAGTTGAGGTCCTTGTCAAAAACGATGTGTCCTCTCCTGTGGCTCCAGCAGCCGACGTTGACCGCGACGCCGATGGCGGAAGGATGGCGGGCCGTGTTCTCGATGTTGACGCCCATGACGGAGTACTTGCCGCCCATGCCCTGGGGGCCGAGGCCGATGGCGTTGATGCCGTCTTCGAGGAGTCGCTCCATCTTTGCGGCATTGGCGTTGTCATTGTGGGAGCCGATGGGGCGCATCAGGGCCTTCTTGGAGTTGAGGGCGGCCGTCTCGACGGAGGTGCCGACGCCGACGCCCACCAGGAGGGGCGGACATGCGTTGAGGCCGTAGGAGGTCATCCTGTCGAGGACGAACTTGGTCACGCCCTCGTAGCCTTCGCCGGGCATCAGGACCGTGGCGTTGCCGGGCAGTGTGCAGCCGCCGCCGGCCATGTAGGTGTAGATCTCGCAGGTGTCACAGTGGGGGACGATGTCCCACCAGACGGTCGGCGTGCCTTTGCCGACGTTTTTGCCGGTGTTGTACTCGTCAAAGGTCTGCACGGAGTTGTGGCGCAGAGGCGTGTTGACGGTCGCCTGCATGACGGCGTTCTTCAGAAGGACCTCGAGGTCGTCGATGTAAGGGAACTGGGTGCCGCACTTGACCCAGAACTGCAGGACGCCGGTGTCCTGGCAGGAGGGACGGCCGAGCTTCACGGCCAGCTCCTGGTTGCGGAACATGGTCTCGTAGATGACGCGGGCCATGGGCTCGTCTTCCTTCTCGCTGATCTCGTGGAGCTTGGCGATGACGTCGTCCGGCAGCTTGATGCCGGTAAAACCGACGAACTGCGCCATGATATCTGTCAGTTTCTGTACCTGTGCTTCGTGGGACATGAGAATCTCCTTTCCTGTGGGTGTGTGCTGCGAATCCGTTTATCTGTCCGTCAGCCGCTGTGCGGCTCTGTTTTCGTTCTTATATCTGGCCTGCGCCGCCCCGGCTTACGGGAAGAAGGGGAAGGCGATGGGCAGGACGATCATGCTGACGACGGTCGCGATGAGGATCAGCGGAAGGCCGGCCTTGACGTAGTCATTGAACTTGTAGTTGCCGGCGCCGACGACCATGGTGTTGGCGGGCATGCCGATGGGGGTCGCGTAGGCGCAGGAGCCGCCGATGACGCAGGCCATCAGGACGGCGCGGGGATCCGCTCCCATGCCCTGGGCGATGCTGAGGCAGATCGGAGCCATCAGGGCGGTGGTCGCCGTGTTGGACATGAAGTTGGTCATCGCGCAGCAGAGGATGAAGACGACGAAGGTCAGTACGTAAGGCGAAGGGTTCGCGCCCAGCATGCTGATGACCTTGTTGGCGATCATCTCGCCGGCGCCGGTGTCCTTCAGGGCCGCGGCCAGGGAGAGCGTGCCGCCGAAGAGGAAGATGGTCTTGAGGTCGATGGACTTGAGGGCTTCTTTTTCCGAGATGACGCCGGTCAGGATCAGCAGGATGGCGCCGATGCAGCCGGTGACGCAGAGCTTGACGCCGATCTGGTCCTCAAAGATCATGCCGAGGAGCGTGGCGACCAGGATGACCAGGGAGAGGATCTTCTTCCACTTGGGAACGGAGGAGAAGTCTCTCTGCCCGTCGAAGACGGAGTCCTCGCTGTCCTGCGTGTCGTGGTTGGGGAGGAGCCTGAAGCCGATGGTCGCGTAGAAGAGGATGCCGCAGACCAGGATGGGCAGGCCGACGATGGCATATTCGAAGAAGCCGAACTTGAGGCCGATGGGCTCGAGGGTGGACTGGGCGATCATGTTGCCGGGGGCACCGATCAGGGACAGGTTGCCGCCCATGGCCGCCGCGAAGAC
>DGGX01000044.1:2392-8914 GCA_002392385.1 Lachnospiraceae bacterium UBA3863
AGACGAGGGGCATCAGCAGGCGGGATCTCTTGAATCCGGACTTGGCGGCGATGCCGATGACGACGGGGATCAGGACTGCTGCGGTACCGGTGTTGGAGAGGACGCCGCTCATGAGGCCGACGATCACCATGATCGCGACGATCAGGCTTCTCTCCGTCTTGGCAAACTTCGTGACGATGCCGCCGATCTCATTGGCCATGCCCGTCTCGAACAGGGCCCCCCCGACGATGAACATGGCGACGAAAAGGATGACGTTGCTGTCGATGAAGCCGGCAAAAGCGGTCTTGACATCCAGCACGCCCGTAAAACAGAGGCCTACACAGACGATCATGGAGGTCAGTCCCAGCGGGATCTTCTCCGTGACGAACATAACGATGGCAAAGGCAAGGAACAGCAGTGTGATGATGGCTGGACTCATGGTTCTCTCCCTCCTGGTATGAACTGATTTTCTAAACTGCTGCTCCGGCCGGAAGCTTGTGATCTCTTTGATCTGACTCCATTATAGAAAAGCTCCCATTATAAGTAAAATTGAAGAATTTTAATTTAGCTTAGGAAAAATTTATGGTATCCTTGAGATATATCATCCGGGAGGGACCGCCATGAAACTGAATCAGCTTGAATATTTCTGCGCCGTCTGCCGCTGCCACAGCATCACCCGCGCCGCGGAGACGCTCTACGTCACGCAGCCGACCATCTCCGTCGCCATCCGGGAACTGGAGAAGGAACTGCACCTGCAGCTCTTCCGCCACGAAAAGAACCGGATCTACCTGACGCCGGAGGGGGAGGCTTTCTACCGCCGCGCCGAGGCCCTCGTCCGGGAGAGCCGGGAGATGGTGGCGGATTTCTCCGCCATCGGCCATCGCCAGACGCCGCTCAAGATCGGCATCCCGCCCATGATGAGCACTCTCTTCTTCCCTTCCTTCAGCGACCGCTTCATCGAGAAGACCGGCCAGCCGGTCCAGCTCTTCGAATACGGGTCTGTCAAGGCCCGGGACCTGGTGCAGTCGGAGGACCTGGACATCGCCCTCGTCAACATGGACTTCTACAACCTGGACCAGTTCAACTCCCTGGTCCTGATGGAGGACTCCTATATCTACTGCGTCAGCCGGACCCACCGGTACGCCGGGCTCCCCGAAGTCACGTTCGATATGCTGGCGGACGAGAAGATCCTCCTCTTCAACACCGACTCGGTGCAGAACGACACCATTTTCGCCCGCTACCGCTCCATGGGACTGACCCCGGACGTCCTCCTCTACAGCAGCCAGCTCTACACCATCCTGAACTTCGTGCGCAGCGGCACCTGCGGCGCCTTCCTCTACGCCTCCCTGCCCGCCAACCCCCGGGACTTCGTCCAGCTGCCTGTCCGCCCCGAGATCACCAGCTCCTTCGGCCTCATCTGGAAGAAGGGCATCCTCACCCCCTCCCGCACCACCTCTTTCATAGAATTTGCTAAGACAGCCTCGCCATTTTGACCTATAATAGAAATGACCGCGCAGAAAACCGACCGGCGCGGTCAGAAAAGGAGGAAAAAAATTCATGCGCGTGAGCTGACAGACGCGGAGTACCAGGAGCTGATCGACAAGATCAAAGAGAACCTGTAATCAGAGAAGCCCGCACAGGGAACCTTCCCCTGTGCGGGCCTGACGGGGGTCTGCATGACCAGAGAAGAAATCACGGCTTTCCTGACCATCGTGGAGTGCGGTTCCATCTCGGGAGCCGCTCAGAAGCTGTATATCGGGCAGTCCACGCTCTCCGCCCAGCTGAAGGCCCTGGAGGCGGAGCTGGGCTGTGTTCTGCTGCGCCGCAAGAGAGGCGGCAAGGGCGTCGAGGTGACTGTGGCCGGGCATAATTTTGAGCTGTACGCCCACCGGTGGCTGAAGCTGTGGGAAGACACGCAGAAAGCGGTCATGGAGACTTCTCCCCGCAGCGTCCACATCGTGACCAGCTACACGATGAGCTATATCATTCCCTACGTCTATCTCCGCCTGTCCGACAGGACCAGAGAGGCGACGCACTTCACCTTCTCCTCGCACCATTATAACGAGCTCTATCACATTCTGGAGCACGGGGAGGCGGATCTGGGCTTTGCCTCGTCCACCAGATACTCGAAGGAGGTCCGGACGATCCCTCTGTACCGGGAGCCGAACGTGATCCTTGTGGGCCAGCGGAGCGATCTGGCGCCGGAGCTGGACCCCTCTGTTCTGAATCTCAACAACGAGATCTATATTCCGGGCGACAGCGATTTTATCCGTTGGCATACGGAGTATATCGGCAACCCCTCGGACGCCTCCGTGCAGGCGGCGGATTTTGCCTTCGTGGAGAATGCCCTGCGGTTCGCCGATGACTGGGCCCTGGTCCCCGCGACCATCGCCACCGCCCTCACCATCAAGAATCCTTCTCTCCGCTTCTGTACGATCAAAGGGGAGAACATCTATCGGACCAGCCGGCTCCTGGTCCGCGGCACGGCGGACCAGTACGGCTTCATCCCGGAGATGCTCTCCCGCATGCATGAATTCGTGACCCGGCTCGGAGCCGAGTGGATCCTGGAAGGATATTGAAAAAAGACTGCGGCACCGGATATCAGGTGCTGCAGTCTTTTTCTTATGCTGTAAGGATGGTCCTTGGCGAAATACCCGTTTGGCGGATCATTTGGCCACGTGGGCCAGGTTGACCGGCTGGGCGCGGTGAGCCCGCACATAGATGTGGTCCTCGTGACGGATCCTGCGGTAGACGATCACCATGACGACGGCGCCGACCACGCTCAGTGCCATCATGACGGAGAAGGCGGGCACATAGGTCCCCTGGGCGTCCGCGATCATGCCGGGGATCCGGCCGAAAAGGAGGCCGCCGCAGGCGTTGAGGAACTGGAAGGTGGTGACGGTCCTGGAATAATCGCTCTCCGAGGCGACCTTGGAGGCGTAGATGGAAATGGAGACGGATACGACCGCCAGACCGAAGCTCAGCAGCACGACGGCCATCACAGCCACTACAAAGTTCCGGTTGCCCGCCAGGGTGCACAGGAAGCAACCGACGATGACCATGACGTAGAGCATGATGCTGGCCCTGAGCATGCCGATCTTGTCAGCGATCCAGCCATAGGCGCACTTGCCGGCCGCCAGGAAGAGACCCATCACGGAGACCAGGAGAGAGACCTGCCCGCTGGTGAAGCCCTCCCCGGAATAGAGGACGGAGATGTGGGAATGCAGGGTATTGGCCGGCATGCCGAATACCAGGATGCCGAACATCATCAGCAGCATCAGGGGCGTCGCAGCCGTATGGGCGGCGTGCACCGGGGATTTGGAAGCCATCTTTTCTCCGTCGCCCACCGGCACGGTGTGGAGGCAGGAGGGACGGCTGTAAGCGATCTTATAGACGACCACGGACGCAGCCAGGATGAAGACCGCCTCCGCCAGGAAGGACACCCGCAGGGAGAACCGCTCCACCAGGAAGGTGATGACCGGTGTGGCGATCATGGCTGAGGCGCCGGTGGAGGCCATGCAGATGCCCAGGGCCAGGCCGACGTGGGTGTGGAACCAGCGGTTGATGAAAATGGACGCCGGCACCATTCCGCCGGCACCCAGGGCCGTGCCGCACAGGGCCGCGCCGATACAGGCGCCCAGGTAGCCGTTCGTCCAGGCCAGGATCGCGAAGGCGATCACGTCGATCAGCATGGCGCCCGTGACCACACGCCGCACGCCGAATCTTTCGATCATCCTTGACGCTGCCAGCATGCCCACCAGGGTGAAAAGTGAACGGATCGTCAGCATGGTGGAGGACTGGGTATTGGTCAGTCCCCGCAGGCTGATGAGGTAGGGCTGATAGGCCCCGAAGCCTGTGCTCCCCAGGCCGCTCGTGCAGAAGAGCAGCAGGGTCACCGCCGCGCATACAAGCCATCCGTATTTATGTTCTTCGATCAGTCTGCCTTTCATTTCTGTCTTCCTCCTTGCTCAACTGTCACGGACAGTATACGGCGGAGAGGAATTTCTGTAAAATTGATTTTTTTGGACTTATATTCCAAAATTATTGGTTTTATATCCGGCGGCCGTCATTTTTTGTTTCATATGACCGATTTTTTATTTCTGTCGGCTGAAATACGTTATAATTAAGGCATAGATGTGATTCTTCTGACCTGTTTTGGAAGGAGTCCTGTATGCTGACTATGAATACCTACCCCCATGTCTTCTCGCCGATCCGGATCGGCCCCCTGACCTTCAAGAACCGGCTGGGATTCGCCCCCATGGTCTGCAACCAGTGCGAGATCGACGGCACGGTCACGGATGCCATGGTGGATTTCATCGCCCGGCAGGCCGCCACGGGCGCTGCCTACGTGACCATCGGCGACACCCAGGTGGACGATGAGCTGGGCGGCGCCTTCATGGCGACCCTCAACATCGCCCGCTCCAACAGCCGGCCCGGCCTGGCCCGGCTGGCCGACGCGGCCCGCTACGGAGGCGCGGTGCTCTCCGTGGAGCTCAACCACTCCGGCCGCGGAGCCAAGGACCGCCTGATCAAGGGGCCCGCCATCGCCCCCTCCGCCATTCCCTTCGATAACTGCGCGAAGCACGTCCGCGCGATGGAGGATACAGACCTGGAAAGGGTCAAAAAGCTGTTCGTCTCCGCCGCGCGCCGCTGCACCGCCATGGGCTTTCCCATGGTGATGCTCCACTGCGCTCACAACAATCTTCTGGGCCAGTTCCTGTCGCCCCTGTCCAATCACCGGACGGATGCCTACGGCGGCAGTCCGGAGAACCGCCGCCGCTATCCTCTCGAGGTCCTGCGGGCCGTTCGTGAGGCCGTGGGGCCCTCCGTGGCCATCGAAGTCCGGGTCTCCGCCGATGAGGAGACCGAAGGCGGCCTGCAGTTTGAAGAGTCCCTCGCCTTCATGAAGGAGGCGCAGGCATACTGCGACCTGATCCACATCTCCCGGGGCATCGTCTACAACGCCGCCGGCGTCTACACCCTGCCCACCTATCTCCGCCCCCGCATGCTCAATGTCGACTACGCCCGCAGAGCCCGGGCTGCCCTGGACGTTCCTGTGGCGGTGGTGGGCAACTTCAGCTCTCTGGCAGAGGCGGAGACGGTCATCGCCTCCGGCGCTGCGGATATCGTCTGTATGGCGCGCGCCTGGCTGGCCGATCCCGACCTCGTGGTCAAAAGCGAGTCCGGTAATCCCGAGACCGTCCGTCCCTGTCTGCGCTGCCAGCGCGGATGCATGGACAATTCCGCCAGGGGCATGGCCATCCACTGCGCCGTCAACCCCTCCCTGGGCTTCGAGGCCGAGCTGCGGGCCCTGCCCCCGGTCTCCCGGAAGAAACGTGTCCTGGTGGCGGGCGGCGGTCCGGCCGGCATGACCGCTGCCCAGACCCTTGTCCGCAGGGGGCACCAGGTCCTTCTCTGCGAGAAGGAAGACCACCTGGGCGGCCTTCTGACCGCTGCCGCGGCTCCTTCCTGCAAGGTCTATATGAAGGATTACCTGCAGTGGATCGTCCGGGAGACCCTGACCTGCGGCGCGGAGATCCGTCTGGGCACCGAGGTGACTGAGGAACTGGTCCGGGCATGGAATCCCGACGCTGTTCTGGTAGCCTCCGGCTCCGAATACCTCCGCCCTCCCATCCCGGGCATCGATCTGTCCCATGTCCTCATGCTGGAGGCAGCAGACACACACCCGGACGATCTGCCCGACCATGTTCTCATCTGCGGCGGCGGCTCCTCCGGCCTCGAGACCGCCCTGAGCCTGGCCCGCGCCGGCCGCCGCGTCACCGTGGCCGACCTGCTCCCCCTGGACCGCTTCGCGGAGGGCATGGTCTACTTCCCCCGTGTCGACCTGATGCGCTGCCTGGCCGCGGCCGGCGTGACTCTCCTGCCCCGCCACAGGATCCTCCGCTTCTCAGAGGGCGGCGTCTGGCTGCGGAAGGAGGGAGAAGCCTCCGGGGCCTCACCGGAATTCTTCTTCCCGGCGTATGCCTGTGTCATTGCGCTGGGCGTAAAAAGACGCACGGACCTTCTGGACAGGCTCCGCGCGCGTTATAGTTCTTCCTGCGTGATCCCCATCGGGGACTGTGAGGGCGGCCATAACATCTATGACGCCACCCACACCGCCTTCTGGGCAGCTATGCACCTGTAAAGAAAAAAACATAGAAAAAACCCTTACCGCCAAAAAGGAGCTGCAGCACTAAGCACAGCGCTGCAGCCCCTTTCTTGTATTGTCTTCTATCAGCGTTCTTCGCGGAAGTAGGACAGTCCAAGACTTGCCGGGGGCTGGTTCTCCCGCTTGTTGCGCATGCTGGTGATGATCAGCACGATGATGGTGACGACGTAGGGAAGCATCTTGTAGAGCTCCTTGACGGCCAGGTTCATACCGGTGGGGATGAACAGGTAGAGGATGTAGAGGCCGCCGAACAGGATGGAGGACAGGATGCCCACGTTGGGACGCCAGATGGTGAAGATGACCAGGGCGATGGCCAGCCAGCCTCTGTCACCGAAGGCATCGTTGGACCAGACGCCGCAGGCGTAGTCCATGAC
>DGGX01000044.1:9025-10139 GCA_002392385.1 Lachnospiraceae bacterium UBA3863
CTTGTAGCGGGTGATGTTGATGCCCGCCGCGTCCGCCGTCGCGGGGCTCTCGCCCACGGCGCGCAGGTGCAGGCCCGTCCGGGTCCTCTTGAGGACGTAGGCCGCGATCAGGGCGATCACCACCGCCGTATAGGCCAGGAAACCGTAGGACAGGAAGACCTTGCCGAACCAGCCGGTGGAGCCGGCCATGGGAAGGGCCTTTCTGAACACGTTGGAAGTGGCGCTCAGGGCAATGGAGGGAACGTCCGCCCCGGTCAGCTTGATGAGGGAGCCGCCGAAGAAATTGCCGAAACCGACACCGAAGGTGGTCATGGCCAGACCCGTCACGTTCTGGTTGGCCCGCAGGGTCACGGTGAGGAAGCAGTACAGGAGCCCCATGAGCAGGGAGCCCAGCAGGCAGCAGAGCAGGGGGATCAGGACTGTCAGGAAGGGGTTCATGGCAGCCGCCGTGCCGCAGGCGCGCTCATAGAGGAAGGCGCCGATGACGCCGGCAATACCGCCCACGTACATGACACCCGGGATACCCAGGTTCAGGTTGCCGGATTTCTGGGTGATGGTCTCACCTGTGCTGCCGAACAGGAGCGGAATGCTCTGGGCCACCGCTCTGGGAATAAATGCCACGAGATCAAACATCTGCACCCACCTCCTTCTTCTCATTCTCTTCTGCCGCCGCGGATGCCTCTTTTGCCTCGGGCTGCGGGGCCGGTGCATGGGCTTCTGCCGGCTGCGCCGCCTGTTCGGCGGGCTGCCTGGAGGCCTTCTTCCTGAAATGCAGTCTGTAGGAGATGAAGAACTCACTGCCGATGATGAAGAAGAGGATGATGCCGGTGAGGATATCACCGAAGGACTGGTTGAGGCCGAAGTTTGTGGCGATCTCGCCCGCGCCGCGGCCGAGGAAGACCAGCAGGAAGCTTGTCAGGATCATCCAGATGGGGTTGAACTGCGCCAGCCAGGAGACCATGACGGCGGTGAAGCCGCGGCCGTCTACGATGGTGGTGGTAAGGGTGTGGTTGGTGCTGCCGACGAGCAGGAGGCCCGCCAGGCCGCAGAGCGCGCCGGAGAGCAGCATCGTGCGGATGATGACGCGGTCGACCTTGATGCCGACGTAGCGCGC
>DGGX01000146.1:0-28678 GCA_002392385.1 Lachnospiraceae bacterium UBA3863
CTCAACTGCGCTACCTTCGCCGGCATCCGCAGCGCCGGCCTGGCCGGCGCCATCGCCGCCAACCTGGGTGTCATGACTCCCTCTCTCACCCTCTGCCTGACGGCCGCGATCTTCTTCGAGCGCTTCAAGCATAACCGCCTCATCCGCCACATGCTGGTCGGCATCCGTCCGGCCTGTTTCGGCATGATCGCGGGCGTCGTCCTCTCTCTCGCTCTCTCCAACTACCTGCCTGACGGCCGCCCCGCGCCTCTCGCCATCTTGCTGGGCGCCGCGGACGCCGGCCTCATGTTCAGCCGCAAGTTCAGCATTCCCGCGGTCATCCTCATGAGCGCCGCGGCCGGGATCCTGTGCTTCGGGGTGCTGGGGATGGGGTGAGGCGGCCCGGTATAAGGGACGGGGCGGGTCGATTCCGGGCAGCCTGCGCCTGCTGCAGGGCGGCTTATTGCATCAGGGCCATAATCTTCTCAAAATCATATTCCCGGATCACCTGGGCGCCTGCCGGCCAGGGTCCTGTCTTGTCGGTGACGATCACCTCTGCCTCCTCAGGCCTGTCCACGACCCGGCCCGCTGCCATCTCGCAGAAGCTATGGAGGTTGATGATGTCCGTCATGTTGAGGTAGTCCGTCAGGAAATCCAGCGCCGTGGCGCCGGCGACGGCCTCCTCACTGTCTCTTCCCACGTTCAGCCAGACGAATTCTCTCCGCTCGAGATCGAGCGCAAAAAGATAGGCGAATCTGCTCTCACAGTTGATGGTGAAGGCGCTCTCCACCGTTTTAGGCTCATAGATCTGGCCCGAGGTCCGGCTGTCGCGGAGCATGTAGCCCGCCCTGCAGACACACTCGCTGAATCGCAGGGTCGAGAAAACATTGTCGCAGAAGATCAGGTAGTGGATATCCGGATATTTCTTCCGGAAGCTCTCCAACTTAATGTCAAAATACTCCGAACCGCCATTGTAGCCGGAGGTCTCGTCGCCGGAGAAGGTGATGGCACCGCGTTTGCCCAGTGCCTGTCTCAGCACCATGGTCCGCCAGGAGAACTCGGTCTGGCCGCCCCGATCGTCGAGGCCGATGGCCGACAGGTCGATGTCGTGGACCTTCTCCCAGTAGGTGAAGGCCCGGAGGATCTTGCCCTCCGGAATGGGGAGCCGGGTCCCTTTGGGCAGGACGCCGTAGCCACCCTGGGAGGTCGTCTCCTGCAGGGGCAGGGCGTAGCGCCGCATGTCCGGGTCGATCCAGACCCGCCCCAGGCGGCCCTTCCAGGTCTCCTGCAGACGCTTCCGGATAACGCCCTCCAGGAGCCTTGCCTGGTCGGCACTTATATGCGAACGTCTCGCTGCCCTCTCCTCCTCCGTCTCCCTGTGGGTCCGGAGGAGATTGAATTTGGTGAAACGGAAGCTGCGTGGGGCCGGCAGGGCGTGGGACGCGCCCGCGTAGCGGATCAGGAGCTGGGTCAGCACGATGCCGTTGCGGCTGGTCAGGGAATCCGCGATATAGAGCACGTCCTCTTCGCTCTCACAGCGGCTGACCAGATAGTCCAGATGCCGCAGGACGGCGCTCTCGCCCTTGCCCTGGCGCAGACAGGCCAGGGCCTCCCGGACCTGTCCCCGGGTCATATATCGCTCAAAGGCGGCATAGACCGACTGGTTCTCCCGCCCCCGCATGAGGTTCACGAAATCCTGGGCCTCCGGCGATTTCGCGCGATAGTGCAGGTGATGGAGCAGGCCGTTCCACGCCTTCTTTTTCTCACAGCAGGTCTCCACGTCAGCCCGCCCCTCCGCGAAAAGCCAGTCGATCAGGGCTGTCAGAAATTTCCTGTCCTGGTTCTTCAGGTTGAGCTGGCGGATGTCCTTGTTGTCATAGACCCGGTAGTTCAGCTCCTCGACCACCTTGATCACGTCCGACAGCCGGAGCGTCGCGGCCAGCCGCAGATCCCACAGATCCACAAGGAGCCTTACAGCGGTATTTTTAGATGCAATGGGGCCGGGCAATTCTCCGAAATCCTCCAGATAATGCCGGACCAGCCCATACTGCTGCTCGTTCAGGGGCCGCGTCCCCGCCAGCAGGTCCGCTATCAGCCCGCGAAGCTTCTCCTCGGCCGCCGCCTCCGTCAGAATCACGAACTCCCTGACCTGGGTCTTCTCCTTGAAGGCCGTCCGCTCAAAGGTCTCCTCAAAGACCGAATGCCTGGTCTCCGAGAAATCTCCCATCCCGTAGGTCATCCAGTAGTGCAGCATCTGATCGTAGTAGAGCTCTTCCCGGGTCAGATTCCGCACACTCTCCGGAAAGCCCCGATAGAAGGGCTCCGGCACATCCTCTCCCAGCTGGGCCGAAGCCAGCCGGATCATCCCCCTCTGCGCCAGCTGCTCACCCTCCGTGATCCGGATCCCGAACAGATGGGCCAGGGCAAAAAGCACCGCGAAGGTCTCGTCGGAGGAGGGGAAGTCGGCGGCCGCAATTTCACCTGCAGTGGCGGGCTTCACGGAATCGGCCGCCGCCTTGCCTGCCTTTGAAATAATCGCGGGCTCATCTGCCTCCGCTACCAGTATATGCTTCTGAAACAGGTAATCCTTGTAATATCTTCTCATGTCGTTCATCCCCCGCCAGTCGCTGTCAGATTGCTTAAGAACGAAGAAAAACCGTAAAAAAGACCATCCGGCGATATCGTCAAATTGAATTCGAGATGCCCCGTAGGACATTCGATCAGAGTGAAGTAAATCTGACTAGCTGCCGGATGGTCATATTCAGTATAGCATAGAACAGAAGGCGCTGTCACATGAAGTATAAACGTATAAAGATTCCTTAGAGGCGCTTTCGCTCCGTTTCCGAAAGGCCTCTGAGGAATCTTTGTGCATGTGGTAAGCCGGAATCTGTATTTGTGAGTGTTGGGCTTACTTGCTTCTGGGTGGCGTAAGCCTGATTCTGCGTTCGCTGGGTGTTAGGCTTACTTGCTTCTGGCGGTTGTAAGCCTGATTCTGATTCTGCAGGTCATTGGGCTTACTTGCTTCTTGGGAATGTAAGCCTGATTGTGCTCCTGCCGGGCATTGCGCTTACTTGCTTCTGGGGGAATGTAAGCTTGAAAAGCTGCTTGGCCCCTGTAAGGCTTATCCGGCTGTAAGCCGTAATTAGCTTCTTCTCTTGTAAGGCTTACCGGCCCGAAAATGCCGTAAGCCATACAAGCCATTTTGCCCGCTCAGGGCTTACAGTCTCTAAACTGCCATAAGCCCTTCAGGCAATTTCAGCCACTCAGGGCTTACAGGCCAAAAACGCCTGTAAGCCCTGGAAGCTCGTTTTCTCGCTTTAGGCTTACCCTCGCGAGTGCGCCGTAAGCCCTGCAGGCCGTTTCCCGAATTCAGGCTTACGCCACTAGAAGCCGTAAGTAAGCTATCAAGCTTACGCCACCAGGCAGCTGTAAGCAAACCACCGCCGGCTACTACGCCCGTTCCTGGCTTCCTCTCCTCACCTCCGCCAGGAACAGCCCTGCCATGGCGCTGAAGACGGCCGCGGTCACCGGGTAGACGCTGCAGAAAAGGGATTGGCCCAGGTAGGCGGCCAGCGGGAAGAAGAAGGCTCCCCCGTCTCGCTCCCACATCCTGCGGCGCAGGTAGAGGCCGATCATGGCGGCCCAGAAGGCCAGGTAGAGACTCGCTCCCACGATGCCTTCCGTCAGCAGAATCTGCAGAGGCTCGGAGTGGACGGCCAGCACGTTGATGCCCTTGTCGACCCGCAGGCTCACGTAGACCAGGGACAGAAGCTCCTGGCCTATGCCCGTGATCTTCCGGCCCACAGGAAGCTTCTCAAAATACTCCCAGGCCATCCGCCAGTAGAGTCCTCTTCTCGTCCCCCAGGTATCGTCGAATTCCGCTGTCACCTGCTTACATACGGCCGCGATCGCCAAGATCAGCACCAGCTCCAGGATCCACGCAAGGAAACGAAGCCGGCGAGATGGCTGTTCACTGTGCCCCTCTAGTCCGCTGAGTCCCTGTTGCTCACCGTGATTCTGCTGCTTGCCGTACCCTTCCTGCTCACTGCGCCCCAGAGCCGTCAGCACAATGCCCGCCGCCAGGACACCCACCACACAGGGGGCTGTCAGCATCAGGGCGGAGAGGTCGCGCATGCGGGCGACCTTTTCTGCGAAGAGGGGGCTGCTGCCCACGAAGAGGAGGCAGAGGCCGTACATAAGGAAGATATGACCCGTCCGGCGGAGCCGCGCCCCGGTCCGGAAGCAGAAGGGCAGCATGAAGACGGCCGCGATCCCGATGCCGGCATAGACGCTGTCGCTCTCGCACAGGATGACGCTGAGCAGGCTCAGCAGAGACAGGAGGCCGGTGATGATCCTGCTCCACCGGTCCCTGCGCGCAATGTACATACCCCAGAAAAGGGGGCCCACCAGGCACAGGTAGCCGGCGTAGCTGTTCTTCTGGCCGATGGTGGCCAGATAAGTGTAGAAATATTTCCTGTCGATGCGGTTCAGGAGCAAGCCGATGTCCACGCCCGCAGACTGGACGGCTGCCATCAGGAAGATCCAGGCGTTGGCCAGTGCGACCGCGCCGCAGAAGATGAACGTGAGGCGGGAGGCGGAAAAACCGCTCGCCGGATCAAGAGCCCCTGCCGGGCCGACGACAGCTGCCTTTTCGCCTTTGGCCGCCTTATCGCGAACACTCGCTTTCTCGCCACTCCCCTCCGTAACGCCCCGCGCGATCAGGAGTGTGCACAGAATCAACGTTCCCTCCAGAAGCGACCCGGCGTGCCAACCGACCGTGCCGTAGAAGGATGCTCGCTGGTCGTAAGAGAACCAGGTTGCCGCAAGCTTCCAGACAAGGAGGAAGACCAGAAGGATCTTTGCGCAGGCCCAGTCAAGCCGGATCCTGCCGGGCAGAGTGCGGACCTGGAACCTGTTGATAACGAGCGCTGCGCAGCCGATGGCTACCGCAGGCAGGGTCAGCCACAGGCAGACCTGCGATTTGGCCTCGATCAGGTGGAAATAGGCGTCCCGCATGTAGAGGGGCACCGCGATCAGGAGGGCGGCCAGGAGCCAGAGCGCGACTGCGCGCAGGAGCGTGCCGGACCAGGGACGACCGGGGGCGGCGGCGATTTTTTGTTTCTTCCGCTTCTTCATGAAGATCTCTCTAAATGGTGACAGGTCGGCGCCAAGCGGCGCCGGCCTGTATCACAAGGTTCAAAATGAGTTTATTGGGTTACTTCTGCTGATTACTTCTTCTTCCACTTGGCGTAGACCGTCACGTTCTTATCGGTACCCACCGGGATCTCGGTGATCCTGCTGGCCTTTGTGAACTTGCTGTTGGTGTACCAGCCCTGGAAGGTGTAGCCCTTACGAGTGGGCTTGGGAAGCTGGGTCGCCTCCGTTTCGAAGTAGGTAAAGGTCTTGGCATAGGTGCCGGACAGCTTACCGCTGTTCAGCTTGTAGTTGATCTTGTACCGGGTCTCCGCCCACTGGGCGTACAGGGTAACTGCGCCGTCCTGTTCAGGGGTGACGTTGGCCTGGGCCATCTGGGGGGCGAAGGAGTCGCCGCTCCCGTCAGGCATGGTATTCCAGCTGGCCACAAAATAGTGGGTCTTGGTATAACCGCTGGCGGCCAGCTTGGTGTTCGAGCCATAGGTCAGTTCCTGAGGCTCCATGGTGCCCTCGGAAGCCGGGAACTCCGGGAAGGAAGCGTCGTTGCTGTCGAATGTCACCGTATAGGTGTGGCCCTTCCACTTGGGATAGAAGTTCTTCGTGCCGGTCGAGCCGTGAGCGATGGTCAGGTTGGCGGCCTTGGTGAGCTTGGCATCGGAATACCAGCCGACGAAATCGTAGCCTTCGCGGTCAGGTGCCTGGAGCTCGAATGTCTCGTCCTCGATGGTGTAGGTCGCCGGGTTCATGGAGTTGTTCACCGCATCGGCGGGCAGGTTATAGTTGATCTTGTATGCGACGGGTTTCCACTGTGCATAGAGTACGACCTTGGCGCCGGGATCGGCTGTCAGGTTCGCTGCCTTGGCCCCGTTGCCGCGGATCTTGCCGGGATCCTCTTCTGTCGGGACGGAGACGGTGTTCCAGCCGACGAAGGAGTAGCCCTTGCGGCTGAAGGCGTTCTTGGTCAGCTTCTGGCTGCCGTTGTAGGTGGCGGACATGCTCTTCATGCTGCCCGTGGCCGCCTGTGCCTCCGGATATGCGGCGTTGTTCTTGTTGAAGACGATGGTGTACTTGTTAGCCGTCCACTTGGCGTAGAGGGTCTTGTTGCCGGTGCTGCCCTTCTTGATGCTCGTGACCTTGGTATTGGACTTGAACTTCTTGTCGGTGTACCAGCCGTTAAAGGTGTAGCCGGTGCGGGTGGGCTTCTGGAGGCCAATGGTGGCGGTGGTCACCTGGTAGGTGGCCGGGTTGGCTTCGTTGTTGGTGCCGCCGTTCAGGTTGTAGGTGATCTTGTAGTCGATGATCTGCCACTGGGCGTAGAGTTTGATCACATCGCCGTTGGTGTAGGACAGGCCCTTGACCTTGGCTTTGTTGGCAAAAAACTCTCCTTCTGCCTCGGTATTGGGATCCGCCGTGCTCCAGCCGATGAACTTGTAGCCCTTGCGGGTGTAGGCGTTGGCGGTGAGGGTCTTCTCGGCGTCGAAGGCGATGCCGGTCATGTCGGACATCTTGCCGCCGGTGGCTCCGTTCTTGACAAAAGTGATCTTGTACTTGTTCTTGGTCCACTTGGCGTAGTAGGTCTTGTTGCCGGTGGTTCCCTTCTTGATATTGCCGGCCTTGGTCTTAAACTTCTTGTCGGTGTACCAGCCGTTAAAGGTGTAGTTCTCGCGGACGGGCTTCTGGAGAGTGACCGCGTCGGTGACCGTATAGTTCCTGATCAGCGGGGCGTCCTCAGCCTCTTCGCCGTTGTTGAGCACGTAGTTGATGGTGTAGTCGATCTTCTCCCACTGGGCGTAAAGGGTGACTTTGCCTTTGTTCTTTTTGGTCAGTTCCCTGGCTACGCCCTTGTTGGCGATATCGATGCCGGAGCCGTCCTTCTGGGTGTTCCAGCCGATGAACCTGTAGCCCTTGCGCTTGAAGGCGTTGGCGGTCAGAGCCTTGCCCTTGCGGTAGTTGATAGAGGTGAGGTCCTTCATCTTGCCGGTACCGCCGTTGGCGTTGAAGGCGACGGTGAAGACATACTTGTCATACTTGGGGTTGATGACCTTAACGGTCTTCTCGCCGGTCACGCCTGAGCCATCCTCAGCCTCTACAGTGATAGTAGCGGTACCCTCATCCCTGCCGATCACGGCATACTCGTTCTCGTTGTTCGTGATGACTTCAAGGACAGCGGGATCGCTGGTGGACACCGCAATGCTCTGGTCAGAGGTGTTGGCGGGAACGAAGTCAACGTCAACGAAGACTGTTTCGTCGACCTTCATGGAATCCGGGATGTTGATGATCAGCTCTTCCGCCAGGACGGTCTCACTGGGGTCGCCGGACTCGGAAGGATCGCCGGATTCAGAGGGATCGCCGGACTCAGAGGCGTCCTCCTCATACCAGGTAAGGAGCATGGGCTGGGTCAGGTTCTTGGGCAAATAGTTGTAGATCTCGCCGTCCGTGCCCTGGTAGTAGGCGGGAAGTTTGGCGTTATATTTCAGTCCCGCAGGCGCGTGGATGATCCCCAGGCCCTTGTTGTAGTGGAACAGGTTTTCTACCGCCCAATCGCAGTCATCCTCTCCCGAGCTGTCCAGAGCGGCAAAGGAGAAGCTGCTCAGATCCAGCTCCGTGAGACCGGGGCAGTCTCCGAACATCTCGGTGAACTCATACACCCCGGAGGTGTCAAAGCCGGTAACATCCAGGCTGGTCAGGCTCCGGCAGCCATAGAACATCCTGTACGTTTCTGCAACACGGGAGGTGTCAAATCCGCTGACGTTCAGGCTCGTCAGACTCCGGCAGTCCATAAACATATAGGACATTGTCTCGACGTTGGAGGTGTCAAATCCGCTGACATCCAGGCTTTCCAGACTCCGGCAGCCGTTAAACATATCGGTCATTGTTGTCGTATTGGAGGTGATGAACCCGCTGACGTCCAGATCCGTGAGGTTCCTGCACTCATAAAACATACCGCTCAGGTCGTTCACACGGGAGGTGTCAAATCCGCTGACATCCAGACTGGTGAGATTCCTGCAGTCTGAGAACATGTCACTCATGGTCGTCGCATTCGAGGTGTTCCAGTCGCTGACATCCAGGCTGGTAAGTTTTCTGCATCCACTGAACATACCGCTCATGTCAGTCACATGGGAGGTGTCAAATCCGCTGACATCCAGGCTTTCCAGATTCTTGCAGCCACCGAACATATAAGACATAGAGGTCACATTGCCTGTATCGATATTGCTGAGATCGATCGAGGTGGCCTCGTACATATAAGCAAACAGATTGTTGCAGTCTTCCGGAAGCACGACTCCTTCTTCAAAGGCAAGTGTTCGGACGGGCGGCACTACATCTTCTTCGATCTCCTCATCCCAGTATTCGGACCAGACTCCGGGAGTGATCTGGACCTTGTTGTACAGCACGCCATCCACCGTTGCACTGCCCGGAACGAGGATATCACTCTCGTTTCCACGGTAACCCTGCAGAATGACCTTGTCCTCTGCGACCTCATAGATATAGTCTGCCAGCCACGCGTCGGCTTCAGAATCCTCTCCCGAGGAACCGCCGGCCTGGGTGAGCGTCATGCTCTGTGACAGATTCTGCGGCAGAACATCATAGGTCATGCCGTCTGTTCCCTGGAAAGAGTAGGGAAGTGCCACGTTCCACTGAAGTCCGGCAGGCGCATGGAGAGTCTGCAGATTCTCCACATCATAGAAAACTTCTTCCAGAGCACTCTCAGCATCCCCGGCGTTCACACCGGCGAATGAGAAGCTGCTCAGGTCGAGCTCTGTCAGATTCTTGCAGCCCCAGAACATCGTATTGAATCTTTTGACCTTAGCTGTGTTGAAATGCGTCAGATCCAGGCCGCTGAGTACCGTGCAGTCCCGGAACATGCCGATCATATATTCCACGCTGGAGGTATCAAAACCGCTGACGTCCACATATTCCAATGAACCGCAGCCTTCAAACATGCTGGACATGTCCTTGACCCTGGACGTATTCAGCCCTCCGATATACAGATCCACGAGACTGTAGCAGTTATAAAACATGCCATACATATTCGTGACGTTGCCTGTGTCCCAGCTGCCAAGATCCAGCATCGCAAGATTCTGGCACTCGCTGAACATATAAGACATGTCCTCGGCATGAGAGGTGTCCCAGCCGCTGACATCCAGCGAATACAAACTATAACACTCATCGAACATGCTCGACATGTCCGTTGCATTCCAAGTCGCAAGACCGCTCACATCCAGGCTCGTCAGCTGGCCGCACCGACCGAACATTCCGCTCATATTCTGAGCGCTCCCAGTATCCAGACCGGAGATGTTCAGTTCCTGCAGGCTGCTGCAGTTGTAGAACATATACTCGAAATTCTGCACCCGGGAAGTATCCAGACCGCTGACGTCCAGGCTTGTCAGGCTGCCGCACTGCTTGAACATGGCTTCCATGCTGGTGACTTCCGAAGTATCGAGTCCGCCGAGATCCACATCCGTCAGCTCCCCGCACAGCTCGAACATGTGCCCTGTGTTGTTCACGCCGGCGGAATCCACATTGCTCAGGTCGATGGAAGTCACCTGATCCATCTCATAAAACAGATAGCTGCTGTCATCCGGAAGCACGACACCGCTTTCGAAAGCCAGTGTCCTCACAGGGGACTGGATATAGCTGCTCGATGCGTCATCCCATCTGGCGCTCCAGATCATGCTCCGGAGCTCGACCTTGTCATACTGCTTCCCTGCGACCGTCGCGCTGCCGGGGACGACGATATTCGCTGCACTGCCCTTATAGCCGGTCAGGATGACCCTGTCCTCCCCGACCGTATAGTCATAATCCGCCAGCCAGGCGCTGGTCTCTCCTGTCCCGGCATCGACGGCCTCGTCCGTCACCTCGAGATCCATCTCTTCCAGGATCTCCTCGCCCGCCTCATCAGAAACAGACGCATCTCCTGCGCCCTGCTCTGTGGCTCCTTCTTCGGTCGCGCCTTCCTGTCCGGCGGGTTCCGCGGGCTCCTGTCCGGCGGCATCCTGCGCGGGTGCTTCCGGCTCCTTGTTCTCCGGTACCTGCTGATTCTCCTCAGAGGCTCCCTTGTCCTCTTCCGGCGCTTCCTGTGCCGGCTCTTCCTGCTGAGGCGCTGCCTCTTCCTGCTTCGCAGGCGCCTCCTTCGAGGAGGTCTCTTCCTGCTGCGTCACCTGCGCGCCGGCTCCCTCCCCCTGCGGCTCCGCTTCCGCCGCCATTACCGGCAGACAACTTCCCGCTGCCAGTACAAAAGAAAGAAGAAGCGCAGCCATTCTCTTCATGGCTGTTCTCCTTCTCCCCTTTCCGCCCCTTGCGGGGACAGAAAAACTACGTGAACACCCCTCGTTCATCTGTTCCATGATGTAATACCTCCGCGCACTCAGCGCCCTGATGAAAAAACCGCAAATCGATTATATCATGAAACAGATCAAGTCCAAGTAGATTATTTAGAATTTAAAACTATTTTTTCACAAGAACTTATTTACTTTCCTTCCGTCTGCCTCAGCAGCTCCAGCAGGGACTTGCCCTGCTTCTCTCTGGGAGCAGGCGCGTCATATACCTCGCCGGGCTTGAGGACGGCCACAGGGATCCAGGGATACTTGGCCTCCATGTAGGCTCTGAAGAGTTCGGGATCTTCGCTGTTGTCGGCGAACATGTCGTAGTGGCCGGGCACGACCAGGCCGGGACGCAGGGCGCCGGCCAGGTCGGCGGCCTCCTGGTAGGTCATGTTGCCGATGCAGCCGCGGCTGTAGCGGGCGGCGTCGCGGCCGTTGATGGGAGCGAAAAGGATGTCGAACCGGCCCAGGTCGCGGAGGTTCTTGTAGATGCCCTCGTAGAGGCAGGTGTCGCCCATGTGGCAGATCCGGACGCCGGAGAGTGTCAAGATGTACATAAGATAAGGGTAGCAGCCGTCCCATCTGCGGTTGAGGAATTCATGGGCGGCGGGGACAGCCTCGATGGTCAGGGGGCCCAGCTGCATCTGGGTGCCCGGGTTCATGTAGAGGAAGCGGTCCCGGCTGATCTCCAGCTCGTCGGGCAGGTGTCTCTCAAAATAAGCCGGCACTACGAAGCCCATGTCGGGATGGACGCGGGCGATCTCCTTCCAGGCTTCCCGGTCGATGTGGTCGGCGTGGTCATGGGTGCCCAGCAGGCAGGCCACGTCGCCCAGGTCGCCGATCTCCACCACGTTGGGCAGGAGGCGGTCCTCCCGGTCAGAGAGAAAGAGATCGATGCCGACCTTGAAGCCGGTCTCCGTGTCCCACAGAAGAATGCCCTGCTGTCCGGTGCGCATGAACTGTACTGCCATCTCTGACTCCTTTCTCTGTCCCTTCTGTATCCTGTCCGCAGACTGTCCGCAAACCGTCTGCTGTCTGTACACTGGCTGTATGCCGTCTGCTTTCTGTAATCTTTCTGTTTCCTGTCTGCCTGTGCTATACTGGAAATGGTCGGACTCACGGGGAGCCCGTCATCTTAATAAACCGTTCCGAGGAGGTCACTGTCATGAACAAGACTCGCAAGCTCCTGACCGCTGCGGCGGCCGCCGCTTCTGTCGCTGCCATCGCCGCTGCCTGTGCCGGGCCGCTCACCGAGAAGCTCTATCCTATCATGCTCCGCCGCGCCTTCAAGGCCAGCGATGACAAGCGGGACGCCGGTCTCACGGCTCCGGAGGATATCGTAAGGATCACGGATATCGCCTACGGGGATCATCCCATGCAAGTGCTGGACATCTATTATCCTGTCGGCACGGAGGCACCCCTGCCCACCATTATCAGCATCCATGGGGGCGGTTTTGTCTACGGGGACAAGGAGCTCTACCAGTTCTACTGCATGAATCTGGCCCAGAGGGGCTTCACCGTGGTCAATTTCAGCTATAGGCTGGCCCCGGAGAACCGGTACCCGGCCCAGATCCAGGACGTGAACAGCGCCGTCGCCTGCGCCATGGACCGCGCGGAGGCTTCTTATATTGATACGGACAAGGTCTTCTTCGTGGGTGACAGTGCCGGCGCCCAGCTGCTGAGCCAGTACGCGGCCGCTGTGACCAATCCTGCCTACGCCGATCTGCTGGGGCTGGCGATCCCTAAGATGCATGTGCGGGCCATCGCCCTCAACTGCGGCATGTACGAGCTCTCCGACAGGGATACGGCGACTCGCTGCTACCTGGGCCGGAAGACTTCCGAATTCGGGGAACAGCTGGATATCCTGGGCCATATCACGGGTGACTACCCGCCCTCTTTTGTCATGAGCGCCAGCGGGGATTTCCTCTATGAAATGGCCGCTCCCATGAGCGCGCTGCTGACAGAGAGGGGCGTGGAAAACGAGCTCCATCTCTACGGCGACGAGAATCACAGGCTCGGCCATGTCTTCCATCTGGATGTCCGGTCGGAGGACGCCCGGATCTGCAATGACGAGGAGTGCGACTTCTTCCGGAAGCATCTGTGAGGCTGTCCGGGAAGGACACAGGGCAGATCTTTAAAACAATTATTATAACACTGACAGGAGCCGGTCTATCGATAGACCGGCTTTCTGTTTTTCAGTTCCTCAAAGAGCTCGCAGTAGTTGCGGTAGCGGATGGGGTGGATCTTGCCGGCCTCCACCGCCTCCCGCACCCGGCAGGAGGGCTCGTGGATGTGGACGCAGCCGTTGAAGCGGCACCTGCCCTCATAGGGTTCGAATTCGGGATAGCTGAAGCGGAGCTGGTCGGCCTCCATCTCTTCCAGGAAGAGGGAGGTGAAGCCGGGCGTATCCACCAGGAAGGTGTTGTCGCCGGTGGTCTCCGAGGACAGGAGCTCCACGTGGCGGGTGGTGTTTTTGCCGCGGGCGATCTTGCGGCTCAGCTCGCCTGTCTCCATGCGGGCCTGTGGGCAGAGAATGTTGATGAGGGTGGACTTGCCCACGCCGCTGGGACCTGTGAAAACGGTGGTCCGGCCGCGCAGCATCTCCCGGAGCTCGTCGATGCCCTCCCGCTCGTAGTTGCTCATGAAGACCAGGCGGCAGCCGCAGTCCCCGTAGGTCTCCTTGAGGGCCTCGATCTCCTCGGGCAGGGCCAGGTCGGTCTTGTTGAAACAGAGAATGGCCGGCAGCTCCTTCCTGTCCATGAGAATGAGGAAACGGTCCAGCATGTTGTAGCTGGGCACGGGATGCGAGATGGCAAAAACCAGCAGGGCCTGGTCCACGTTGGCCACGTTGGGGCGGATCAGGCTGTTCCTGCGGGGGAGGAGGCGCATGACGTTGCCCTCCGGCGGCACGCTGACCGTGTCCGTGATCTCGATCTCCACGTCGTCGCCCACCAGAGGTTTCTGCCCCAGAGCGCGAAACAGCCCACGGGCCCGGCAGCGGAAGATCCCCTGCCGGGTGTGGACTTCATAGAAACCGGATATGCTCTTTATGATCTTGCCCTGTGCGTTCCCCTTGTTCTGCACTGAATTCTCCGATACAGGTCTCCCTGTCCGCCGCGGACGAACAGCATTGTCCGCCACGTTTTTTAAGCTCGCCGGGGGTACCCGAGGTCGCGCCGGAAGGCGCTATATCAGTTCTCCGGCGTGAACTGCAGGGTCCTGGTGACCTTGTGTGTTTCCTTCCGTGTTACGGTCTCCTTGGTGGTCACGGAGGTGTCGTGGTCGGGATCCTGTTCGATTCCCTCCTCGGGCTCGCCGTCGGCATGTGTCTCGGACTCCGCCGGGACCTCCTTGACCTCTTCATAGACCACATCGTAGGTCATGGTCAGCTTGGCCGTGGAATAGCTCAGGCCGATGAAGCCCACCGGCTGCGGCAGCTCGGACGTGGTGGTGTCCAGCAGGACCTGTCCGTCCTCGCCCACGATCCGCATGCGGATGGGCGTGCCCGCTGTATAGTCTGGATCCTCCTCAGCCGTGGGGCCGGGGATATCCGCGGAATAGCTGTAGGTCCTCTGTCCGCCGACTTCGATGTCGATATAGCTGCCCTCGTCGACGTAATCGCCTTCTGCTTCGCTCTGGAAGAGCACGTTGCCTACCTGGGAGCTGCTGACGTCCCTGTTGATGGTCACCTCGCCCAGCTTGAGTCCCAGGCTGGCCAGAAGGCTTCTGGCGTTGCCCTCGGAAAGGCCGACCAGATTAGGCATGGCCACCTTGCCGGTGAGATCGGGGCCCGCGCTGACCTCCAGGGTCACGGTGCTCTTCCTGTCGACAGAGCTGTCTCCCGCGGGATCCTGGGAGATGACGTAGCCCTCCTCGACCTCGTCACTGTAGCTTTCCTTGACCCGGACCGTGAAGTCCAGATCCTCAAGGCGGGTCACCGCCTCGTCCTGCTTCCAGCCCACCACGTCCGGCACGCGGATGCCGCTGTTGCCGCACACGGTAAGGATAACGGTGGATCCGACGGCCACCTGGGTGCCCTCGTCGATATCGCTGGCCATAACATAGCCGGGCTCATAATCCTCAGACTCACCGTAGATGATCTCGGGCACCAGGCCCAGGGCTGTCAGACTGTCGCTGGCCTTCTCCCGGGTCTCGCCCACCACGTGGGGCATGACCACCATGGCTTCCGGCTCCGGCACCGCGGACTCCTCCGCACGGGTCGTCTCCTCCCGCTGCTCGAAGAGGCCGAAACGGTTGGCCGCGATCACGGCTATGATGATGCATACTGCCGCAGCCGCCAGGACTGTCAGGATCCTGGCCAGGTGCTCCATGCGGCTCTCGTCCTCGGGATCCGCGAGCTCCTCCTCGTCGCCGTAGCGCAGGCTCCCGCCCTCGCCCGGATGGAGGCCGTGACCCTCGTCCTGTCCGCCGGTCATAGGTCTGTTCCTGCCCTTGTCCCGGTCCGCGCCCGCGTCCGAAACGTCTCTGCGTCCATCGCCCGCGGCACGGTCATTGAGGCCGACAGCGGCGGCCGCCGCCGCGGCTGTGGAGGCTTCCTGTTTCTTCCTGGTCAGCTCCTGGATCTCGCGGACCTCGTTGGGAGTCATCTTGCGGGTCTGGCCCAGATCCTGTGCGTCCGCCCGTCTCACGAACTGACCGTCCGGCTCCTGCAGAGAGCGCTTGAGGTCCGTCAGCAGCTCTGTCATGCTGCTGTAACGCCTGTCGGGGTTCTTCTCACAGCATTTCAGGACGATCTGCTCCACGCTGACGGGGATCTGCGGGACCTCCTCCCTGGGGGAGGGAAGCTGCTCCTCGATATGACGGATGGCGATGGCCACCGTCGTCTCCCCGTCGAAGGGCACATGGCCGGTGAGCATCTCGTACATGGTGATGCCCAGGGAATAGACGTCGCTCTTCTCGTTGGAGAACCCGCCTCTGGCCTGCTCGGGGGAGGTATAATGCACCGAACCCATGACATTGGAGGTGATGGTATCGCTGGTCGCTGCCTTGGCGATGCCGAAATCCGTCACCTTGACCTTGCCCTCCCGGGAGATCATGATGTTCTGGGGCTTGATGTCTCTGTGAATGATGTGTCTCGCGTGCGCCGCTTCCAGTCCCATGGCCACCTGAATGGCGATATTGACCGACTCCCGCACGCTGAGACGGCCTTTTCTCAAAATGTATTTCTTGAGGGTGAAGCCGTTGACCAGCTCCATCACGATGAAATAGACGCCCTTGTCCTCCCCGACGTCATAGACATTGACGATGTTGGGGTGGATCAGGCCCGCCGCGGCCTGGGCCTCCACGCGGAACTTGGAGACGAAGGTCTCGTTCTCCGAGAATTCCTGCTTCAGGACCTTGACCGCCACGTCGCGGTTGAGAGTCCTGTCCTTGGCTTTATACACATCGGCCATTCCGCCGTTTCCGACCTTGCCCAGTATCTCGTAGCGGTCGGCGATCAGCATTCCGATCTTAATCATTCGTCACCTCCGACCAGGGATCGACCAGGATCAGGCTGATGTTATCCTTGCCGCCGCGGAAATTGGCTTCCCGCATCAGCGTATCAGCCGCCAGCTCCAGGTCGTCAGAACCATTGATGATCGTGGTGATCTCCTCGTCTGTAAGCATACCTGTCAGGCCGTCCGTGCACAGGAGGATCAGCTCTCCCCCGTGCAGACGGGTCCTGTGAAAATCAACTTCCAGTCTGTCCTCGGCGCCCACGGCCCGGGTGATGACGTTGCGCTCGGGATGTATACGGGCCTCCTCGGCCGTGATGGTCCCCGCGTCCACCATCTCCTGCACCAGGCTGTGATCGTGGGTGATCTGCTCCAGCCCCGTCCGCCGCAGCACGTAGAGGCGGCTGTCGCCAACGCTGGCCGTCAGCAGGTCTCCGGATTCGGACACGGTGGCCGCCACGACGGTCGTGCCCATGCCCAGAAGAAGGTTCCTGGCGGCAGCGAGCTCCCTGAGCTCGGCATTGGCCAGGCGCAGACTGTGCTCGAGGAGGTTCTCCATGGACCTTTCCGTGTCCTTCTCTGCCTCCCCGCAGATGCGTTCTACTGTATATTGGGAAGCGAACTCCCCGGATTCGTGCCCTCCCATGCCGTCCGCGATGATATACAGGTTGGGGAAGACCCCGATCCTGTCATCGCCGGCAAACAGATAATCCTGATTCTTCGGGCGTCTCCGCCCTCTGTCTGTTCGGGAATATGAAATCGGCATATCTGACACCTCATTGGTTCGTATCATGCAGACGGCGGTGCCTGAGCTGTCCGCAGGCACCGTCGATATCTCTCCCCATTACTCTCCTAATACTAACATGAATGCCTTTTTTTTCAAGTTTATTTTTGAAAGCCTGGACCTCGGCGCCGCCGGGCTCGCGGTAGCCGCGCTCCCTCACGGGGTTGACCGGGATCAGGTTGATATGGGCATCCAGAGGGCCCGCGAGGCGGCTCAGGTTCTCCACATCCTGGGGCCTGTCGTTCACGTCGCGGATCAGGGCGTACTCGAAGGTGATCTGTCTGCCTGTCTGGGTGTAGTAATAACGGCAGGCGTCTATGACCTCGGCGAGGGTGTAGCGTCTGGCGATGGGCATGAGCCTGCGCCGCAGCTCGTCCTCCGGCGCGTGCAGGGACAGGGCCAGGTTCACCGGCAGACCTTCCTCCGCCAGGGCCCGGATCCCCTCCGGCAGGCCGCAGGTGGAGACGGTGACCGCCCGCCGGCTCAGTCCCATGCCCTTTTCATGGGTCAGCAGACGGAGAAAACGCACCAGATTGTCGTAATTGTCCATGGGCTCGCCGGTCCCCATGACGACCACGTGCTTCACGGGCTCGCCGGTGGTCCTGTGGATCTCGTAGATCTGCTCCAGCATCTCGGAGGGAAGGAGATTCCGCTCCAGCCCGTCCAGGGTGGAGGCGCAGAAGGTGCATCCCATCCGGCAGCCCACCTGGGAGGAGATGCAGACGCTGTTGCCGAACCGGTACCGCATCAGCACGCTCTCCACCAGCCGGTCGTCCGGCATGGCAAAAAGGTATTTCTCCGTCCCGTCGCGGGAGATCTGGCGGTCGATCATGCGCACCGTGGTCAGCGGCATGGATCCCGCCAGGGTCTGGCGGAGGGCGGCGGGCAGATCGGTCATCTCCTCATAGCTCCGCGCCTGTCTGTGGTGCAGCCAGGAGAAGAGCTGGCCGGCCCGGTAGGCCGGCTGGCCGTGCTCGCGCAGCAAGGCTGTCAGTTCCTCCGGCAGCATGGATCTCAGATCATAGGTCATCCCTGTTCCTCTTTATGATGGGCGTCCGCCCCGCTGTCCCTGACCAGACGGGCGATATAGAAGCCGTCCGTCCCGTGTCTGTGGGGCAGGAGCTGGACCTGCCAGGCTCCCTCCTCCAGGCCCAGCCTGTCCCGCACGGCGGCGGGCAGGGGGTCCGGCCGCAGCCCGCGGCCGCGGAGCCAGGCGCTCATGTCCTCGTTCTCTTGTCTGTCAATGGTGCAGGTACTGTAGATCAGTACCCCGCCCTCTTTTAAAAGCGGAAGGCTGGCGTCCAGGATCTTCCGCTGCAGGCTGGTCAGGGCCTCGATATCCTCCGGGGTGACCCGGAATTTGATGTCCCTCTTCCTCCCCATGACGCCCAGTCCCGAACAGGGGACATCACAGAAGAGGACATCGGCCGTCCCGCGTTCCTCCTCGGGGACAGGCAGGGAGGCATCCCTGACCTCCACGGTCATGTTGTCGAGACGGAGCCTGTCCCGGTTCTCCCGCATTCTCTCCGCCCTTCTGGCGGACAGGTCGCGGGCGGTGACATGGCCGCCCAGGCCCAGGGCACACAGGCGGTCCGCCGCGTGCAGGGCCTTGCCGCCGGGGGCTGCGCAGACATCCATGACCTGCTCGCCGCCCCTGAGGCCGGCCGCCTCAGTGACAAAAAGTCCGCTCTCGTCCTGTACGTTCCACCAGCCCTCCGCGTAGCCCGGCAGGGTCCGCAGGGAGGCCGTGCTCCGCAGGGTCAGGCAGCTGTCCCAGATCCTTCCGGGGCCTGTCTCCGCGCCGGCCCCCGCCAGCCGAGTCCGCAGGCTCTCCCGCTCTGCCTCTGTGAGCCGCTCGCTGAGCCGGATGGTCACGGGGCGGATCTCCATGAGGGCCTTGAGAAGGGCTTCCGTCTCCTCCCGGCCCAGGGTCTCCTCCCACATGCGGATGATCCATTCCGGTGTGGAATACCGCACCGACAGTGACTCTCCGCCGCTGATGTTCGCTCCTTCCTCCTTGTCCCGGATGAGGTGGCGCAGGAGGCCGTTCACATAGCCGCAGAGGCCGGCGGCCCCGGTCTTCCTGGTCAGGCGCACCGCCTCACTGCAGGCGGCGGCGTCCGGCACGCCGTCCATGTAGAGGATCTCGTAGACGGCCATGCGCAGGAGGATCCGGACCTGGGGACGGCGGCTCTTCCTGCGGCCGCTGCTGTAGCGGTCGATCACCGCGTCCAGCTCCGTACGCCGCTCGGTCACGCCCTCCGCCAGCCTTTTCATATAGGCCCGCCGGGAGGCGGGCAGGTCAGCGTGCCGGTCCAGCATCTCGCTGACCAGCAGGTGACTGTAGGTACCTTTTCTCTCGTTCTCCAGCAGGAGGTGCAGGACTTCTTCTCTAGGGTCTGCAGCCATACCTTCTCCTTGTCAGTCTCCCAGACGGGTCCCCGGCTCCAGCCGGTAGCCGCGGACAAAGGCATCCGCGGGCATTCTCTTCTTGCCCTCGGGCTGCAGCTCTGTCAGCAGCAGGCTCCCGCTGCCCGTGGCGATCACCGGTCCCCGGCGGTCCAGGCGCAGGACGCTCCCGGGCTCTCCCGCACCGCTGTCCTCCGCGTCAGGATCCAAAGGCCTGCAGGCCCAGACCTTGACCCTTTTCCCCTTGAGGGTGGTGTGGGCGCAGGGCCAGGAATTGAGGCCGCGCACCAGGCGGTCGATGGCCTCCGCGGGCTGGGTCCAGTCGATCTCGCCCATGGAAGCGTCCAGCATGGCGGCATAGGTGGACTTGCTGTCGTCCTGTCTGACCGGCGTGATCTGACCCGCCGCCAGGCGGGGCAGGGTCTGGGTCAGGAGGCGGGCGCCGATCCGGGCCACCTTGTCATAAAGGCTGTCCGCGGTCTCGTCCGGCGCCAGCAGCAGGCTCTCCTGGGTCAGGATATCCCCGGTGTCCAGTCCCTTGTCCATCTGCATGATGGTGACGCCGCTCTCCTTCTCCCCGTTGAGGACGGCCCGCTGGATGGGGGCGGCCCCCCGGTAGGCGGGCAGGAGGGAGGCGTGGACGTTCACGCAGCCGTAGGCGGGCAGATTAAGGATGCTCTCGGGCAGGATCTGTCCGAAGGCGGCCACCACGATCAGGTCCGGCTGCTCCGCGGCGATCCTCTCATAAGCGCCCTCTTCCCGCAGACGGCGGGGCTGGAAGACCGGGATATCGTGGCGGATGGCAGCCTCCTTGACAGGCGGCATGACCACGCTCCGGCCCCTTCCCTTGGCGCGGTCGGGCTGGGTCACGGCCAGGGTCACCTCATAGCCGGCCTTGACCAGGGCCTCGAGAGACTCCACCGCCAGCTCCGGCGTTCCCATGAAGACGATCCTGCGGATCTTACAGTCGGCCGGTCTGGCCATGATCTCCGCTGTGCTCTCCATCACGCCTCTTCTCCTTCTGCCTCATCCTCATATTCATCCTCGATGGGCTCCATGGCGCCGACATCCAGGAGCTCGCCCTCGACCAGGTCCACGTAGACGATGCCCTCCAGATGGTCCAGTTCATGGCAGATGGCTCTGGCCAGAAGGTCCTCGCCCTCCAGCTCGATCTCCTCCATGTCCTGGTTCAGGGCCCTGCAGATCACGTGCCGGGGCCGTGTGACCTGGCCCTGCTTGCCGGGCACGGACAGGCAGCCCTCCATGCCGGTCTGCTCGCCGTCCCGCTCCACGATCTCCGGGTTGATCAGGACGATGGGCTGGTTCTGCTCCTCAGAGACATCGATCACGACGATCCTCTTGAGGACGCCCACCTGGGGCGCGGCCAGACCGACGCCCTCGGCCTCGTACATGGTCTCCTTCATGTCGGTGATCAGCTGCTGGAGCCTGGGGGTCATTTCCTTCACGGTCTTGGCCTTTTTGTTCAACACCGGATCTCCGAGTTCACGGATCAGTCTGATTGCCATAGTATTCCTCTCTTTCCTTAATAGGGATTCTCCGGGTCGAAGTCAAACTGCATGACCGCCCGCTGCGCTGCCGGCCTGGTCTCCTGTTCGGCCGCCCCGAAGGTCTGCTCCAGCAGATCCTTGCAGCGCGTGAGCAGGTCACGGTCGGCATTCTTTACATATAAAACATAACGGTAGACGTCCCGGAGCCGGCTGAGCTGGGCCGGGGACGGACCGATGATATAGAGGTCGCCGGACTGCTTCCTGAGCAGCTCTCCCGCCTGTCCGGCTGTCCGCAGGGCCGTGTCCTCGTCCTCGGACTGGATCTGGACGGCCAGCATGTGGCCCGCGGGGGGATAGAGGAGGGCTCTCCGATAGCCCATCTCCTCCTCGTAGAAGCCCTCGTAGTCCTGACGGACGGCATAGCGGAGGGCGTAATGGTCCGGCTCATAGGTCTGGATCACCACCTCGCCCGGCCTGTCTCCCCGGCCGGCGCGGCCGGCGGCCTGGGTCAGGAGCTGGAAGGTCCGCTCCGCGCTCCGGTAGTCGCCTGTGTTGAGGGACAGGTCCGCCAGCAGGGCCCCGACCAGGGTCACGCCGGGGAAATCATGCCCCTTGACGATCATCTGAGTGCCGATCAGAATATCGGCCTCCTCGTTGGCAAAAGAGGACAGGATCTTCTCATAGCTGCCCTTGCGGGCGGTGGTGTCCGCGTCCAGGCGCAGGATCCTGGCCTGGGGCCAGGTCTCCTTGAGATAGGCCTCCACCTGCTCGGTACCCGCGCGGAAGCCCGCGATATAGCGGGAGCCGCAGGAGGGGCAGGTCACGGGCATCCGCTCCCTGTAGCCGCAGTAGTGGCACTGGAGGGACCCGTCCCTGTGCAGGGACAGGGAGACGTCGCAGTGCGGACATCTGGCCACGTAGCCGCAGGATCTGCAGGAGACGAAACCCGCCGTCCCCCGCCGGTTGAGGAAGAGCATGCTCTGCTCGCCCCGGTCGAGCCGGTCCTGGAGGAGGGAAGCCAGTCTTCTGGACAGGATGCTGCGGTTGCCGGCCCGCAGCTCCTCCCGCAGGTCGGTCACGGTGACTGCGGGCAGGGTCTGCCCCGTCAGCCGCTGGTCCAGGGTGTAGAGACGGTATTCGCCCCGGACCGCCTTCTCATAGGAGATCATGGAGGGCGTGGCGCTCCCCAGGACCACCACCGCCCCTTTTCTCCGGGCGATCTCGGCGGCCGTGTCCACGGTCCGGTATTTGGGCATGGACTCGTTCTTGTAGCTGTTCTCGTGCTCCTCGTCGATGACGATGACGCCCACATCGGGGAAGGGGGTGAAAAGGGCGCTCCGGGGACCGATGATGACATCGATCTCTCCCCGTCTGGCCCGCTCCCTCTGGTCGGCCTTCTCCGACTCCGAGAGAGTGGAATTCATCACGGATACCCGGTCGCCGAAGTGCCGGTAGAAGCGGAGCAGGGTCTGGTAGGTCAGGGCGATCTCCGGGATCAGCATGACAGCCTGTCTGCCGCGGCCCACGATCTCCCGGATGATCCGGATGTAGACCTCCGTCTTCCCGCTGCCCGTGATGCCACGGATCAGGCTCACGCCGCCCCGGCCGCTGTCGTGGTCCCTGACCACGCCCTCCACGATGGCCAGCTGGGCGGGGCTCAGGACCTTATCGTCCCTGTCCACCTCGCCGAAGGAAACGGGATTGCGGAGCATGCGCTCCTCCCGGATCTCCAGGATCCCCTTGTCCCGCATGGCCCGTATGGCCGCCGCCTGGATATGGAGCTTGCCGGTCACCAGGGAATAGGGCTGCTCCGGCACCTCCATGAGCTCCCGCAGGAGCCTGGCCCGGGCCACCTGGTGTTTGCGCTCGTAGACCTGGAGCTGCTCAGCGGCCTCCTCCGGTGAGAGCAGGAGCCGCACCTGCCTCTGGATGGCGGGCTTGCCCGGCTTGCCCCCGGACAGGACCGTCCGCAGGGCCACGGCCATGGTAGAGCCGTACTGCCGGCTCATCCAGGCGGCGATGCCCACCCAGAACTCACCCTCAGCGCCGCTCCGGGCATCCCGGGTGTCTCCCGCCAGCTCGCGGATCTCCTTGATCCTGGCGGCAGACAGGTCGGAGACATCCGACAGTCCGGTCACATAGCCCTTGCGCAGTGTGTCGCCCCTGCCAAAAGGGACCATGACCACACTGCCCGGCAGAACGCGGCCGCGCAGGGCCTGCGGGATCCGGTAGGTGAAGGGATGATCCAGTCTTCCGTGGGCGATGTCGATGATGATCTGCGCGTATTCCTTCATATCCTCTCTTTCGATGATATGCGGCCGGCGCCGGTCCTTTTCTCTCTTAGTAGAAACCGGTCAGACGCCCGCCGCGGCGTCCTCCTCCAGGATCTGCCGGATGAGGTCCCGCTCGTCCATGGGGTGCTTGACCCCGCAGATCTCCTGATAGTCTTCGTGGCCCTTGCCGGCGAGAACGATGATGTCGCCGGGCTGGCCGTTATGGATGGCGTAGGCGATGGCCTCCTTGCGGTCACAGATCTCAATATAGGTGCCGCCGGTGGGCCGGATGCCGGTCACGATATCGTCGATGATGGCCTGGGGCTCCTCGAAGCGGGGATTGTCGCTGGTGATGACGGTGAAGTCCGCCAGCCGTCCGCTGACCTCGCCCATCTCGAAGCGCCGCTGCCGGTCGCGGTTGCCGCCGCAGCCGAAGACGCAGACCAGTCTGCCGGGCTCGTACTCCTTGAGGGTCTCCAGAAGGCTCTCCAGGGCCATGGCGTTGTGGGCGTAGTCGATCATGAGGGTGAAGGCATCCGAGACCTGGACCATCTCGATACGGCCGCGGACACGGATCTCCCGCAGGGCCGCGGCAATGGCCTCTGTGTCCACGTCGAAATGTCTGCAGACGGCGATGGCGCAGAGGGCGTTGTAGACGGTGAAGCGGCCGGGCATGGGCACCTCGGCGATCATGGCCGGGTCACCCTCCGTGCGGAAACGCACGCCCAGCTGGCCGGGACGGTGCACCAGCTCCAGATCCACGGCCCGCAGGTCACAGCCCTCTCCCAGGCCGTAGGTCTCCACGGCGCAGGTATGGTTCTCCAGGACCCGCTCAGCATAAGGGCTGTCCCCGTTCACGATGCCCACGCGGCACTGACGGAAGAGCAGGCTCTTGCAGTGGAGATAGTCCTCGAAATCCTTGTGCTCCGCCGGTCCGATGTGGTCGGGGGACAGGTTGGTGAAGATGCCCAGATCGAAGATAAAGCCCTGGGTCCGGTGCAGCATCAGTGCCTGGGAGGATACCTCCATGACCACGATCTGCACGCCCGCGTCAGCCATCTCCCGGAAGATCTCCTGCAGACGCATGGATTCCGGCGTGGTCGTGGGGGATTTCAGGTGCACGTCTCCGTAAGTGGCTTCAATGGTGCCGATCAGGCCCACCTTGAAGCCGGCGTTCTCCAGCATGTTGCGGACCATGTAGGTAGTGGTGGTCTTGCCCTTGGTGCCGGTGATGCCGATGATCTTCATCTCCGAGGCGGGATCCCCGTAATATGCGGCGGAGATAAAGGCCATGGCGTAGCGGGAATCGTAGACCCGCAGGATGGCAGGCTCTACCCCGTCCGCCGGTACATAGGCGGAAAGATCCAGGTCCTTCTGCACCACCAGGGCCGCCGCGCCAGCCTCCAGGGCCTGAAGCGCGTAGTCGTGGCCGTCGCTGCGGGCGCCGCAGATACAGAAGAAGAGACATCCCTTGGTGATCTTGCGGGAATCATTGGTGATCCCGGTGATCTCCCGGTTCCTGAGGGCCCGGACCGCCTCCGGATCTGTGACGGGCTCTCCCCTCAGCGTCTCAAAATGATAATCCAGCCTCTGTGCGAGTTTAGCGATCTTCACTTGTTCCTCCTATCTGCTGATCCGCCAGTCCCTGATAATGAACTGCAGATCCTTCTGCCCGTTCCATTCATGAATGTCCGGCTCATAGACCATATCGATCCGCACATTACCTCTGCCTGCCTGCAGCGCCGCCAGCGCTGCCTCTCCGCCGGCCCCCTCCAGAAGCTCTCTGAGGGCCTCCTCCTCGCGGAAACACAGAAGATCCAGGGATCTTCCCGTGCTGTCCCTGCCCCGGAGCCGCAGGACATTGTGGTTCCTGCCCAGGACCCGCACCTGCTGGAGCCTGACGCCCCGGGTGACAAAAAGGGGCTTGGGACTGCCCGTCCCGCAGGGCTCCAGGAGCCGGAACTCCCCGACCATGTCCATGGTCATGAGGCCCGGCGGCAGCTCCATATCGATGTGGAGCGTCTCGGTCAGCTGGTCTTCGGTCAGCCGGCAGTCCTCGTTGAGTTTCTTCCGGAAGCTGTCCAGATTGTCCCTGCGCAGGCTCAGACCGGCCGCCATGGCGTGGCCGCCGTAGCGCACCAGAAGATCGCCGCAGGCGTTCAGGGCCTCGTACATATGGTAGCCCTCGATGCTCCGCCCCGATCCCTTGAGGATCTCCTCCGAGGAGTCCGTGAAGACGAAGGCCGGCCGGTAGAAGGCCTCCTTGACCTTGCCGGCAATGATCCCCGCCAGTGACTCGTGACAGCCCGGCAGGTAGAGGACCAGGACCCTGTCCCTGATCAGACCCTGTTCGGCGATCATGGCCAGAGACCGTTCCACGCCCTCCGCCGTCATGCTCTTACGGCTGTCGTTGAGTTCCCGCAGCTCCTGGGCCATGACCATGGCCCTGTCCTGATCATGCTCGCAGAAGAGGTCCATGGCCATCTCCGCGCTGTCCAGCCTGCCCGTGGCATTGAGGCAGGGTCCCAGGATGAAGCCCGCGTGGTAGGTGTTCAGTTCCCTGCCGGTCAGGCCGTTCACGTCGATCAGGGCCTGAAGGCCTGTATTGCCGGACCTGGCCGCGGACGCGAGGCCTCTGCGGACCATGTATCTGTTCTCGTCCTTGAGGGGCATCACGTCACAGACCGTGGCGAGGCCGCAGAAGGCCTCCAGCTCCCGGGCCATGGCTTCCGGCATCTGGCCCCGTCCGTCCGTCTCCCAGAGAAGACCGCACAGCTTCCAGGCCACCGCCGCCCCGCAGATCTCGGGGAAGGGATAGGACGTGCCCCCCGTCTCCGGATCCTGCCTTTTGGGATCCACCACCGCTGCCGCCGGCGGCAGGATGTAGGTTCGCTTGCCGTCCGCCATTTCATAAGGGACCTCGTGGTGGTCCGTCACCACCGCCCGGATGCCCAGTTCTGCGGCTCTCCGCAGGGGCTCCACGGCTGCAATGCCGTTGTCGCAGGTCACGATCAGGCCGATGCCCTCCTCCGCGGCGGTCTCCACCATCTCCCTGCTGATGCCGTAACCATCCCGCATCCTGTGGGGGAGCCGCACGTCCGCGCAGCCGCCCAGCTCCCGGAAGGTCCGCAGCAGGATATAGGAGCTGCAGATGCCGTCCACGTCATAATCCCCGACGATCCGGATCCGCTTTCCCTCCCGGATGGCTTCCAGGATCACGCTCACGGCCTCCTCCGCGTCCGGCAGCAGGCGGGGATCATGAAGGAGCTCTCTGCCTCCCCGGAGATAGGCCTCCGCCGCCTCCGCGCCGATCACATCCCGGTTCCGTATGAGCCTGGCCAGCACGACAGAGATCCCCAACTCCCGGGCGATCGCGTTGAAATCCGCCCTTTTGCCGGAGACCATCCACTTTTTAGGTCGATCTGTACGCAGCCGGTCCATCTTGTCCCTCTCCTGTGGTCCTTACAAACGGAATGCACAGAGGGAGGATGCGCAGCACCCTCCCTCCGCATTACAGTACTATGTACTCAGATGACGGTCTTGGCCTTATTGCGGGCCTCTGTCTCTTTTCTTCTCTTCTCCCTGCGTTCCTTTCTGGAAAGCCTGGGATTATAGTCCTCGTCTTCCATTTCGGAGGCGGTGACGACACCCTTCGCTCTTGCGGGAGCCGCTTCCGTGCCCGCTCCGAGCTTCTGACGGAGCAGCAGCCACACAGGGCCGGCCAGGCAGACAGAGGAGAAGCAGCCGGCAACGATACCCACCATGATCGGCAGGGCGAACTCCTTGACCGTGGCCACGCCGAAGATGTAGAGGGTCAGGACCATGAAGAAGGTGGTCAGGGAAGTGAAGAGGCTGCGGGTGATGGTCTGCGTGACGCTCTCATTCACGACCTCTTCCATTGTCTGACCGGGTCTGCGGCCGCGCATGTTCTCGCGGATACGGTCGAATACGACGATGGTCGCGTTGATCGAGTAACCGACGATGGTCAGCATACAGGCGATGAAGGTGCTGCCGACGCTGATCCGCAGGATGGCGTAGGCTGCCAGAACGACCAGCGTATCATGGGCCAGGCACAGGACGGAGGAAGCGCCGAAGCGGATGTCCTTGAACCGGAACCAGATGTAGATCAGCATCAGGATCAGGGCCACGATCACAGCCAGGACCGCGTCTCTCTTCATCTCACTGCTGATGGTGGAGCTGATGGTCTCCGAAGTCACGCTGTCCTTGTCCACCGTGAACTTGTCCACCAGCTGGTTGGAGATCTCGGTGCTCTCCGCGGTGGAGAGTTCCCGGGTCTTGAAGATCACTTCGTTGGTGCCGGCCACCTTCTGCACCTGGACCGTCGCGTCACCGGTGACATCCCGGAATACGGGGACAACGTCACTGTTGATCTGCTCCAGATCCATGTTCTCATTGAAGGTGACAGAGGTGGAGGTGCCGCCCACGAAATCCAGGCTCAGATTCAGGGCCGAACCCCTGGCGCCGTGTACGCCCATGGCGACCAGGCCCGCGCAGATCAGGGCGAGGCCGACGCCGATGAAGGCATTCCTGCGGCCGGTGAAATCGATGGTGCCGATCGCCCTGCTCTTACCATAGAATTTAGGATCCTGCAGGCCCAGACCATAGAAGGCATTCAGAAGGAAGCGGGTGATGAAGAGGGCCGTAAACATGGACAGGATGATACCGATGGCCAGTGTATAGGCAAAGCCTTTGATGGTGCCGCTGCCCAGGAAGCCCAGAACGGCCGCCGCGATCAGGGTCGTCACGTTGCCGTCGATGATGGCGGACAGGGCCTTGCTGAAGCCCGCGCGGATGGAGGCCCGCACAGTCCTGCCGGCGGAGATCTCCTCACGGATACGGGCAAAGATGATCACGTTCGCGTCCACGGCCATACCGATGGACAGGAGGATACCGGCGATTCCGGGCAGTGTCAGGGTGATGTTGAAGCCGTTGAGCACCAGCGCGATCAGAAGCACGTAGATGCAGAGCGCGAGGACCGCGCAGAAACCGGGCAGCAGATAGAAACAGATCATAAAGAGCGCCACCAGGGCAAAACCGATGATACCGGCCTTCTTGCTGGTCGCGATGGCATCCTGGCCCAGCTGGGCGCCGACGATCTGGGAACGCAGTCTCTCCAGTTCCACCTTCAGACCGCCGATGCGGATGGTGGAGGCAAGGTTGCGGGCGGAATCGATGTCCGACTCGCCGGTGATGACCGCACGTCCGTCGGTGATCGCCGCCTGCACCATGGGAACACTGATGAAGTGCCCGTCATAGTAGATACCGATGCTCTCGCCCGCGGCGTAGGCTTTGGTGGTCGCGTCAGCAAATTTCTGTCTGCCTTCGTCGGTGAATGTCAGGGAGACCACGATCTCCTGGTTGTTCATCTGGTCTGTCTGATAACCTGCCTGGGCGTCAGCCACGTCCGTGCCGGACAGGACCGCGTCGCCGGTGGCGATCACGTCCTCCAGCTCCCTGGTCAGGACATACATGAGCTGACCGTCCTCGGTCATGCCCAGCTGATAGTTCTCATTGCCGTCGGCGTCTGTCTGACGGATGAAATACAGAGAGCCGGGACGTCCCAGATCTTCCAGGATCTGGTTGGTCTCCGCGACGCCGGAGACGCCGGGGATCTCGATATTGATGCGGTCATTGCCTTCCGTATAGACCTGGGCCTCCGTGCTGTAGCCGGTGACACGCTGCTGCAGCTTGTAGACGGTGTCGGACATATCCTCCGCCGAAGGGGCCTCCTCACCGGTGGCCTGGTAAGTGATGCTGGCACCGCCCGCGAGGT
>DGGX01000146.1:28843-29147 GCA_002392385.1 Lachnospiraceae bacterium UBA3863
AATTGCCGCTCTGGATTTTTTCATTTCAACTGCTACCTCATTGACATGCTTGGATTGGGTGTTTCCTCCTGCGGCCGCCCGCGGGGCGGGACCGGTGCCGCAAGACTCCATGCTTACGCACAATTCATAAAATTATAGCACAGAATCTTTCTGTGGGAAACAGGAAATAACAAAGGGACTGTCAGCTGTCCGCTCACTTCTCCTGCGCGGTGATGGCGATGGAGAGCTCCTGCAGCTGCTTGTCGTCCACGGTATTGGGAGCGTCACTCATGAGATCGACGGCATCCTTGTTCTTGGGGAAGGC
>DGGX01000146.1:29235-29383 GCA_002392385.1 Lachnospiraceae bacterium UBA3863
CAGCATGACCAGCCGGTCCACGCCGTAGGCCAGTCCGGCGTGCGGAGGCACACCGTACTTGAAGGCAGTCAGGAGGAACCCGAACTTCTCCTGGGCCTCTTCCTGGGACAGTCCGATGACGGAGAACATCTTCTCCTGGATATCGTTC
>DGGX01000108.1 GCA_002392385.1 Lachnospiraceae bacterium UBA3863
GGGGCGCTTAACTTAACGTCATTGGGACGGTTCTCCGCGCGCTCCCGGGGGTGAAAGCCGCGCAGGGGACGGTTCCCTGTGTGGGCAGAGAACCGTCCCCTGTGTGAGCCTCACGGTTCGCGCAGTACTTTCCAGGCCTCCGCGAGGCGTTCGGGAGACCAGGCGGCGTTGGCGGGGCTGGTGGAGGGCAGGCAGACGGCGGTGCGGCCCAGGACAGGCTCGGTATATTTGCGGTACATTTTCTCAGCGGTGCGGCCATTCACGTAGATCCGGCGGATGGGAGCATCGCTGAGTATCTTTCTGAGATCCGTGGGGGTGACGTTGCGGATACTCGCGTCCGAAGAACCCACGATCTCGCAGGAATAGATCACGTCCCAGAGGGCGATCCTGTGCCGCTCCAGGAAAGCCCGCCGCTCATCGATGGTCGTGAGCGCGGCAGTTTCGCCGTAGATCAGAGGCAGGATCTTCCAGAAACGATTCTGCGGATGCCCGTAGAAGAAGCCCATCTCCCTTGTTTTCACAGAGGGAAAGCTCCCCAGGATCAGGATCTCGGAATCACTTCTGTAAAAAGGCGCCAGCGGATGGACGATAAAGGAACTTTTCATTTTATTACCTTCCTTGCCGGATAATCATAAGAGTACAGACACAGTATAAACCATCAGGGCCGCACAGGGGACGGTTCTCTGTGTGAGAGGACTGTAAAAATGCCCGCCAACCCGCATTGTGTCTGGCTCTCACAGAGAACCGTCCCCTGTGCGGGCCCTGTGTGGACTGTGCGGCTACACCTCGGCGGCGAAAAGTAGTATTATGAAACAAGGAGAATCGTTCATTTCATATACAGGAGAGTAAATATGGGACTTTTTGACAAAATCGCCCGTTATACGGGCCCGGGGGAGGAGGCCAATGCTTTCAACGCGGAGGAGTTCGGCACGCCGGCGAAATCGCTTTTCACCTCGACCACGATCATGCAGCTGTTCCATCATATCGATGTGAAGGACGAGAATGACAACATTGTCTATCAGTCAGAGAGCAAATTCCCGTCTATCCACGACAAAACAGACATCACGGATGCCTCCGGGCGTCGGATCGCGCACATGGAGAGAAAGCTTTTCTCCCTGCATGACAGGCATACGGTCAGCATGGAGGACGGGACGGAGTTCGAGCTTTCCAACGAGCTCTTCCATGTCGTCAGGGATGTCATCAACATCGAAGGCCTCGGCTGGCAGATCCGCGGCAACGTCCTGGGCGTCAATTTCCAGCTCTATGACGGGGCAGACAATATCATCGCCGTCATCAGCCAGAAGATCCTGACCGTACTGGATCAGTTCCGCATCGATCTCTACAGGCCGGAATATGAGGAGACCGTCGTCGCCATCCTCATCACCCTCCAGCACATTCTCCGCGACAGAGAGAACTCGGAGACCGCGACGAGCGCGTCGATCTCCTCAGACTGAGATCACACAGGGTCCCGCACAGGGGACGGTTCTCTGTGTGAGAGGACCTTCAAATTGCCCGCAAACCCGCATTGTACCTGACTCTCACAGAGAACCGTCCCCTGTGTGAGGCAGAGAACCGTCCCCTGTGTGAGGATGCGGGCCACAGAAAGGAGCAAGGGCGTGAAGTACGTCATCCGAAACGGTATCCTCCTGGATGGAACGCGTGACATGCAGCCGCAGCACGGCAGATCTGTCTTCATAAACGGCGAGAAGATCGAGCGGATCACCGATCAGACTGCAGAAGTCCCGAAGGGATACAAGGTCATCGATGCCCAAGGCATGTACATCCTCCCGGGGCTCATCAACATGCACGTGCACCTGGCGGGCAACGGCAAGCCCCAGAAGAAGCAGCGGGACAACGCGAAGCTGGTAAGGCTGCTTTTCTCCAATCCCGTCAGCGCGAAAGCGGCGGAGGTCATGGTCGCGGGCTACGCGAAGATCGAGCTGATGAGCGGGGTCACCACCATCCGCACGGTGGGCGGCTTAAAGGATCTGGACACCCGCCTGCGGGATGAGATCGCCGCCGGCAAAAAGGCCGGCCCGCGCATCCTGGCAGCCAACGAGGGCATTTCCGTCCCCGGCGGCCACATGGCCGGCTCTGTCGCCATCGCGGCCACATCGATCGAAGAGGCCGTAGACCTGGTCAGAAAGGCGGACAGGCAGCACGTCGATCTCATCAAGCTCATGATCACGGGCGGCGTCCTGGACGCCAAGGAGAAGGGCGTCCCCGGCGAGATGAAGATGCCCCCGGAGATGATCCGCGCCATCTGTGACGAAGCCCACCGCCTCGGCTACAGAACGGCCGCGCATACGGAGTCGACGGAAGGCGTGATCCAGGCCCTCCGAAACGGCGTGGATTCCATCGAACACGGCGCCGCGCCGACAGAAGAGATGATCCGCCTCTTCAAGGAGAGAAAAGCCTTCCTGACGACCACGCTTTCGCCGGCCCTCCCCTACGCCATGTTCCCACGGGAGGTCTCCAACGCCTCTGAGGTCGAGCAGTTCAACGGCCAGGTCGTCTTCGACGGCATCAGGGACTGCGCGAAGGCCGCCATCGAAAACGACATCCCCGTGGCCCTCGGCAACGACGTCGGCTGCCCCTGGATCACCCAGTACGACTTCTGGCGCGAGCTGGTCTACTTTAAGAACTATACCGGCGTTTCCAATGCCTACGCCCTATACACCGCCACCCTCAACAATGCCGTCCTCGCAGGCATCGGCGACATCACCGGTTCCCTGGAAGAGGGAAAATGCGCCGACCTCATCCTGGTGGAGGAGAACCCGCTGGAAGACCTCCAGGACCTCCGCAACGTCCGCTTGGTCATGGCGAGAGGACGCCTCTACGATAAACCGACCGTCAGACGCAAGAAGATCGTAGACGAAGAACTGGACAAGTACTTGCAGGCATAGCTCAGGCTCTCACAGGGGGACGGTTCTCTGTGTGAGAGGACCTTCAAATTGCCCGCAAACCCGCATTGCGCCTGGCTCTCACAGAGAACCGTCCCCTGTGTGAGGCAGAGAAGAAAGGGTTTATAATATCATGGGTATTATCAACGGATTATTGTCATTGCCGGTTTCTATCATTCTGGTCTGGTGGCTGGTCAAGATCAAGAAAGAGCCTCGGTTCGAGGTGAAGGACATCGTCCGGATGCTGATCTTCGGCGCCCTCAGCTGCGTGCTCGCAAGTGCGCTTTCGCTTGTGATCATAATCTGGAGTGCATTGAATCTGATCGGTCTGGATACGATCAAAGAAATGGTAGCGCATCCGGAAAACGCGCAGGCGATCGTTGACCAGATCAAGGCCAATAGTGATACGGGTTTTTCTCTTGCGCGGGTCATCAGGAACTCCATGCTGCTCATCGCGCTGCCGGAAGAAGGCTTCCGGTTCCTGTGCCTGCAGCTGGCTGTCAGGAAGAGAGCCTGCGTGAGGTCGTGGATGGACATGGTGCTCTGCGGGGGTATCGTCGGCACCGGCTTCACCATCGTTGAAGACTGGATGTATTCTTCGGGAGGCCTCGGGGTCACGATCATGCGGTCGCTGATGCCTTTCCATTTCATGCTCGGGGCAATCATGGGATACTTCATCGGCCAAAGCCGTCACACCGGGAATATCCTGTACATTATTCCGTCTATCGTGGTACCGGTCCTGCTTCATGCGGTATACGACGGTGCCATCAATGCCCTGACATCGTATGACGAGTATGTTTACATGGCGCTTGGGATGGTAGTGGTGATGCTCGCGGTGACGGTCTTCATGATCGTGAAGATCAACAAGTGGAACAAAAACAGCGCCCTGGACGGGGAGCTCCTGCATTGAAGGGCGGCCCAAAAACTCCATTGAAGGGCAGCCCAAAAGCCCCATCGAAGGACGGAAAATTGCCTTGAAAAGCAGAAGAGCTGAGAAGAAACAGAAATAGAGAAAGGAAGCGAGCAGGATGGAACGCATCACAGACCCCTATGCATATATGGACGAGACCTACGCCTTCATTTCCGGCTATACGCCGGACGGGGAGCCCCGCGGCATCACTTGGGAGCAGTTCGGCGTGGACCCGAATCTCCCGATGGAGGAGAAGGCGCGGCTCTACTATGAGATCAACAACGAATCCATGGGAGCTTTTACCCTGAGCGATATGTTTATGTGAGGTGCCAGGTATTTATGTCCTGCAGCTGCGCCGCCGAGGTCGGTGACGCCGTCGCCCAGGCAATTTCCGCTCCGCCACCAGAAGCGCTCCGGAGATCGCATACAGGATTTGAGAAAAGCCATACCTGCTATGTATATATGCATATAGCTGCAACAGAAGACACTGTGCTCACGATTGTGCGCACAGTGTCTTTTTGGCCGGATCATGGTTTTTTACTTCTCGAGGAGACCTTCCATGGTGCAGCCGAGGACTCTTGAAAGACGGTAGAGAGTCTCGGCACTTGCCTTGTTGATGTCCTTGTTCCGCTGCTCATACATCTGGATGGAACGGAGCTTTACACCGGACCGTTTCGCAAGCGCAGCCTGCGTACAGCCGTAGGACATGCGGATACGCTTCAGGTTGGTGTCTTTGAAGTGATCACGCATTTTTTCATCGGCGATGGACGCAAATCTGGTGACGTCTGCTTCATGAAACGTATAGTACATGTTCTGCAGATCCTCAAAGGAGAGGACCTCGAAGATGTCACGGAAGCTTCTGGCGGAGGACCACTGGTAGTAGGCGACGGCCCAGCCGATCCAGTACTCCCGGGAACGGGCATAGTGTTCCTGCGGAGCAGTGTCCAATTGTCTGCCGGTCGTCTCCAGAACAACATCGATCGCAAGTTCTATCCCGCTCTTCCCAATAAGGAGGGCGGGCTCGCCGTTTTCCATCCGCTTACTGACCGAGCTTACCACGAAGAGCTTGATAAAATCATCTCCCGGGATCCCACAGGTATTGATGGCGTAATCGAAAGCATCCCCAAGTGCAGCCTGGGCGTTAGACAGGTATGTTTCGTGGTATGCGTGGATCGTCATTGGAGATACCTCCTCTCAGAATATCCTGAATAAATAATCCGTCGGCCGATTCTTCCGGCATATCCAGGTAAGTGTGACTAGCCTTATCATTTCTGCCCTTGCGAAGGGCATAGAAGACATCCGCCCGGGCAATTTCAGATCCCTCGAACCGGATCTTTGAAAAAGCAAACTGAGATTTCAGGACGATCTGCTCACCCAGCTTTCCGAGGTGCATAGCGCGCGACAGCTGCTCAACAGTGATTGCGTTATTCAGGAATGCCTCCGCAAAATCGAAATATGAATCATCCGCTCTGTAGCCTGTGATAAGATCATAGGCATTTACATTAATGCCAAAACGCTCGATCAGATACTGCTTAGCTCGTCTGGCGACAGGAGTCTTGATGCTGAAAAGGCGGTGTTCAACAAGAACAGCGATCCAATTGAGAACCGTGTAATCCGGGCTGTTCAGGTTAAGTATATTCAGATATTCCGTATCCAATGTATAGCGGTTTGAAAATCCGTCCTCCAGCGTAGATACTGCCCACTCCTTGGCGAGATCATTACTCTCTGTGCAGTAAAAGCCCCGACCAAAATCATTATTCTGCCTCCCAAGGTCAAAAGTCGGGTGTTCTACGATCTGTCTGGAGCCGTGGTAAAGGGTGATCTGTTCCTTCATTGTGCAGTCCTCCTGTTAACTATAATGTATCACTGTGGTGATATTTTGTAAAGGAGGAAGGAAAGAGGCTCTTGCTCAAGCAATAATTGCATGGCAATAGCCTCTTTTTGTATGCAGCCTATTTCTAGGAACTGGTATTACATTACCTCCGGAGAACCGATCTTATGAGAAAAGCTCCCTGGCCTTCTCCGCAAACCGCTTTCCATAAATATTGAAGTATCCTTTGTAAATATCCAGGGAATTGTGCTTCTCAACATTATTGTTGATGGCCACCGGACCCAGATGGATCACAGGCATTCCGCAGGAAGCACCGCCTGAATAGCAGAGCATGCCTTTGACCATCTCAAAGGTGAGGATGGACTGGATCACCAGGTCGCCGCCGCCGTGCGTGAACTGCGCGGTGGCAAAAGCACCGCCGAGCTTTCCGGAAAGTTTGAGTTTGTTTCCGTTGGTTTGGAGCCAGGCGTGCAGGTCTGGTGTCATCAGCGCCGCATAGGAAGGAGAGCCGATCACGACACCGCGGGAGGCCTTTACAAACTCTACATCCGCGTCTTCGATCGAGAACGCCATCGCTTCAACATTCTCCACCTCATTCATGCCTTCTGCGATCCATGCCGCTGCCTGCGCAGTGTTTCCTGTCTTTGAATCATAGAGAACGGCCAGTTTCATGGTATTCCTCCTTTATCTGGGGCGTCCGGGTGCATCTATCAGGTTTATTGTACAACGCCGGGCGGGGAGAGACAAATGTGTGAACGGTGATAGGATTTTTTTGTTGGGAGGAGGGGGACTTTACTGTTGTAAAGAGGAAAAGGATGGTAGAATAAATAATGGAATCGTTTGAATACAGTTGGAAATGAAATCGTGCGCAGGAGAAGTTATAACACAAATAAAAAATAGATTGCGGATAAGGTAATCAAGCATAGTCGGAGGATTTTAGTAATGAGTAAAACTGATTACAAAACAATTATCAAAGATAAACGCCTGGAAGCTGGAAAGCTCATGGCTGAGGAGCAAATCGTCAAATGTAACGTAGTTATTCATACAGCAGCTGTGGCAGCTGGCGCCTCTGGTGCTATCCCTATTCCAGTTGCTGATGCAATACCTATGTCTGCAGCGCAAGTAACAATGGCCGTCGCTCTTGGCAAAATCTTTGATCAAAACATTACAGACACGGCGGCAAAAAGCATGTTAGGTGCAGCGGCAGCTACATTTTTGGGAAGAGAACTGTTCAAATTCATACCGATTGTAGGGTGGATCACATCTGCAGGAATTGCAGCAAGTGTTACTGAAGCTTTAGGATGGACCTTGGCAGTTGATTTTGCCAAGACCTATCGCGCCGAATATGAACGGCGAAAGAGCGCAGAGGAAGCGGCGAGAGAATATGCTAAGGCTGAATCCTACAAGGAGGCAGCAAAGCATTCAGAAGAAGCGGCAGAGGATTTTGCAGAAGAAGAATAGTTTTTTATTTGAGAGTGGAAACTATCAGGGGAGATCCAGTATATGGTCACAGTGGGCAAAACGCCCAGCGACAATCGGAGCGGCAGCAATAATGCAGCACTGATCAATAGAATGATGTTTTAACTAGGCGCAGAACAAAGGAGACCTCAAAATGATAGGGCAGTTATATCCTTCTGAGATCACCACCTACACTGGCCCTCAGACCGGCAAGGAGATCCGGCAGCTCACCAAGTGGGCCTTACGAGAATTATCATCTGTATTTTACGGATAATTCCTTCACGGAAGGTGATAAGGAGATCTATTTCCTGTCCAACCGGCCCTATGTGGGGACGGAGCGGTTCAATCTGTGCAGGATGGACCTGGAGACGGGGATCATTGAGCAGCTGACGGATGAGCCGGCGGACATCATGACGGGGAATCATACGAAGTGTCCGGACTCGTTGATCTGTGTCTATATCATCGGGCGGCAGCTGAAGAAGCTGGATACGAGGACCAGCGAGGTGACGGTGCTCTATGAGGCGCCGGAGGGGGAGCTGCTGTCGTCTCCCTTCATCAGTCCGGATAAGAAGGTGGTGGGGCTCATCTGGACCGAGGACCTGGGAAAATACAAGAACGCCGCCAATTATGGCGGTTTTGCTGAGAATATCTATAATGTGAAGAGGTCCTGGGTCACGCTGGTGAACATGGACGGGTCGGGGAGCCGGACCATCGTGCATGATAGCTGTTGGTGCAATCATTTCCAGTTCTCGCCGACGGATCCCAACGTGGCGCTTTTCTGTCATGAGGGGCCCTGGAACCTGGTGAACCAGCGGATGCCGCGGGCAGGGTGCTCAGGACCATTCCCATGCCCTATTATTGTCACCATTATCACGCCAACAATGACAACACGCTTCTGGTGGGAGACCAGACGGATGACCTGGTCCTGCGACAAGATCCTGTACGCTTCGGACCGGGACGGTGTGTGCAATCTCTATACCATCGCTCTCTGAGGCGGGCCAGGCAGGCGGAAGCTGTAAGGCGGGCCGGACAGGCGGGCAGACACGGTTTTTCCCAGGTCCCGATGAGGATGGCGGGAAGGCGGGCGCATCTGTTATAATAGTCAGATAAGAAACCGGCAGACCCAGGCAATTATCAGAAAGGAGAATTCCCATGACAACAGTTGAAGAACTCGTGAAACAGTACAAGACTGACCCGGCACTGCAGCAGGAAGTCGCGGATATCCTGGCGGACGGGAAGATTTCCTTCCAGGAGTTCGTCACGTTTGCGAGGAAGCACAATGTGGACGTGTCTCTGTCGGACCTTCCGAAGTATACCGCCCTGGCCAAGGAGCTTGGATTTCTGAAGTAAGGATCCGCAGGGGGCACGGAGTCTGAGAAAGATGCCCGGGGGATTGAGAGAAGGGCAGATTGTCTGTTATAATAAGATGACTGCAGACATATTGTCGATAATCATGAGTAGGGATGGCTATTATGATCAAGAATTCAGCAGTACCGCTATATCAGCAGCTCGTTGAGTCCGTCAAAGAACAGATCGCATCCGGGGAGCTTCAGGAGAATGACAGGCTTATGACCGAGCAGGAGCTCAGCACGGCCTATGGCGTCAGCCGCATAACCGTGCGCAAGGCCATGGAGATCCTCTCTGACGAGGGTATCGTCGTCAGGAGGCAGGGGATCGGAACCTTCGTCGCTTCGAGAAAACTCAACCGTATCTTCGACAAAAACAATGTCCTGAGTTTCACAGAGACCTGTGAGATGAACGGCAGCAAGGCCTCCGCAGAGCTGGTGTCGCTGGAGCAGAAGAAGGCTTCTGTCAGCATCGCCGTGCATCTGGGAATCAAGGAGGGAGAGAAGATCATCTGTATCCGGCGGATCCGCAGCTGTGACGGAAGAAAGGTGGTGCTGGAGGAGAATAATTTCTCCGAGAAATACAGCTATCTCCTGGGGGAGGATCTGAGCGGTTCTCTCTACGCCACTTTGAAGAAACACGGCGCTGTTCCCGCACATGCCCGCAAGACGGTGGGTATCTGTTTTCCGACCAGGACCGAGCAGGACGCGCTGGAGGTGGCCGAGGGGCAGCCGCTCCTGCTTCACAAGGACACTGTCCTGGACGCGGAAGGTAATGTAATCCACTACACCAAGCAGATCATTAATCCGGAGCATTATGAACTGACGATCGTCATTTGAAATCGCTGCACACTATAGCAGATCAGACCAATATATTATGACGATTCAGGGAAAAAATCGTTGTCTATCGTAATAAGATATTATATAATGTCTTTGGCACTAATGTTTTTTTCAACCAAGGAGGGTATATGAAAAAGATGATCAAACGGTTACTGGCAATTGGGGTTGCCACCGTGATGATGGCATCGCTTGCGGCGTGCGGATCTTCATCGGGCGGCTCCGCAGATTCCGGCAAGACAGAAGAGGCTGCCGAGCCGGCCGAGCAGGCTGAACAGGCCGAGCAGACCGAGCAGGCTGCCGGCGATGTGAAGACCATCAAGTTCTTCCACCGTTTCCCTGATGATCCGGCCAACTCCTTCATCGAGGAGAAGATCGCGGAGTATGAGGCCGCGCATCCGGACATCGACATCGTTGTCACCAGCGCTCAGAACCAGCCTTTCAAAGAGAAGATCAAGACTGTCGTCGGCACACCTGAAGAGCCCGACATCTACTACAGCTGGGCAGGCGAGTTCTCCGAGAGATTCATCCGTGAGAACCTGATCCTGGATCTGACCCCTTATCTGGAAGCAGATCCCGCCTGGAAGGACAGCCTGATCCAGTCCCAGATGGTCAACTACACCACCGATGACGGCATGGTCTACGGCATTCCTTTCCGTCTGGACGGCAAGGTCTTCGCTTACAACAGAGACATCTTCGAGGAGCTGAATCTGGAAGTTCCCAAGACCTGGGATGAGTTCATCAAGGTTCTGGACGCCATCAAGGCGGACGGCAGGTACACCCCTCTGGCAGAGGGCAACCAGGATCAGTGGCCCGGCGCTCACTACATCGGCACCCTGAACCAGATGCTGGTTCCGGACGATGTCAGAGCCAAGGACTTCAATCCCTCTACCGGCGAGTTCACCGATCCCGGCTATGTGCAGGCTCTTGATCTGTATCAGCAGCTGGTTCCTTACATGAACATCGGCGTCAACGGCATGACCCATGACATGGCCCGTCAGCTGTTCACCACCGGCCAGGCCGCCATGTGCTACATCGAGCTGGTCGAGATCACCAACCTCTATCAGGAGACCGAAGGCACCGAGTTCAACTGGGGCATGTTCGTATTCCCTACCGTTGAAGGCGCCGGCAATCCTAACATCCTGACCGGCGAGCCTGAAGGCTTCGTCGTTTCCGCCAACACCAAGTATCCCGATGAGTGCGTCGAGTTCCTGAAGTGGTTCCTCGGCCCCGAAGTCGGTGCACAGCAGGCGGAAGTCGTCGGCTGGTTCAACGCCTCCAAGGGTGTTGCTGACAACCTGACCGATGAAGGCCTGAAAGAGGCTTATGACCTGATCATGAACGCGGAGCAGATGGGCCCCTGGTTTGATGCTTCCCTCTACTCCACCGTCTGTGAGGAGTATCTGCGTCAGATCTCTGACATCACCAACGGCGATGTCACCTCCGCAGACGCGATGGCCAAGATCCAGAAGACTGCCAAGGAAGCGCAGGATCTGGTCAAGTAATGGCTGCCGCCAGTCTGTCTGACAACAGAATACGCGGATAACGCAAAGTGAAAGATAGCTGCTGCCATGCGATGGTAGATCAAATGGCAGCAGCATTCTTCATAAGATGATTATAAAATGTTGAATCACGGGCAGTATGCAGATCCATCGCAGATGCCTGAACAGGGGGCTCCTTATGAAGAAGAAAGTCAAGTGGTCTAATTATCTGTACATCATACCTGGCCTCTTCATGGTCCTGGCTTTTGTCTACGTACCGATCATCACCAACGTCGTGTACAGTTTCTTCCGTCTTTCGTCTTATTCCTCCAGTATGAAGTTCGTCGCGCTGGACAACTACCGGAGGCTCTTTACCAGCGACACCTTCCCTGTCATGATCCGCAATAATATCTATTACTGCGTGATCTCCCTCATCGTACAGGTCGGCTTTGGCACCGTGATCGCACTGGTGCTGGAGAGCAAACTTGTCGGCAGGATGAACGCTTTCTACAGAAGCGTCTATTTCATCCCCTCACTGATCTCACTTACCGCCGTAGGTCTGATGTTCAACTTCATCTATAACCCTACCGCCGGTATGCTGAACGGATTTTTGAAAGCAATCGGTCAGCCTGGTCTGCAGCAGATCTGGCTGGGTGACCGCAAACTGGCGATCTTCTGCATCATTGCCATGAGCCAGTGGCAATATACAGGCTACATCGCCATGCTCATGATCGTCGCCTTCCAGAACGTCTCCATGGACTACATCGAGGCCGCGATCATCGACGGTGCAGGTCCCATCCGCCGTGCCATCAGTATTTATATTCCCCTTGCCAAGGAGCAGCTCCTCGTGTGCTCCATCATCACCGTGATCGGCGCCTTCAAGCTGTTCACCGAAGTGTACACCACCACGAGCGGCGGCCCCGGCGACGCGTCCCAGGTGCTCGGCCTCTTCCTGTATCAGAACGCCTTCCTGCATGACGATATGGGTATGGCAGCGGCCACCGGCGTGCTGATCTTCGTGATCACTGTGACGCTTTCCATCATTCAGCTCCGGATCACCCGTTCCGGTCAGGACTAAGGAGGTGCGGATATGGAAAACAATCACGGCAAAAACAAAAGGATCTTCATGACCATCCTGGTGCACCTGTTCCTGATCATCCTGGTCCTGATCATCGTCCTGCCCATGTGCTGGCTCTTCCTGAACTCCTTAAAGACCAATCAGGAAATGTTCCGCGATTCCATCGCGCTGCCGGCCGTTCCCAGGTTTGAGAACTGGATCAATGCCTGGAACAAGGGACTCTACAATTACTTCCTGAGCTCCCTTATCACCAGCGCCATGTCCATCGCCGGCATCCTGCTGCTGTCCTCTCTGCTCGCCTACGGCCTGACCAGACTGAACCTTCCCGGAAGCGGGATCTTCTTCATCATCGTTCTGGGCGGCATGGCCCTGTCCGAGCAGGTGGCCCTGGTTCCCCTTTTCAAGATGATCCAGGCCCTGGGCCTCTACAACACCCGCCTGGCTGTCGTACTGCCCTACATAGCCTTCCGCATTCCCTTCACCATGTTCCTGCTCAGATCCTACTTCCTGGGTATCCCCAAGGAACTGGAGGAGGCAGCCATCCTGGACGGCGCCACCACCCTGCAGATCTTCTACAGGATCGTCCTGCCGATCTCCAGACCCGTGCTCGCCTCCGCAGCCATCGTCAACCTCAACTTCGTCTGGAACGAGTTCCTGTTCGCCAACATCTTCCTGGAGGACAGAAAACTCATGACCATCCCGCTGGGCCTGATGACCTTCCAGGGCGACCTCAAGTCCGACTACGTCACCATGCTGGCCGGCATCCTGATCGCCTCCATGCCCATGGTCATCATGTACCTCTGCATGCAGAAACAGTTCGTCAGAGGCCTGACCTCCGGCGCTGTGAAGGGGTGATGGGAGAGAAACCATAATTGAATGAAATATAGTCTGGTCCGCCGGTCTGGAGGTCGTGGAGGTGTCTCCACAACCATGAGACCGGCGGATTTTGATTCATGAAACGGAAAACAAGAAAAGGTCGGATCTTGAACAGAAAATAAAACCGCCGCACCAGATGTCATATCTGGTGCGGCGGCCTATCAGGCTGATCAGTGTCTGATCCCCATCAATACTCCAGCTTCCACATGTATCTTCTCATGGTGAGAGGGTGGTTGCGGACGAGGGCCAGCTGCTCGGCGTATACGCGGAGGATGCCGGTGATGAGCATGGGGTTGAAGAACTCGACGACGGACTTGTCGATGATGGAGCTGAGGCCGTAATCCTTGGCGTCAACGACGGTGACCTTGGCGTCGAATCTCTGCAGGAAGGTGAGGACGCGGCTGTCCATGGGACGGGTCGGGCCGTCGCTCATGAGCAGGAGATAAGGGACATCCTTGTCCACCAGCTCGAAGGGGCCGTGGAAGAATTCACCGGAGTTGAAGGAACTGGCAGGGATCCACTGCATTTCCATGAGCAGGAACATGGAGAAGGAGTAGGCGCTCATCTGTGCGGCGCCGGAACCCAGGACGTAGATGGGGCTCACGTCGGCGTAGCTGTCGGCAAATGCCTTGGCTCTGGGGAGGAGGGTCTGGACGGCGTTTTCGATCAGATCGTAGATCTTGGTGAAGCCGGCCTGCATGGCATCGTAGTCGGCATAGCCTTCGTAGGTGTTGAGCACTTCGCAGGCAAAAGCGAGGACGTTGCCCATCTTCTCCATCTTGGCGGCGTAGTTGGCGTAGAAGCCGTGGATGATCTGGTACTCGGAGTTGGCGGCCAGCTTGGAATTGGGGTCGATGGTGACGCTGACGACGGTGGCGCCGAGGTCCATTGCCTTCTTGGAGGCGGCCACGGTCTCCGGTGTGGAGCCGCTCAGGGAGCAGGTCACAACGATGGCTGTCTCGTCGCAGGAAGCAGGGGTGGAGTAGTTGAACTCATTGGCGGTGTGGATGCTGGAGCGAAGGGTCTTCGCGTTGCGATCCATGAAATATTTGGCCGGGAACAGTTCCGACATGGAAGCGCCGCAGCCGACAAAAAGAAGTGACTTGATCTCGGGTTTCTTGGATTTGATATCAGCAACGATTTCTTTTACATTCATGGGAATGAACCTCCTTCTATGATAATACATCATATAACAATATATAGTTGATGTCAATTTCTTAACAGAAATAGTTTCCCATGGAAGTCATGATGATGTTATAATACAAATGCGGCGCAAATATGAGTGACAGGAGGGGCGTATTATATGAGATTGTTAGCGATCGGCGATAATGTCTGCGATGTCTATCTGCACCTCGCAGAGATGTTCCCGGGCGGGCAGACCATGAATGTGTCTGTTTTTGCCAAGATGCAGGGGATCGACTCCGCCTATATGGGTGTGTTCGGCGACGATGAGGTGGCGGAGCACAATCAGAAGACGCTGGATGGCTTCGGTGTGGACTACAGTCACTGCCGTCATGAGCACGGGGAGAATGGCTATGCCTGTGTGACGCTGGTCGAGGGGGACCGGGTCTTCCTGGGGTCCAACAAGGGCGGTGTCGCCAGGGAGTTCCCGCTGGAGCTGACGGAGGAGGATATCGACTATATCCGGCAGTTCTCTGTCGTGCATACTTCCAACAATTCTTTCTTCGACGGGCAGCTGGAGAGGCTGGCGGCCACCGGTGTGCCGGTCTCCTATGATTTCTCCAACCAGTGGATCGGAGAGAGGGAGTGGGCGGAGAAGCTGGCGCCCCACTGCACCTTCTGCTTCCTGTCCCTGCCGGACGATGTGACGCCGGAGGAGGCCCGCGGATACTGTGACTGGATGCATAAGTGCGGCTGCAGGAAGATCGTGGCCACCAACGGCAGCAAGGGCGCCTATTTCTACGACGGGAAGAATTTCTGGTTCCAGCCCAGTCACCTGGTCAAGCCGCTGGATACGCTGGGGGCGGGGGATGCCTATGCCGCCACGGTGCTGGTCAACTACTACCAGAGTCTGGAGGCGGATCCGGAGGCCATGGAGAAGGATCCTGTCTATTATGAGACAGAGGTGAAGAAGGCTCTCGACACCGCGGCGGAATTCTCCTCCCGTGTCTGCCTGAGCAGGGGCGCCTTCGACCATGGGAAAAAGATCGATCCGGACAGGTATGCGCAGCTTCTCAAGGGTCGTGAGAAGAGCGCTCAGGCCGCAGAGGGGTGACTATGAGCCGGCGAATTCTGATCATCAATACCGGGGGGACCCTGTCGTCGGTGGCCAGGCAGCACGGGCTCGCGCCGGGGATCACGACCGACGACATGGCCCAGGAGCTGCACATCGTCTCCGGGGATACGATCCTGGAGACGGAGGAGTTCTCCTCCCTGGACAGCGCCAACATCTTTCCGGAGGACTGGTCCGCCCTGGCGCAGCGGGTGGCGCAGGCCCGGGATACCTGCGACGGCGTGGTGATCCTGCACGGCACGGACACCCTGGCCTATACGGCCTCCATGCTGTCCTTCATGCTGCAGGGGATCCGCATACCGGTGGTGCTCACCGGCAGCCAGCTGTCCATGACCGACTCCGTGGCGGACGCCATGGAGAACTGCCGCTGCGCGATCCACATGGCGGCTTCCGGCTGCGGCGGCGTCTTCGTGGCCTTCAACCGCAAGGTGATGCTGGGCTGCCGCGCTTCCAAGGTGAGGTCCGTAAGCTTTGACGCTTTTGACAGCATCAATTATCCCAATATCGCGGAGATCAGCTCTCTGGGCATGCGCATCCACCGCGAATTCCTGCCGGGCAGGAAGGATATCTTCCGCCTCCGCCCGCAGTATTCCGACAAGGTCTTCATGCTCAAGCTATGGCCGGGTCTGGACGACGCCGTCATGGAGGCGCTTGTGGACAGGGGCTATAAGGCCCTCTACATCGAGGCCTTCGGCCTGGGAGGCATGCCCTTCATCCGCCGCGACATGATCGCGCGGCTGAAGACCCTGACCGACCGGGGCGTGATCGTCCTTGTGGGCACCCAGTGCCGGTTCGAGGGGAGCAGCCTATCGGTCTACGAGACCGGACGGCGCGCCCTGGAAGCGGGGGTCCTGCAGGCTTGCGACATGACCTCCGAGGCAGCCATCACCAAGCTCATGTGGGTCATGGGCCAGACCGACGACCCCGCCGAGATCCGGGAATACTTCTCCCTCAACCTCTGCGGCGAGGTGACACTGCAGCAGGGCGCGGAGCGATTCTGAAAGGCACTTCAACATATTTATAAGAAAGGGGACAGAATCATGTTTTACAAGTATACCGATATCAAGAACATCCTTGCGGAGATCCTTGCGGCCAAAAAGGATGTCGGCGGCGTGAAGTCCATCTATTTCGTCGGCTGCGGCGGCTCCCTGGGCGCCCTGTATCCGGCCAGGACCTTCATGCAGACCGAGTGCGCCGACATCAAGTGCGGCTGGGTCAACAGCAACGAGTTCGTACATATGACACCCAGGGATTTCGGCGAGAATTCCATCATCTGCCTGGCCTGCCACAAGGGCAACACCCCGGAGACCATCGCGGCTGCCAAGCTGGGACGTGAGAAGGGCGCCGCTGTCATTCTCCTGACCTGGCTGGAAGAGTCCGAGATCATCCCTTATGGCGACTATGTGATCCTGTACTCCTTCGACGCAAGCCCCGACCATCTGGCCGGCGACATCGACTACGCGGGAGAGAAGACCCTCTGCGCCCTCTCCGTCGCCGTGGAGCTTGTCAACCAGACCTCCGGCTACGCTAACTACGACAAGTTCCAGGACGGCCTCGGCCGCATCAACACCATCATCCGCGCCGCGAGAAAACAGGTCCGGGCCCGCGCCGAGAAGTTCGCTGAGGAATACAAGGACGACACCTTCCTCTACACCATGGGCAGCGGTGCCTCCTGGGCCTCCGCCTACATGGAGTCCATCTGCATCTTCATGGAGATGCAGTGGCTCGATTCCGCCTGCATCCACACCGGCGAGTACTTCCACGGCCCCTTCGAGGTCACCGACGCCAACAAGCCCTTCATGATCCAGGTCGCCGAGGGCTCCACCCGCGCCCTGGACGAGAGGTGCCTTGCCTTCCTCCGCAAGTACGCCAAGAGGATCGAAGTCCTCGATGCCAAGGAGCTGGGCCTCTCCGTTATCGACGCCTCCGTCATCGACTACTTCAACCACTCCCTCTTCAACAACGTCTATCCTATCTACAACCACGCCCTCGCCGAGGCGCGCAAGCACCCGCTGACCACCCGGAGATATATGTGGAGAGTGGAGTATTAAAAGTTAAGGATACAGCAGAATAACGTGAAAAGCGCCGTGATTCTTCTCAAGAATCACGGCGCTTCTAACGTTTTTAATGCCAGCCGGCCATCCGCTCCGGCCGGTTATCAATCCTGGCCGGTTCTTGTCAGAACATACGTACAACAACCAGAATGACGTTCACGATGACACCGATGATGAGGTATCTCTTGATGGCGGAGGCGTTGGCCCATGCTTCCGTGGCGTCATCAGCGGCGATGGCAGCTTTCAGCTTGGTATAGTGGCCGACAGAGAGTGCGCCCCAGATGATTCCCAGAAGGAATCCCAGAATAACGAATACCAGGTAGAGTTTCTGATTGGGCATTTCGCGTGTTTCCTGCATGGTCAAGTCCCCCTTTTCTAATACAGATGAACAATGGAAAAGGCCGATCTTTCAGCCTTCCCAAATATATTACCACATAATTTGTTCGCTTGAAAATATCATGCGGGCAATAATTGGAAAAAGGCGGCGCACCGGTTGTCGCTGACAAAGGGGACCGCTTTTGGTATACTTTTCTTACGCGCCTTATGGCGGAAGAAAGAGTGTTTCAAGTTGAAAGTATAATATAGAGAGAAGAGAGGGATCATCATGAAGGGTAAGCTGCCTTTACGGGAAGAAGTGGCACAGGAGATGACATGGCGTCTGGAGGATATCTATCCGGACGAGGCGCTCTGGGAGGAGGACCTCAGGCAGGCCCGGGAGATCGCTTCCCGGATCAAGGGATATAAGGGGCAACTTGGCGAAAACGCGGGTTATCTGTACACGGTCCTGCGTCTCTATGATGAGTGCACGCTGAAACTGGACCGCGTGGGCGGCTATTCCTTCATGCGGCAGGACCAGGATACGGGCAATGCCCACTACCAGGAGCTGGAGCTCAAGGCCCAGAGCGCGGCGGTCAGGATCAGCGAGGAGCTGGCTTTCATCGAGCCGGAGATCCTGGCCATTCCGGACGAGGTGCTGGAGCGTTTCTGTGATGAGGAGTCCGGTATCCGGGACTATGCGGTCACCCTGCGGGAGATCCGGCGGCGGAAGGACCACACCCTGTCGGGGGAGATGGAAGCCCTGCTGGCCTCCGCGGGCGAGATGGCCCAGACGGCCTCGAACGGTTTTGGCATGCTGTCCAACGCGGACCTCAAGTTCCCTTCAGTGACTGACAGGGAGGGCAATGAGATCCAGATCTCCAACGGCCGGTTCGTGCCCCTGCAGATGTCCCCGGACAGGGAGCTGCGCCGGGAGGTCTTCGAGAAGTTCTATGGCCGCTACAGTGAATTCCAGAACACCTGGGCGGCCCTCTATGACGGACAGGTCAAGCAGCAGATCTTCTATGCCCGGGCCAGGAAGTATCCTTCCACCTTCGAGGCGGCGGTGGACGGCAACAACGTGGACCCGGCCGTCTGCGACCGCCTGATCGAGAGCGTGCACAGGAAGATGGACTACATGCACCGCTATGTGGCCCTGCGCAGGAAGATGCTGGGCGTGGACGAGCTGCATATGTACGACGTCTACATGCCCATAGTGGCGGATTTTGACCGGAAGTTTACCTATGAGGAGGCCCAGGACCTGTCTCTCAAGGCTCTGGCGCCCCTGGGAGAGGAGTATCTGTCCGTGGTCCGCAAGGCCTACGAGGAGCGGTGGATCGATGTCTGCGAGAACGAGGGCAAGCGTTCCGGCGCCTATTCCTCCGGCGTCTACGGGGTCCATCCCTACATGCTGCTCAATTACACGGAGACCCTGGACGATGTCTTCACTCTGGTGCATGAGATGGGTCATTCCATGCATACCTGGTACTCGGAGCATGCCCAGTCCCACCTGAATTCCCGCTATAAGATCTTCGTGGCAGAGGTCGCCTCCACGACCAATGAGATCCTGCTCCTGGAGTACCTGCTGGCCCGGGCCGAGGATCCCAGGGAGAAGGCCTATCTGCTCAACCACTACATGGAGAGCTTCAAGGGGACCGTCTATCGTCAGACCATGTTCGAGGAGTTCGAGCGCAGGTCCAATGCCATGGCCGAGGCGGGCCAGCCGCTGACCGCGGGCGCCCTCTGCGACCTCTACCTGGAGCTGAACAAGGAATATTTCGGTCCTGCCATGGTGTCCGATCCCCTGATCGCCTACGAGTGGTGCAGGATCCCGCATTTTTATTACAATTTCTATGTCTATCAGTACGCCACCAGCTTCTCGGCGGCGGTGGCCATCGCCCACCGTATCCTGGAACAGGGCGAGAGCGCTGTCAAACCTTACCTGGAGTTCCTCAAGAGCGGCTGCACCCAGGATCCGGTCAGCCTGCTCAAGATCGCGGGCGTGGACCTGTCCACCTCCCAGCCCGTGGACGAGGCTCTGGACGTTTTCGGCGACGTGGTCGCCCAGATGGAGGCATTCTCTTTTTGACAGAAATGCGCCGGGAGTGTAATATATCGAATTAGCATAAAAATACAATCGACTGCATGATAGCCTGAGACGTCTGGGGTTACAGACTGCGGAAAGGAAGCATATGAGCGGTATGAGCGGTGTAAGAAACCTGGTTCGGCCCATGGTCGACGATTATGTGGATTATCTGCATGACGAAAGCAGACAGGTCGGTGTTGCGCAGAGTATCTCTTTCCCGACGACGGAGGAAGAGGTGACGGAGATCCTCCGCAGAATGCGGGAGGAGAATATCTCCGTGACCATCCAGGGCAACCGGACAGGTCTGGCGGCGGCGGCCGTTCCTGACGGCGGCCACATTCTGAACGTGGAGAAGATGACCCGTGTCCTGGGAATGCGTATCGGCACCCAGGGTCTGACCCGCGACACCCGCTGCCGTTATCGCACGGATCCGGATGAGCCTACGGTCTATATCCGGGTGCAGCCGGGGCTGTCCCTCTATACCCTGCGCAAATACCTGGCGGACAGGGACTTCCCCCGCGATAACTGGGATGAGGCCTCTCTGGCGGCCTATGAGACCTTCCGGTCCATGCCGGAGTGCTACTTCCCGCCGGATCCCACAGAGGGTACCGCCTCCATCGGCGGTATGGCCGCCTGCAATTCCTCCGGCTCCAAGAGCTACAGCTACAGCTCCATGCGCGGCTACGTCGAGGCTGTCCGCATGGCCCTGTCAGACGGTGATATCATCTCCCTGCGCCGCGGCGAGAAGTTCGCCACCGGCAGACATTTCTCCCTGACCACCGAGGGCGGCCGCGTCATCGAGGGCGACCTTCCTTCCTATCGTATGCCCGGCTGCAAGAATGCGGCAGGCTACTATGTCAAGGACGACATGGACCTGATCGACCTCCTGATCGGCAGCGACGGTACCTTCGGTGTCTTCACGGAGCTGGAGCTGCGGACCATCCGTATGCCCGCCGTGATCTACGGACTCAACTGCTACTTCGAGACCCAGGAGCAGGCGGTCTCCTTCGCGGAGAAGATCAGGACCAGCTGCAGCAGGGTGGCGGCCGTGGAATTCATGGACAAAAACGCCCTGGAGATCGTCCGTCAGCAGAAGGGCGAGGAGCTCCTGATCCCGGACGGCTGCAACTACATGCTCTATCTGGAGATCCACGCCGACACGGAAGACGAGGCCATGGAGGAGACGGACACCATCATCGCCGCCATGGAAGAGGCGGGCGGAGATCCCGAGAACACATGGCTGGCCGAGACCCCCGCTGACCGGGCCCGTCTGCTGGATATGCGCCACCTGGTGCCGGAGACCGTCAACATGCGGGTGGCCGCCCGCAAGCGCAAGCACCCCGGCATTGCCAAGACCGGCACGGATATGGCCCTGCCGGACGAGCATTTCATCGAAGTGCTGGAGATGTACGAGAGAGACCTGCAGGAGGGCGGCTATGAGTACGCCATCTGGGGCCATTTCGGCGACAACCATCTCCATGTCAACGTGATCCCTCACAGCATGGGTGAGATGCGCCGGGCCAAGGAGATGTACACCCGCTGGGCGGAGGTGATCCTGTCCTACGGCGGCACCGTCTGCGCGGAGCACGGCGCGGGCAAGATCAAGGCCCCGCTTCTGGCGCTCATGTACGGCGACCGCGGTATCCAGGAGATGGCCGCGGTGCGGTTCGCCTTCGACCCGGACCACCAGCTGGGCAAGGGGACCCTCTTCAAGGAGAAGGAGCCCGCCCAGGATCCCAAGCTGGCCTATGCCCTGTCCATGGCGCAGAAGAATGCCTACATGCTCTACAACGGCATCGAGATCGACGAGCTGGACATCGAGCACTGCACCGCCAGTGTCAAGATCCTTCCTCAGCAGAGAGATCCCAGAGGCTACGTCCACGGCAGCCTCTTCTTCACCATGGCGGATGTCCTGTCCCTGACCCTGGCCAGGGCGGACGGCCGTGACTACGTGACCATGGATGCCAGTGTCCACTTCATCCGTAACGGTTCGGAGGGGAGACTGACCGGCGAGGCCCTGATCATCCGCCGCGGCCGCACATCCTGCCTCTGCGACGTGATCATCCGCAGCCAGGACGGCGTGGAACTGTCAAGGATAACAGTAACTATGTTCTGCATAAACAGATAATACAAAAAGAGGGGCTGTTGCGGCAGCCCCTCTTTTGAGAAGGGGAGATCTGATGAGATTGAGGAAGTTGGCCAAGCTGAACAGGGTGTAACCAGCGTCCTACAGGAACATCAAGGAAATAAAAACGCCATTCCATGAAAAAAAGACGAACCTCCATGCACCGCATATTAAAATTGGAACAGGTTGCATACGGCGGATGTTTCATAAAGGAGGAGAGTTATGTTATCAATCAACATGGATGACGTCATTGGCGTATTGAAAAGCTGTCAGACACAGCTGATCGTCATTGTCGTCGCGCTTCTTGCGGCAGTCATTGTGACTTTTGCTGTCGGGAAGATGGAGAAGGGCAAGAGGGGCCTGGTGAGGAGATGCGGCTGGATCGCGGCGATCCTGGCGGTCCTGGTGGCGGTCAACTCGATCTGCACCGGTCCGATGTCGACACTTCTCACACTGGTGACCGGAGAGGGCACGATCTCCGATGAGTCCGCGGAGACCGCCAACGCGCTCTGCGAAGAGCTTGCAGGAGAAGGCATTGTGCTTCTGCAGAACGATGATTCCCTGCTTCCGCTTGCAGCGGATTCCAACCTTAACGTATTCGGTTGGGCATCCATCAGCCCTGTCTACGGCGGTACCGGTTCGGGCGCCATCTCCACAGATCTTCCCACGGTGGATCTGCTGACCGGACTCACTGATGCCGGACTTACCCTGAATACGGAGCTCACGGATTTCTATACCGCCTACTGCGCGACGCGGCCTGAGCTCGGTTACGACGTGCATACCTGGGATCTGCCGGAGCCTCCGGCGTCCACCTATTCGGATGAGATGATGGCCAGTGCCAGAGAGTTCTCCGGCACAGCCCTGATCGTTCTCTCCCGTATCGGCGGCGAGTTCGCGGATCTGCCGCACGACATGAACCTCATCGATACCAACGTCAAGGAGAGCTACAAGGACAACACGGACGCCTATGAGGACTTCCCGGACGGCACCCACTATCTGGAGCTGTCCCAGTCCGAGAAGGACATGGTGGACCTTGTCTGCGCCAACTTCGACAATGTCATCGTCGTCTACAACAGCGCCAATACCCTGGAACTGGGCTTCGTGGACAACTATGAGCAGATCAAGTCCGTGATCTGGTGCCCCGGCCCCGGTCAGACCGGCTTCGAAGCCCTGGGCAAGATCGTCACCGGCGCCATCAATCCTTCCGGTAAATCCGCGGATACCTTCGTCTATGACCTGACCGCGGCGCCTTACTACAACAATATCGGTGATTTTGCCTACACGAATGCGGATGAGTTCGCGGTGCAGTCCACGAACCTTTTCAATCCGTCTGAGACACTGACGATCGTTCCCCATTTCGTCAATTATGTGGAAAACATTTATGTAGGGTATAAATTCTATGAGACCGCTGCCGCAGAGGGACTCATCGACTATGACACCACAGTCCAGTATCCCTTCGGCCATGGCCTTTCCTACACGACCTTCGACCAGAAGATGAGCGAGCCCGTCGTTGCGGACGGCCAGGTCTCCTTTGACGTGACGGTCACCAATACCGGCAGTGTGGCGGGCAAGGACGTTGTCCAGATCTACTTCAATCCTCCCTACACCAACGGCGGCATTGAGAAGGCATCTGCCAACCTGGTCGCTTTCGAGAAGACAGCCGCCATCGAGCCCGGCGCCTCCGAGACCGTGCACATCGAATTCGCCCTTGAGGACATGGCCGCCTACGATGACCAGGTCAATCAGTGCTACGTGTTGGAAGCGGGCGACTACGTGCTGAGCGCCGGTGTGGACAGCCACACCGCCTATGACCAGAAGACCATCTCCCAGGCACAGACTGTCGTGTACGGAGAGGATAACAAGAGAGAGTCCGACGAGATCGCGGCGGTCAACCAGTTTGACTTCGCCAGGGGCACGGCGGAATACCTTTCCAGAAAAGACGGCTTTGCCAACTACGCGACAGCCACGGCGGCTCCTTCGAACTATGAGATGACCGAGGAGGCGAAGGCAGACTTCTACAACACAAACAACTGGAACCCGGATGACTTCAATGACCCGGACGATGTCATGCCGACCACCGGTGCAGCGGTTACGGTGCAGCTGAAAGAACTGCGGGGCCTTGCTTACGATGATCCCATGTGGGAGACCCTGCTGGATCAGCTGACGGTCACGGATATGGATACGCTGATCGCGCTCGGCGGCTACCAGACCTCCGCTGTCGACAGCATCGGCAAGGTCACCACCTACGACTTTGACGGTCCTGCGAACATTACCAACAACTTCACCGGCGTCGCCTCCATCGGCTTCCCGTCCGAGGTCATTATTTCCTGCACCTTCAACAAGGAGCTGGCACAGCGCTTTGGCGAGGCGATCGGAACGATGGCGGACGAGATGAATACTTCCGGCTGGTACGCACCTGCGATGAACTGCCACCGCAGCGCATTTGACGGTCGCAACTTCGAGTACTACTCCGAGGACGGCGTTCTGGCCGGCGGCATCGCGGCAGCAACCATTCAGGGTGTCCAGAGCAAGGGCATGTATGCATACATGAAGCATTTTGCCATGAATGACCAGCAGATCTCCCAGAACTACATGCTCTGCACCTGGTCGACCGAGCAGGCCATCCGTGAGATCTATCTCAAGCCCTTCGAGATCAGCGAGAAGGTGGGCGGCGCGAATGCGGTCATGTCCTCCTGGAACTACATCGGCAACACCTGGGCAGGCGCCTGCGCGCCCCTTCTGCAGACGGTCCTGCGCGGCGAGTGGGGATTCCAGGGACTGGTCGTCACGGACGGCTTCCACTGGTTCTGGTACATGGATTCCGATCAGGCTATTCGCGGCGGATCTGACATGATGCTCAAGAACTTTGACATGGAGACAAACCATGTGTCCGACCAGACCAGCGCTACAAGTGTGATCGCCATGCGCAATGCTTCCCACGATATCCTTTATACCACGGTGAACAGCCGTGCGTATGCAGAGGAGAACCTCAATCCCGGAACGCCTGTATGGAAGACTGTTATGTATGTGGTGGATGCGGTTGTAGTCATTCTGCTGCTTCTCTGGTTAGTGCGCGCCATCAAAAAGTACAAGAAGGCGTAACTGCCGGCCCTCCCTTTAACAGCAGGTAAGACGTAATTATCCGACAGAAGACCCGGCCCGCCTATGCGGCCGGGTCCTGTTGGATTTAGCGCAGACAGATTGGTTTCTCCGGTGCAGATTATGTATAATAGACTCACCGGGGACAACGCAGACGGAGAAGCAGTGCATGATTATTACAAATGGAGAAAAGAGGATCCGGGTTGCGGTTGTGGAGGATGAAGAGGAGCAGCAGGCCCTGCTTTTATCCATGCTCAGCCGCTACGGTAAAGAGCATCTGTGCCGCATCGAGACGGTGTCCTACCACAGCGGGGACGATTTTCTGGAGGCCGGAGACCGGTTTGACCTCATCCTGCTGGATATTCAGATGCCCGGCACAGACGGGATTGCCACGGCCCGGAAGCTCCGGAAAACAGACGCGGAGGCGGTCCTTCTCTTTATCACAAACCTCGCTTACAAGGCGGCGGACGGATATGAGGTCGACGCCAAAGGGTTCCTCGTAAAGCCGGTCAACTATCTCCAGCTGGAACGATATCTCGATAAAAGCATCCTTCAGCTGGAAAAGAAACAAGACCGCTATCTGACGATCAGCAATTCGAGGACCATGCATCGATACCGGTTTCAGGAGATCGCTTTTATCGAGAGCATGGGCCACTATGTCAAGATCCACCGGACAGACGGAAGCGCCCAGATGGAATTGTCGCCGATGTGGAAGCTGGAAGAGCAGATGCAGGAGGGGCCTTTTTTCCGTGTGAGCAATTCCTGCATCGTCAATCTTGCCCATATCGAGTCGGTGGAGCAGCAGGAGCTGAAGTGTATCGGCAAGACAATCCGGATCAGCCGGGCCAGGAAGAAGGAACTGATGACGGCACTGGCGAAACATTTATTGGGAGAAGAACCGGGAGTACACTGAGAGTATGCTTTCTATTCTATTTTGTGCGGAAAACGTCAGCTACGCCATTCCGGCCATTCCGAGGCTCCTCACGGCGATTGCGGAGTGGGGAGGCGTTACGGCCTTACTGATTCTTCTGCATAAACGATTCGATCCTTTACAGACCGGCATTTTGCTGGCTCTTGGTCTGCCTGTGCAGATCCTCTTGCGCTGCGGATACAGCGGAGAGCTGGAAATGCCGGTTTTTTGGCTGTTTATGGCTGTCAATCTGGGATTCATGTTTGGGATGCTCCGGCTCCTGAGCGATGAACCGCTGCGGGTGATAATCATCTCGTGGGTCAATGCGTTTGTGTTTGCGGAGCTGAGCGCCTCTCTGTGCTGGGAGATCATGGATTTTCTCTTTGATGCTCCTACGCTGGGCCGTCCCGGCGGGTTCCTTCTGGCATTTCTGCTTACGGTCGGCGGGCAGGTGCTGTACTTTTATTCCAAATACCGAAGAGGCCGGAAGATCCCAATTATGGAATGGCCGTATGTGATCCTTGTGATGGGAATTGCGGCGCTGACCTTTTCGGTGAGCAATCTTGCGGTCTTCAACTTCACACTTTGGAAATACGGCACCCGGAATACGGTCATTGACAGGCTGATCGCAGCGGTACGGACGATCTGTGATTTCAGCGGCGCTGCGCTTCTGAGTGTGATATACAGGCTCTACAGCGAGCAGCAGATGCGGCAGAATCTGGCCGTCATGCAGCAGCTGATAGAATCGCAGTATCAGCAATATCTGGATTTCAGGGAGAACAGCGAATATATCCGCAGGCAGTGCCATGACCTCAAGCATCAGATCGACATCATCCGGGCCAGCGGGAAAAATGACAGAACAGAGCAGTATCTGAAGGAAATGGAAGAGATGATCGAGGGGTACCGGGAGCAGTGCGATACGGGCAACCCGGTCCTGGATACCATCCTGACCCAGAAAATGCGGATTTGCCGCGCAAACAACATTACCCTGACCTACACGGTGGAAAAGATGTGCCTCAGCTCCGTGGACCCGAGAGATATCTCTACCCTGTTCGGCAACCTGATCGATAACGCGATCGAGGCGACGGCATACCTTCCGGAGAATGAGAGACTCATCCAGCTGGAGCTGACCAGGAAGAATACGTTCTGCATGATCCGGGTGGAGAATCGGTACGCGGCGGAGCCTGACTTCCGGGACGGCCTGCCCCTCACAACGAAGGACGACAGACATCTCCATGGCATCGGCGTGCAGAGCGTCCGTTATATTGCGGAAAAATATGCCGGCAGCGCAACTTTCCACGCAGAGAACGGCTGGTTCACGGCCGGTGTACTGCTGGTCCTGCCTGCGTAGATGTGCATAGAAGCATCCCCTGTACATATCGAAAGAGATTGAGAAAAGAGTCTGGGTACGCTATAATATATGGCGTTCTGGCAGGCTCTTTTCTGGTACAGAGCCGCAAAGTGATTCGTATACAGCATTTTTAAGGAGATGAAGACTATATGAAGCTGGGCATCGAAGTGTCAGCGCCAAAAACGGCATCCTGACACATCCTGCCATAAGCCGTCAAGACCGCAAAAACACTGGATTGTATAGAATTTAACAAAGTTATAGATTACCATATCCGGCCATATCTTACCATCAAAATGGCACCAAAATGGCACCGGAAAAATGACGGGGAATAGAAGAGAAGGAAGCAGCAGGGAGCGTGGATGCAGCGCTTCTTTTTTTGTGCACAAGAAAACGGCCCATGACGGGCCGCTTTTTTTATGCCTGGGGATCCGGTGGCGGGGCGGGGAGGTCCAGGTCCTCGACGGCGTCTGCCATCACGATCACGCGGGAAGCCGGATCTCAGCCGGTGTGCACCGGCGGCTGTCATACCGGCGAGGTCTGATCCTTATGTAATCAGATGATCGTCTGCCGCTTTTTTTGATTGCCCCTCGCTTTGATCAGTTCTCCTGCCCAGCGCAGGAAGACACGCACCTTGGCATGATTCTCCCGCAGATAGAGAATGCTGCAGCGGATGGTCAGTTCAGGGTCTGAAAAAGGAATGAGGACCCGGCCGACATCATTACTGCGAAATTCCCGGGCCAGAATGGAACTGGTAGTGAGAAGACTCTCCCTGTTCAGGCGGTAGCCGTACATGACTGAATTCTTCTCAAAGGACAGCCTTATCGGATCGTCCATAAGTCCGGCAAGCACCTTTATGGTCTGTATCAGGCATCCGTCCACATCCATCAGAAAGAGCGATGAGCCGGAGAGATCTGTCATGGAGATGGAAGGCCTTTCCGCGAACGCACTGTCGGGAGGAACCGACAGACAGACGGTATCCTGCAGAAATGGCACGGAGACGATCTCAGGATCCGCACACGGGACCGGTGTGACCAGGAGATCGCATTCCCGGCGCAGCAGAGGACCTAAGGGATCCTCCAGGCTGTACGGGGCCTGGAACAGCTGCGTGTCCGGGTGTCCCAGTGAGAAGTCCGGCGTACAGAACCACCGGATCCCGGGATCGCAGAAAGAGATGGAAAGCATTTTTCTCTGATTGGCCAGGAGCGTCATTTCCTCTTTAAAAGCATCCACTTCATAGAGGATCCGGTTGACATGGAGGAGGGCTGTTTCCCCGTGGGAATTGAGATGGATCCGATTGCCGCTTCGATCGAACAGCGGCAGGCCCAGATCTTCCTCCAGCCGCCTCAGCGTACGGCTGAGTGCCGGCTGTGTCACGTGAAGCTGCTGCGCGGCAGTTGTCAGGCTGCCGCTTTCCGCAATCATCTTGAAGCAGACCAGTCGAAGTGTATCCATTCCTTATGATTCTCCTTTCGTGTCTCTGTACGGATTCTCTCCTTCGGTTTCAGTATAACAGAAATGATATGATGAAAACACACCAGGCATTGTACAATTCCGCTTTTTGTGTGACATACTGTCCACAGGATACATAATATACTCGCTATGGTAAAGGAGGAGTATCATGAAGTGGACAAAGAAGGAACTTGCAACTGTCGCAGGAGGATTGCTCCTGGTGTTCTGTTTCGGTATCGCCAATAACACGCTGGGCTTCTATATGCTCCAGATCACGGAGGAGTTCGGAATCATCAGGACAGCATTCACACTGTATTACACTATGCTGGCAGGTATGGGGATGGTTTCAGCACCTTTCTTCGGTAAGATCTATAACCGTATCGATACCAGGAAACTGATGATCGGCGGCGGCGTGGCGGCCCTGATCGCATACTGCTGCATCTCTTTTGCCAACGGGATGGCCGTTTTCTATATAGTAGGCGGACTGTTCGGACTGCTTCAGAGCGCCATTTCCATGTCGCTGACAGCGTACATCCTTGTCAGAGTGTTCGGCGAGCGTTCGGGAACACCGATGGGGATCTGTATGGCCGGCACAGGCGTGGTAGGCCTGGTCTTTGGACTTGTGATCCCGCCGCTGGTGGAATCTTTCGGATGGAGATTCTGCTATCGACTGCAGGGTGTCGTGTGGCTGGTCCTGGCCATCATCGCCGGCATGCTCATCGGAAATGTCAATGAAGGGAGAATGGAGGAGAACCGGCAGGAGAGCGGAAAGCCACAGGCTCAGCTCACCACAGCGCAGGTATTCAGACTTCCGGTCTTCTGGATTCTTATCATCGCCGGCATGCTGATGAATTTTTCAGCCCTTTTCTCGCAGCACATGGTACCCTATGCAGTGGAGCTTGGGATCGATCCCATCACCGCCGGCAGGATCTTTTCCTTCTACAGCATCTGGGGGATCATCGGCAAGATCCTCCTGGGCTGGCTGTTCAACAGGCTGCAGATCAAGCACGCCACCATGCTGGCAAACATTTCCCTGGTCCTGGGACTTCTGCTGTTTTCCAGAGGACAGTATCCGGTCATGCTCGTCGCCTGTGCGTTTATAGGGTTTGGTCTTGCAGAGTCTCTGATGGCGATACCGATCATCAACCGGGCGGTCTTCGGCGCCGAGAATTTTGCTTTCATAAATGGCCTGAC
>DGGX01000103.1:0-2524 GCA_002392385.1 Lachnospiraceae bacterium UBA3863
TTTCATCTGGACCTGATCAAGTTCAACAACATGCTTGGACAGATGCGGGGACGGCGGGAGGAGATTGATGCCCTGCTCACGATCGCGGGCAGGATCGACGCCTGTATCAGCATCGCCTCCTGGAGAGAGACCCTGCCCTGGAGTGCCGTGCCGGACCTGCAGGACGGCCCTGCGGAGTCTGAGGAGGACCTGCGGCGGGCAGAGTCAGAGGAAAGTCCGGAGACAGGCCCTTACACTTTCCGTGCCAGGGCGCTGTTTCACCCCCTGCTCCCGGAGCCGGTGGAAAATGATATCGAGGCTCAGCGCCCCGTTCTCCTGACGGGGTCAAACGCCTCCGGCAAGTCCACCTTCCTCAAGGCCTGCGCCCTGGCGGCCCTTCTGGCCCAGACCCTGGGCACAGTGCCGGCCGCAGCCTACCGGGCGCCCTGTATGCGGATCTACTCCTCCATGGCCCTCAGAGACTCTCTGCAGGACGGAGACAGCTATTTTATCGTGGAGATCCGGTCCCTCAAGCGGATCCTGGACGCGGCGCAGACCCCCGGTCCTGTTCTGTGCTGTATCGATGAGGTCCTCCGGGGCACCGGGACCCTGGAGAGGATCGCCGCCTCCTCAGAGATCCTTCTGGCCCTGGCGGACCGCCATGTCCTGTGTATGGCGGCCACCCACGACGGGGAGCTCTGCGGCCTCCTGGAAGGCATCTATACCAATATGCATTTTTCGGAAGACCTGACAGAGGGAGACGTCCGATTCTCCTATCGTCTTCAGCCGGGACCTTCCCGCTCACGCAATGCCATCCGTCTGTTACAGAGGCTCTCCTATGATGAGGAGATCGTCAGCCGGGCAGAGCAGCGCGCGCAGACATTTCTGAAGGAGGGAAAATGGGTGAGATGAAGCATGTCAGGCTCTATGCCGACGGTTCGGCCCGGGGCAATCCGGACGGCCCGGGCGGCTACGGCACCATTCTGCAGTTCGTCGACAGCCGCGGCACACTGCACGAAAGAGAGTTCTCGGAGGGCTATCCCCTGACCACCAACAACCGTATGGAGCTCATGGGGGTGATCACCGGTCTGGAGGCCCTGCGCGTCCCCTGTGAGGTGGATGTCTTCTCGGATTCCCAGTATGTGGTCAACGCCTTTGAAAAGGGCTGGATCCGGTCCTGGCAGAAGAACGGCTGGAAAACGGCCGGCAAGCAGCCTGTCAAGAACAGAGAGCTCTGGGAACGGCTTCTGGCAGCCATGCAGGACCACACCGTCCGCTATCACTGGGTCAAGGGCCACAACGGTCACCCGGAGAATGAACGCTGTGACAGACTGGCCACAGCGGCCGCTGACCGGACAGGCGCAGCCGCCGGACAGACGGGAAGAGACGGCGCACCGGCAGAAAGCACACAGGACGGAGAGGAATGAATATGGCCGACTATAAAGACGAACAGATCCTTGCCGCGGAGGCGGGGGCTGACAGCCGCCCCTCCTGCCTGCTCCGGATCCGTTATCACGCGGATATCGACAGGCTCTGCTATATAGGCGGCAAGAGCGACTGGATCGACCTGCGGGCCGCAGAGGACGTGACCATGAAGGCCGGGGAGTTCCGCCTGATCAGTCTGGGGATATCCGTACAGATCCCCTCCGGCTATGAGATGATCATAGCCCCCCGGAGCAGCACCTTCCGCCGCTACGGCATCCTGCAGGCCAACAGTATAGGGATCGTGGACGAGAGCTACTGCGGGGACGGAGACATTGTCTGTTTTCCTGCTTATGCCACGAGGGACTGCGAGATCCGCAGGAACGACAGGATCTGTCAGTTCCGCCTGCTGGCCCATCAGCCCCCTGTCCGGTTCGAGGAGGCGGAGACACTCGGCAATGCCGACAGGGGCGGTTTCGGTTCCACCGGCGCCGGCTGACCGGCGCTTCAGATACAGACGTAAACGATTATCAAGAACGAGGTAGAGACAGAATGAAGATCAGGACAAGATATGCCCCCAGCCCCACAGGCCGCATGCACGTTGGCAATCTGCGGACAGCACTTTACGCTTATCTTATCGCCAGGCACGAGGGAGGAGATTTCCTGCTCCGTATCGAGGACACGGACCAGCAGCGCGAGATGGAAGGCGCGGTGGATATTATCAACCGCACGCTGGAGGCCACCGGCCTGCATCCGGACGAGAGCCCTTCCCTGGGCGGCCCTGTCGGCCCTTATGTGCAGAGCGAGAGAGTCGCGGCCGGCATCTACCGGGATTACGCCCAGCAGCTCATCGACAAGGGTGAGGCCTATCGGTGCTTCTGCACGCCGGAGAGGCTCAGGACACTGACCAGGATCGTGGACGGCAAGGAAATCAATGTCTACGACAAGCACTGCCTGCACCTGACCGAAGAGGAGATCCAGGCCAAACTGGACGCCGGCGTTCCCTATGTGATCAGGCAGAACAATCCCCAAACCGGGACCACCACCTTCCACGACGAGCTCTACGGAGACATCACGGTGGAGAACAAAGAGCTGGATGACATGATCCTGATCAAGTCCGACG
>DGGX01000103.1:2574-7590 GCA_002392385.1 Lachnospiraceae bacterium UBA3863
AGTCCGACGGCTATCCCACCTATAATTTCGCCAACGTCGTGGATGACCACCTGATGGGCATCACCCATGTGGTCAGAGGCAACGAGTATATTTCCTCCTCGCCCAAATACAACCGCCTCTACGAGGCCTTCGGCTGGGAAGTGCCCGCCTATGTGCACTGCCCCCTGATCACGGATGAGGACCACCACAAGCTGAGCAAGCGGAGCGGTCACTCCTCCTATGAGGACCTGATCGAACAGGGCTTCCTCTCGGAGGCCGTAGTCAACTTCGTGGCCCTGCTGGGCTGGTCGCCCGACAGCGACCGCGAGATTTTCAGCCTCAAGGAGCTGGAGGAGGTCTTCGATTATCATCGGATCGGCAAGTCTCCCGCCGTCTTCGATTATACCAAGCTGCGCTGGATGAACGGCGAGTACATGAAGGCCATGGATCCGGAGCGCTTCTACACCATGGCGGAGCCCTACCTGCGCAGTGCCGTCAGCGCCGACCTGGACCTCAAGAAGATCGCGGAGATGGTGAGGACCCGTATCGAAGTCTGGCATGATATCCCGGATATGGTCAGCTTCTTCGATCATCTGGAGGACTATGACACGGCCCTCTATGTCCACAAGAAGATGAAGACCACCAGGGAATCCTCCCTCCAGGTCCTGCAGGAGGTCCTGCCTGTCCTGGAAGCCCAGGAGGATTACAGCAACGACGCCCTGTTCGCGGCGATCAGGACTTTTATTTCCGATCACGGCTATAAAAACGGCTATGTGCTGTGGCCGCTTCGGATCGCCGTGTCCGGCAGGCAGATCACACCGGCCGGCGCCACGGAGATCATGGAGATCCTGGGCAGAGAAGAGACGCTCCGCAGGATCCGTCATTCCATCGGCCTGCTCACGGCTTAAACTGCAAAGGGGGAATCTGACTGGCAGCCAGACTGAATCTGTCACCGTCTCAACTTACAGCTGTACACCACCGTTCCGGGCCCTGCGAGGTGATCGCCGGGCCCGGCAGCGGTAAGACGACTGTTCTCGTCAGCCGCATCTGCTACCTCGCGGAGACCTGCGGCGTCGACCCGTCGCGGATCCTGGTGCTGACCTTCACCAGGGCCGCTTCTATGCTCATGCGCAGAAGATCCTTTGAGATCTACGAAGGATCTGACGCCGTCACCTTCAGCACTTTTCACGCTCTCTTTCTTCGCATCCTGACCGATCTGCGGGTCAGGTACAGGATCATAGACCAGAATGACCGTCTCCGTTTTCTCAGGCTGAAAGCGGAGGATTATTTTCCGACCCCTTCGCTGCGGCCGGATCCGGAGGATATCTCCGTCTGGATCACCGGGCGTCTGGCCGCGGAGAGGACAGGCGGCGACGGGGGCAGGGCTGAGCCCGCCGACAGAGACGAGCTGGTCTTTGAAAGGATCCTGGCGGATTATCGTGCCTACCTGCGCGACAACAGTCTGGTGGACCTGGATGAGACGGCTCTTCTGTGCGACCGTCTCCTGGAGAGGGATCCGGCTGCCATGGATAAATGGGGCCGGCGGTGGGACTATATCCTTGTGGATGAGTTTCAGGATATCAACCTGCCCCAGTATACCCTGGTGAAAAGGCTGTCTTCGGGGACCGGCAACCTATATGTAGTCGGCGATGACGACCAGTCCATTTACGGATTCCGGGGGAGCAGCCCCCTCTTCATGCGCCGCTTTCTCCTGGATCATCCAAAGGCCCGGCGCATATTCCTGACGGACAATTACCGGAGCACCCCGGGGATCGTCGCCGCCTCGGCCGCCGTGATCGACGTGAGCCGCCTGCGCATACCCAAGCGCCTGCACAGCGCAGGCTGTGAGCCCATGAGGCTGAAGGCAGCGGTGAAGCAGTATAAGGATGTGCGGGTCCTGCCGGCTCCCGACGAGGCCGGTCAGACAGAACTTGTCCTGCAAACGGTCCGCAAGGCCCTGGAAAGCGGCAGCTGTGCCTCCGCCGCCCTGATCACCCGCACCCACCGGCAGCTGCGCAGGTGGGAGCACGCCCTGGAGGGGGCCGGCATTCCCTTTAAGGCCGGAGAAGGGGCAAGGGACAGGACGGAGAGCCTCCGCGGGGAGATCCTGGAGGATCTGGCGGCCTATGACAGGGCGGCCAGGGAGATCGATGCAGGCCTTCCCAGAGAGATCCTTCTGCGTATCCTGAACCGGCCCGACAGGGGACTGGGCAGGGAAGTGGTGCCGGACAGGACCTGCTCACGCCGGAGCCTTCTTGCCTGCTGCCGGGGACGGCGGGGGACGGAGAGGGCCGTGAGAGCCCTGCTGGCGGATCTGGACACCCTGCGGGGTCTGCCGCCGGATTTTTTCATCCGCTATCTGTGCGGTCCCTGCGGCTATGCGGGGCCGGTCGGCAGTCAGGACAGGGCCTCCCGCGAACAGTTCCTGGTCCTTAAAAGCCGGCTCCTCGCCGCGGCCCGGAAGACCGGCTGCCGGGATATGTCCCTCTTTCTGGAAGAATTCCGTAGTCAGGAAGAGACGGAGAAGGAGACAGAAGGCCAGGAGACAGATGCTGTTCTCGAGCTCTGCACCATGCACGCCTGCAAGGGAAGAGAGTTCGACCTGGTCCTTCTGCCGGACCTCAATGAGGGGATCCTGCCCTCCCGGCGGAGCATGGAGCCGGAGACGCTGGAAGAGGAGAGACGCCTTCTCTACGTGGCCCTGACAAGGGCCTGCCGGTCCCTGGTCCTCTTCTACATGAAGGGCAGCCGGACCAATCCCCGCATGCCCTCCCGTTTCCTGCGGCCCCTGGGGATCTCGGGAGAGGGCGCCCGCCGTGCGAAATAGCGATCACACAAGACAGGCAGACCGGGATATGTTATAATATATAATCCAAGTTTGCTTAAATAACAGGAGGGAAGAATGCATAAGCAATTTAATGCTGTATCCGCCCATGCTGTACTCCCCGGTGTCACTGTGCTCGAAAGAGGCGTGATCTTCAGTGTTGTCTTCAGAGAAGCGTCACCCAGGGGGATTCTTCTCTTCCGGCTGTCAGACGGCATGTGCACAGAGATCCCGCTCACGGATGAACACCGTTTCGGATGTCTCTATTCAGTGAAGATCACCGGTCTGGTCCCCGCGGAATGGGGCTACCTCTACTATCTGGACAATAAAGAGGGCAGAAAGGAATTCGAGGATCCCTACGCGAGGGGCTTCGTGTCCGTGAGTATCCCGGAGACGGGAGAGAAGAAGAGAGTCTGCCGTCTCTTCCCTGTGCCGGACGATGAGCTTCCGGTCTTCCGGAGCCGGTCGCTGCCTGTCTGGGAGGACCAGTTCCTCTACTCGCTGCATGTAAAGGGATTCACCATGGATCCGGAGGCACATGTGTCCGCCCCCGGCACCTTCCGCGGCGCCGCGGAGAAGATCCCCTACCTGCGCTCACTGGGCGTGACAGGCGTCCTTCTGCAGCCCGTCTATGAGCCCCGCCCCGGCAGACGGCAGGCCGTAAATGCCGGCACATCTCTTTACTGGTGGTACGGAGAGAGCTTCTATTTTGCCCCCAGGGAGGAGTACAGCGGCGGAGAGGATCCCATGAAGGCCTTCGCCGAGATGGTCAATGCCTTCCATGACGCCGGCATGCTGGTCCTCATGCAGGTGAGTTTTCCGGAGACTGTATCGTCCCAGACCCAGTCGGACGTCCTGCGCTTTTATGTCACCCACTACGGTATCGACGGCTTCCGGCTGATCGGCCATGTCTCGGCCCTGCCGGCCATCGTCACCGATCCCATCCTGGCGGATACCCTTCTCCTGCACGACAGCTTTCCTTATGAGAACATCCGCCGTGTGGATACAGAACATCCCGAGCGGGGGATCCCCAGGACCTCCCACCTGGCTGACTGTTCCGCCGACTACAGCCGGCTGGTCCGCAGCCTGGTCAAGAGCGATGACTACTGCATGCCGGCTTTTGCCGGCCTCTTCACTGAAACGGGGGAGGACCACGGCAGGATCCGCTATATCTGCGGCAACGACGGATTCACCCTCCGCGACCTGGTCTCTTACAATGAGAAGCACAACGACGCCAACGGCGAGGGCAACCGGGACGGAGAGAATGACAACCGCAGCTGGAACTGCGGCCAGGAGGGCGAGACCGACAATGAGGAGGTCCTGCGTCTGCGCCGCAAGCAGGCCCGTAATTTCCTCACCCTGCTCTTCATGAGCCAGGGGACACCCCTCCTCCACATGGGCGATGAACGCTGGAACACCCGCGGAGGCAACAACAACCCCTACAGACAGGACAACCCCATCGGCTGGATGAACTGGGAGGAGTCGGAGACAGAAGAGGCCATACTGGAATTCGTCCGCCGTCTCTCCGCCATGCGCAGGGAACACCCGATCCTGAGGATGTCCACGCCCTTCCGCGGAACGGATTATCTGTCCGTGGGCTATCCGGACCTGTCCCTGCACGGAGCGGAGGCCTGGAGACCCAGGATCGACAATTTCAGTCACACCCTGGGCTGGCTCTTCTGTGAGGCCTACGCCCCCGGCGCGGAGATCCGCGACCAGAAGGACCGCCTTCTCTATGTGGGCATCAATACCTACTGGCGGGAGGAGACACTGGCCCTGCCCAGGCTCCCTGCCGGCTGTATCTGGGATCTCTGCATCGACACCGCCGACGAGAGAGGCTTCCTGCCGGGGCTGAATCTCATGAAGGACCGGACGGAGATCCGCCTGGCTCCCCGCAGCGTGGTGGTCCTGTGCACACGGGACGTGACGGTGAGAAAAGTAGGGGCCAAGGCCCTGTGGAATGACAGAAAGCTCTTTTTCGGCGGGCGGAGTGCCCGGATCGACAGGACGGAGATGAGCCCCCGCATCAAGGAGCGGCTATTCAGGCTGCGGTAATACAGACAAGGCACCGGCGGGAGCAGACAGGAGAATCATGGTACACGAACCCCCTATTACGCTTGCCAACTGCATCGGTCACCTGAAGACGGTGACCAGACATAAGTACCTGGTATGGGAAGGCTGCAGAGCCGTCGGTCTGTACAGACAGGGGCTCC